>NZ_JASSVO010000003.1:0-339882 GCF_030541085.1 Marinobacter sp. ST-43
ATGGGGAAATCAGGCAGCCTGCCAGGGTGGCAGCTTTGCCGTGGAATCAGTGGCAGCTTTCGCGTGGAATGGGTGGCAGGCTTCGTCTGGAATCAGTGGCAACCTTGGTCTGGAATACGCACGCCGGGCTCTCAATCACAAAGCCCAGCTCGGTGTTCAGGTTGATTGAGCGGGGATCGAAATTGAAGGAGCCAACGAACAGTCTCTCGCCGTCAACGGCAAAGGTCTTTGCATGCAGGCTGGAGCCCGAACTACCGAAGGGCCCGGCGCTCTGGTTCCGTTCAACATCAGGCGAGAGCCGCCGCATCTCATACAGATGGATACCGGCCTTAAGCAGAGCCTTGCGACGTTTGGCATAACCCGCATGAACAGCGGCTACGTCGGTGGCATCAAGAGAATTGGTCAGTATGCTTACCTCAATACCTTTGTTCGCCAAAGCCGCAAACGCATCAACACCCGCCCGGGTTGGCACGAAGTACGGGGAAATCAATGCGACCCGGGATTCTGGTTCTCCAAGAATCTCGCCAAGCTTATACGCCAGCAGATCTTCCCTTTCAGATCTCCCAAGCCCTTTGGCGGGGCTATCACTGACCATTCGGGTTCTGGCCCAGTCGAACTCCAGTACCCCAGACAACAACTGACGCACAAAATCAGATTCGGAAACTGCCTTCACATAGTCTGTCGCCGCCTGGTCGTTCTCAAGCTTCAGCGCACGACGCTCCAGCTCGCGCAAATCCGCATCGGAAGCGGCGGGCAACAGCTGTTCAACGGGATACGCGGAGGCACTGGCCCAATAGCGATCAAAATCACTCGATACCTCAGGCACCACCGGGCCAATGGCCAGCACGTCCAGATCCGCAAAAAGAACGCCGGCGGTGGCACCAAAATACTCATCGCCGATATTCCGGCCACCGACAATGGTGGCCTGGTTATCCGCCGTGAATGACTTGTTGTGCATGCGCCGGTTAGCCCGCGAGAAGTCCGTCAGGTACCCCAACCATTTGGGATTACGGATCACAAACGGGTTAAAGAGTCGTACTTCAATGGAAGGATGACTTGCCAAGGCAGCGAGTTCGGCGTCTAACCCGGAGGTGCCGTTATCATCCAGCAGCAACCGGACCCGCACTCCCCGCTCAGCCGCCGTATGCAGCTCTTCCAACAGCAGTGTTCCGGTTATATCGCCATGCCAGATGTAATACTGAACGTCCAGAGTTCGATCGGCGGCGCGCGCCAGCAGAACGCGGGCAGCAAAGGCATCCCGAGGGTTTGCCAAGGTATGGATGCCACTATTACCAGGATAGCTCTCCAGCTGCGGCGCAATGGCCTGTCCGAGCCGGGTATCGGCGGCCTCATCCAGGTCCAGGGCGCTGGACTCCGATCGGTCAGCGATTGGCAATGCGCAGGCCGACAACAAGACCGATAAAAAGAAGACCATCAGCAACGTTAACGTCCGTTGCTTTGGATTCGCGAAACCAAAATCCGGAATAAATTGTCTCAACGTGCCTGCCCCAATAGCGCCCCAACTCGCATGAAAACAGATTTGCCCAGGTAATGACCATAGGCGTTGATATCCAATGGTCAGACTACCATGTCGCTGGCGTCCGC
The DNA here is from genome assembly GCF_030541085.1 of Marinobacter sp. ST-43. Classification (NCBI taxonomy): domain Bacteria; kingdom Pseudomonadati; phylum Pseudomonadota; class Gammaproteobacteria; order Pseudomonadales; family Marinobacteraceae; genus Marinobacter; species Marinobacter sp. ST-43. The sequence continues at coordinate 1,606 of NZ_JASSVO010000003.1, forward strand.
CCTCTGCCCTATTAACAATCGGGCGATTATTCAGCCGGTCCTGGCGCAAACACTATCCTTAGCCATTCTCACAATTAAATTTACAAATCTTTTTCAAACTCAACCAAAAATTCAGGAGAAAATGCCGTATACCGTCCCAACAGGCCATTAAATGACTCGCAGGGAGGCGGTTACCAAAGGAAAAATCGATGCGTGCTTTTTGGGGAAACCTTGCGGTGGGAAAGAAGCTGGCTTCCAGCTTTGCGATTCTGGTGCTGCTCATCCTGATCGTCGCGGTCGTCAGCATCACCTCACTCAACGACTACAACCATCGCGTATCGATATTAAAACAGGCCAACCAAGCTGAAATCTCGTTGCTGGAGGCTGAGCGGGAGGAGAAGAACTATCGGATACACGAAACCCCCGAATCCATTGATCGAGCCGCCGACTACCTGGTGCAAACCAAAGCCGCTCTGGCCACATTGATGACACTGATCCAAAACGCAAGCGACCGGCAACTGGTTGAACAGATACGCGCCGATATCGAAGACTATCAGTCTCTCCTGAACACCTATACGGCAAGCCTATCCGCAGGCGCTGCTGATACGTCGTCCCTCGAAGAACAACTATACAAAGCCGCTCACAATGCCATTGGCAAGACCGAGGAACTGAAAGAGCGCGAGCGGATTCTGATGGAAGAGCGTTATGACCTGACGGTTATCGAAATCATCGCTATAACCGCACTGGCCATGTTTGTGGCGGCGATCGTGGCATGGACCCTCACTCGCTCAATAACACGTCCGATCAGCGAAACCCTGAGTATTGCCAACAAGGTTGCATCGGGCGACCTCACCGTAGACAGCCGAAGTAGTCGTGGCGATGAGTTTGGTCAGCTGTTGGCAGCGTTTGGCATCATGGTCACCAACCTCCGGGGACTGATTCAGGAAATCAATCAGGGTGCGGCCAGCATCGCTTCGGCGTCAGAGGAACTCTCCGCGGTCACCCACCAGACAAACATGGGAGTCGCCGAGCAGAAGTCGCAAACAGATCAGGTCGCCGCAGCGCTGAATCAGATGGTCGCGACGGTCACTGAAGTTGCTCGAAGCGCCGAAGCCGCCTTTCAGTCCGCAAATCACTGCAGCGACAGGACAGAAAGTGGTACTGCGGCTACCAACGAGACCCTCAGCTTCGTATCCGAGCTGAACTCGCAAAGCACCTCGGTCATGCAGCAACTCAATACCCTGAAAGCGGAAACCGACAATATCGGCACGGTGCTGGACGTTATCAAAGCAGTTGCTGAGCAGACCAACCTTCTGGCGCTGAATGCTGCGATCGAGGCTGCCCGGGCCGGAGACCAGGGGCGCGGCTTTGCCGTAGTGGCGGATGAAGTAAGATCACTTGCCAAGCGAACCCAAACGTCTGCAGTGGAAATCGAGTCCCTGATCGGCAACCTTCTCGCCAGCGCCGAAGCGGCCGTATCAGACATGGGGCGCGGGCACCAATTAGCCAAGCAAACACTGGAACGGGCAGAACTGGGAGGCACAGCCATTCAGGCCATTGCGGAAGCTGTTGAAGAGATTCGCCGTTACAACAGCCAGATCGCTACCGCCGCTGATCAACAGATTTCGGTTGCCGAAGACATGAACAAGAATATGACTCAGATCCGGGATATTGGAGACCAGTCTGCGGCCTCCACGGAGCAGGTATCGGCGGCCAGCGAGGAGCTGGCAAGACTAGCCGAAGGGCTTCACACGCAAATCGCGCAATTCCGGTACTGATCAACCCAGCGGGCCTTCCGATCATGAACGACAACAACTTGAAGCGGGCAGCGAGGTTCGAGGTATCGATTAGGAGCTCGCTGACGCCAGAGACTGTTAGCCGACCCGGGCCTGCAGAGGGGACATCTTCCGCTCCACCTCCCCACGTTCCTCCTGGGCTCTTTTCAAGCGGGAATAGTTGGTTGGGGTCGGTTCCCGGTCATAGCGTGTCTGCGCCTGATGCGCCAGATCGCACTTCTCCAGCCACTGTTCGATAAGCTCTACTGTGCTCATGGTTCACCTCCGTTTTCGTTAGGTATGCGTTCACCATAAACGACCCACGGAGGTAGAATCCCGAAAGCTTTATGCTTGAATTGTGGCAAATAATGATCGGAAATCAGAGCGCCCGGTGAGTTAGCGCATGGCCTTCATTCCCTCGGCCCACTTGGCCAGCTCCGTCAGCATGGTCGAGGCCGATCCAGTATGATGCTCGGCCGCCTGGAACTTGCGATTTTCGTCCAGAAGTTCCCAGGGCATCTGCACCATCACGCCCTCCACCATGGGCATCATTTTAACGGTGGTCACCAGTTGTTTTGCCATCTGGGCAGACCTAAGCCCGCCAGAGACGCCGCCATAGCTGACAAAGGCACACGGTTTATAATTCCACTCGTTGTACACGTAGTTGATCGCGTTGATGAAGGAAGGCGGCGGGCAGAAGTTGTACTCCGGAAGCACGAACACGTAGGCGTCTGCGCCGGACACACTCTCCGACCAGTTTTTCGTGTGCTCGTGCTGATACTGCTGCTGACGCGGGTGATTGGGCTCGTCATAAACCGGCAAGTTAAAATCCGCCAGATCCACCAGCTCACTGTTAAAAGCACCCTGTTCGTTGGCAAAACCGTTGAACCACTCAGCGATGGCGGGGCCTACACGGCCGGGGCGAGTACTGCAGATGATTGTCTGTAACTTGAGGGACATGGCAGGTTTCCTTTTGCTGAATAAACAGATCCACCAACGCAAACCGTACAGCAATACCGGTTCACGCCGTTATGTAGTCTTGATCAGTCTAGCCTCAGCGCCAGGCGATAGATAACACAAGCTTCTGCAGTAATTGTTCAGTTTTACTGACGATCCCGGAGCACCTTCCAGTCCAGAACATTTCCCTCGGAATCAAACTGAACATAGCCAGAATAGCCGTCGGATTCATGCCAGGTCTTAACGTAACCGACCACCTGGCCATCTTCGGCAATCATTTCAAAGGAGGTGTTCTTCTCGTGGGTAATGCGTTCATCATCACTGTCAGGAGCGACTTCTTGAAGCTTCAGGTTCGGGTTTCCGGGAAGTGCGATATCGAGCAGATGTGAGTTCATGGCAAAACCTCTTCGGGCATTCAGGCAGGGGACCGGTTTCGATCCGTCACGGCCAGTGTAGGCAGGATTTGTGTCGCTGCGTTGACACACCTCAAGACCGTTTCCGTGTTCAGCAGACTGTCACAATCCATGTCTTTGAACCCTGGACCGGCTGGCTGCTATGTTAGTTCCGAAAACAGGAACCGGAGGCTACCCCAATGGACTACGTCAGCCCGATCAGCAGCGCCATAATGGCGGTTGTCTGGATCGTCTACTTTCAGCTGTTTTTCCTGCAATACAAACGAAATAACCGCCCCTATCTGGTCATCCACCATGCCCAGAACGAGAACCCGGATGCACTGTGTTTGCTGGTGAACATGGGGCAGGAAACGGTGCATATTCAGTGTGTACAGGTTGTGGTGCATACCCGGGCTGGGCAAGAGAAAACCCTGACGGTTACGCAATACGAGAGCGTCGCACCGGATGACTCCAACGTACAGCATGCTCTGCGGCAAGGCCCGGTGCCTTCCGGTGGCTACCTGGTTCTGGGCTCGTTCCGGAATGTGATTCTCGGCAAGAACAGCGAGGACGAAGACAGCGACTATCTTTTCGAGGACATTACAGGATTTGAACTTCGGGCAGCCGTGATTCACGGCCCCAGCACCTACCCCGTAGGTGTGCGCCGGAGCTTCACTTTGCGCCACGATGGCAGACCCAAAATATTCCCGCACAACATTCACAGCGAGCAGCTAAACCGGCGCAGAGACCGCAACGAGGTACGCCGCTGGCTTGAGGAAGAGCTTCAGCCCAAATGCAGAGGTCGTTCGGAATCGGACAGCTCCGACCAGTCCGCCAGCGAATAGAACGGGGAAGATGAGTCCCCGTCCGAGTTAGCGGTCTCCCGAGGTCAAACGAGACAGGAAAGCGTCCAGGTCTCTTACCTCTTCAAGGCACAGGCTATGTTCCATTCCATAGCTTTGATACTCCGGCTCGTACCCGAGATCCTGAAGTTTCCGAAGTGCCGCCTGGCCAAGTGTATCGGCCACGATAGGGTCGAAGCGACCATGGCCGATAAATACCGGCAACTTGCGGTTGGCTTCGCTCAGCTCAATGGTATCAGCCGTGGCAAAGTAAGTAGACAGCGCAAACAGGCCACCAAGACGTTCCGGATAGCTGAGAGCCAGTTCATAGGCCACCGCACCGCCCTGGGAGAATCCACCCAGGATAATGTTTTCACTGGCAACGCCCCGCTCCTGCTCGGCCCGGATCAGCTCTGCCACCATGGCTGCGGACGCGCGAAGCTGTTCGGCATCAACCTTACGATCGACGTCCATGGCAAGAATGTCGTACCAGGCAGGCATCACCATTCCGCCATTGATGGTAACTGGCAGCTCCGGTGCATGGGGAAAAATGAAACGGACGGGCTGCTCCCGCGAGAACCGGAACTCCGGAACCACCGGCTCGAAGTCGTGACCGCTGGCGCCAAGACCGTGCAGCCAGATTATGGTGGTTTGCGGGTTGTCGCCGGTGTCGATTTGCAAAGTATTCAGAGTGCCCATCCGTTCTCCGTTATGTCAGTAACAGGTTGTCATCCGCCTGTAGATTCGATAATTTTCCAGTCCTTGCCACGCTCGGCCTGATGGATACAGCGAGCGCACAGCCTGCCGATTTGAATTCGGCAGCCCACTATAAAGGAACATGGACGTACAATGACAACCATTGGTATCGACCTTGGCACCACCAACAGTGCCTGCGGCGTCTGGACGAAAGACGGCGTAAAACTAATTCCCAATCGCCTTGGCGAAATCCTGACACCCTCCGTGGTCAGCCTTGACACCAACAACGAATTGCTTGTCGGCCGGGGCGCCAGGCAACGTCTGATCAATCACAGCGATCGTACCGTGGCCACGTTCAAACGACTGATGGGTACGGACCATACCGTTTTTCTTGGCCGCATGGGGTTCAACGCGACGGAACTGTCTTCGCTGGTTCTAAGGTCTCTGAAAGAAGACGCGGAGGCCTTTCTCGGAGAACCGGTATCCAGCGCCGTCATCAGTGTTCCTGCCTACTTCAGCGACAACCAACGCCAGGCAACCCGACAAGCCGCAGAGCTTGCCGGCCTGAAGGTGGAGCGCCTGATTAACGAGCCCACAGCCGCCGCGATTGCCTATGGTCTGCATGAAAAGCAGGAAGGCATGTTCCTGATTCTGGATTTTGGTGGCGGCACCTTCGACGTCTCCCTGCTCGAATATTTTGACGGTGTTATGGAAGTTCATGCCAGCGCCGGTGATAACCACTTGGGTGGCGAGGATTTTGTCGACGTCATGGTGGCGGATGTGCTGGCGCGCAACGGCCTGTCCCAGGAAGCTATTCCACCCCTTGATCTGCAGAACCTGTATCTCCAGATGGAGGGTGCGAAACGCAAGCTGGGGCCGGGCCAAACGCTCACACTGACGCTTGGGAAGAAAACGGTGGAATTCGAAGTAACCCAGGACTGGTTTATCGAAATCTGCACCCCACTTTTGCTACGCGCCAAGGCACCTATCGAAAGAACACTGCGTGATGCAAAGATACCCGTAGCCAGCATAGACGATGTCATCCTGGTGGGCGGGTCAACCCGGCTGGCTCCTTTCCGCGCCATGGTCGGGCGTATGTTCGGCAGACTGCCCTCCTGCCATATTGATCCGGATACTGTGGTTGCCATGGGCGCCACCATCCAGGCCGGACTGGTAATGCGGGACGAAGCCCTGGACGATATCGTGCTGACCGATGTCTGCCCGTTCACATTGGGTACGGCTGCCTTCAATGAACCCTATGTCGATGAACTCAGCTACTTTCCGATCATTGAACGCAACTGCGTGGTTCCAATCAGTATCGTTCGAAGACTCTATACGGCAAGCCACAACCAGTCGGTGGTGGGTGTTAAGGTCTACCAGGGCGAAAGCCCGAACATAAACAAGAACATATTCCTGGGTGAGATAAAGGTCCGGGTACCAAAAGGCCCCAAAGGCGTTGAAGCTGTGGATGTGCGTTACAGCTACGATGCCAACGGCATTCTGGAAGTGGATGTTACAGTGGTCTCCACCGGAGTGAACAAACAACTGGTTATAGAACGTGCCCCGGGAGCTCTCAGTGACGCTGAAAAAGAGGCCGCCAGAGCTAAACTCGCCGGGCTCAAGTTCCATCCCCGGGACGGTGAAGAGAACCGGATGCTCGTGGCAAGGGCGGAACGCCTCTACGAATCGAGTCTGGACCACCGGCGAGAGTTTGTTGGCAAATTGCTCGATCGCTTTCATTACGCTCTGGACCGGCAGCTTCCTCATGAGATAGAGGAAGCACAGACCTATATGAAAGACATGCTGGATCAGCTGGAAAGCGAGCACTGGTTCTGATGTGGCCCTGGTCTGAGCTCGGGCTGGAATCTACCGACGATGTCCGGGCCATCAAGAAAGCCTATGCCAGGCTTCTGAAACAGACCCGACCCGACGAACACCCTGAAGCCTTCCAGCGCCTGCATCAGGCCTACAAAGAGGCTCTGGCCAGCGCACAACCAAAGAACCAGCACCCGGCTCCCAAGTTTGGTGAGCCGGCGCCGTCAGAGCCGATACAGACGCCAGAAGAACCCTCTGCGGCATCAAAACTGTTTCAACCGCTGAATGACTCTGGCAACACGCCACCGCCAAACGCTGACCCATTCCCGGGTCAGCCTGCGGGACAGCAACCACTTCAGGTCAATGAGCCTCCTCCAGACAACAAGCCTTTTTTCGACAACACGGACAACAAGCCCGAGTCCCTCGAAAACACAAAGCTCACACTTGAAACCGAACCGCCGCCACAGACGGATATTGATCCGGCCAAACCCGTTCCCGGCGAAAAAATCTTTCGGTTTATCCGGGGCGGACGTAGCACCGCGGCACCACCACCGATTGAAGATACCCCAGTGGCGAGCTACCGAATGCGGGCTTTGGCGTTTGCACTGGATACGATTGCCATAGCAGTTGCTCTGGCCATTGGCCAATTCCTGTTAACCGCCATTACGGGTAAAGCGGGCTTGCCTCTATGGATTTTAGCTCCGGCAACTTACCCACTGGCGGCTCTGCTCTTCGAGGGGTCACGCTGGCAGGCCACCCCCGGGAAAAAACTGCTTGGGCTCAAAGTGGTCAATCGCGAACTGATGCCGCTATCAAAACGCCACAGCCTGGGGCGCATTTTTACATTCGTTGTGACCACCGCGTTGCTCTGGAAAGGCATCTGGCTGGTCAATGCGTTTCTGCGCGGCCGGCTACTGCATGATCGGCTTAGTAAAAGCTACGTTGTACATGTGAGCAACCTTCCCTGAAGGCTGAACAAACTAGCGAAACATTCGTTTCCGGCTGAGACCAAGATCGGCCTGAATCGCCTGCCATATTTTCCGGTATTCCTCGGCTGCAGGACTGCGAGGCGCCAATCGTTCCAGAGGCTGCCCCTCCTCCCCCATTCGTTCCACCACACTGGCATAGGGAACGGCGACCGGCATCGGATTCGTCAGCAGCTCCGTTCCCCTTGCCAACACATCCCGATGCAGATTCTTACGCCTATCCACCATTGAAAAGAACGGACGCAGCTTCTTAACACCGAGTTTTTTATCTTTTACAAAGTCTTTCAACTGATCCCAGCTGTTCAGGGACAACCAGGTGGGTACCACCGGTACATACACCTTGTCAGCCACATCCAGCACCTGCTCGGTAAGCCGGGATAACGTGGGCGGGCAATCCAGAATTACCAGACTGGTGTCTTCCGACAAAGGTGCCAACAGGTCTTTCAACGCGTTGCCATCGTGCTCCTGTTCGAGCTTGATGTCGAAATTTCGAAAGCTGGAATGGGCGGGGATAAAATCCAGGTTGGGATAAACGTCTTCGTGAATAAAGCGGGCAATAGGCGATTTCCCCTCCAGCAGTTTGGAGAGTTTCCGGCCCTTCACGGGCTCTGCTCCGGCAAGGTAGAAACTGGAGGCCCCCTGTGGGTCCAGATCCCAGAGCAAGGTCCTCAGATTGTCCCGGCTGGCCAGGTAAGCGGTGTTGACCGCAGCGGCGGTCTTTCCAACCCCGCCCTTGGGGCTGTAGAAGGCGATGATTCTCATCCTGTGCGGCTCCTGCCGTGTTCCATGTCAGTAAACACTACAGGATAACAGCGACCCAGGGGCTATTCATGAAGCTTTTATGACAACCAGCAAGCGACGACTGGCACTAACTGTCCGGGATAGGAGGGTATGAAAGGCTTTCGTAAAACCACTTTCAAGCGGCTTTGCGAAAGCCCTCCGACCGAACCGTCTTGTCCCGGCTGCGCTTGTATTTGGTTTTGTCCTCAACCACACGCATCTGGTATTTTGGCGTTCTCAATTCACGTTGCACAGCACTATGCTGCGTGGCTTTCGCCCGTTTTCTGGCCATGTCACAGTCTCCTCTTCTGGCCGGTGTTTTGTGGCGGCTAGTATAACATCTTCGGATTCAGCAAGAGCGTAAGCAATGACACTCACTGTCTGGCTGACCTTTCTGGTCGCAGCTGTTTTTATCAGTATTTCGCCTGGCGCCGGCGCGGTGAATTCCATGAGCAGCGGGCTTCGCTACGGGGTGCGTAAATCTCTGCCCACCATTGCCGGTCAGCAATTCGGTTACGGCGCACAGATCGTGCTGGTAGGCGCCGGGCTGGGCGCAATCGTCGCCTCCTCCAATACTGCTTTGGCAGTGATCAAATGGATTGGCGTGGTTTACCTTATCTGGCTCGGCATCCAGAAATGGAGGGAGCCACCTATTGAAGCATCCCGGGCGGACCTCTCCGCGTTCAGTCCAAGACAACAGTTCTGGAACGGAGCTCTGGTAAACCTCACCAACCCGAAGGCCACCATCTTCCTGATTGCCCTGTTCCCTCAGTTTCTGGTGGCGGGCGCGCCCCACGGCCCTCAACTGGCCACCATGGGGGCCACGCTGATCTTTGTCGATATCCTGGTGATGGTAGGCTATGCCATTCTCGCCAGCCAGCTGTTCCGGTTCATGACCACCCCTGCGCGCCAGCGGCAAATGAACCGGGTTTTTGGTGGCCTGTTCGTGACCGCAGCGGTGGCCCTGGCCAGTTTCAAGAGAGCCTGAATTGCCACTGGCTGATAGGTAGTTCTGTGTAATTGTGCGGCCACTGCGATTGCCGTCAAATACTCCGACATCAACCTGGGAGCCAACAACGTGCTGATTGCTTCTCTCGCCATTCTTGCCGGTCTTGCCCTTCTGGTCTGGAGTGCAGACCGCTTTGTTGAGGGCTCCGCCGCTGCGGCCGGCCACTTCGGAATGCCACCATTGCTGATCGGTATGGTGGTGGTTGGCTTTGGCACCTCGGCACCGGAGATGGTGGTTTCCGCGCTGGCGGCCTCTCAGGACAACCCGGGACTGGCGCTGGGTAATGCCTATGGTTCCAACATCACCAACATCGCCCTGATTCTGGGTATCACCGCCGTGATCGCCCCGATTGCCGTGCACTCTCAGGTGATGCGCAAGGAACTGCCGATTCTGGCCCTGGTTACCCTGGCGGCGGCCTGGCTGCTGTTTGATGGCGAACTCAGCCGGCTGGATGCGGCCGGCCTGCTGGTGCTGTTTGCCCTGTTACTGGGCTGGAGTATCTGGTCTGGCATGAGAAAAACTGATGATGTCTTCGCCACCGAAATGGATGCCGAGCTTGCCACTCATCCCATGCCCATTCGCAACGCGATGCTCTGGCTGGTCGTGGGGCTGGTTCTGCTGATTATCAGCTCCCGTATTCTGGTCTGGGGCGCAGTCGATCTTGCCACCCGCTTTGGCGTCAGTGACCTCGTGATCGGCCTGACCATTGTGGCTATTGGCACATCCCTGCCGGAACTGGCCTCTTCTATCATCGCGGCCCGCAAGGGCGAGCATGATCTGGCTTTGGGTAATATTCTGGGCTCCAACCTGTTCAACACCCTGGCCGTGGTCGGTATTGCCGGCTCCATTGCCCCCATGGCGGTGGCCAATGAAGTCTTGATCAGGGATATTCCAGTGATGGTGGGCCTCACCCTCGCCCTGTTTGTGCTAGGCTATGGATTTCGCGGGCCCGGGCGTATCAATCGTGTGGAAGGTGTTGGGCTGCTGGCCATCTTCGTGGGCTATACGGCCTACCTGCTAAGCACCACCTTTTAAGAGAGCAGTCCCGGGGTCAGCAACCATTCACTGACTCCCGGATACTGCTCCAGGTCCAGGACAAACTCCTGACCACGTGCCGCGCACTTTAAGCGGCAGTATTCCCCGGAATCCTCCAGACGCCAGCGTTCCGGATTGTGGTGATAACTCAGGGACGACTTACCAGGTTGGGGCATGAAGGCTGCCGGCAATCGCCACTCCGTGACCTTTGCAGCTCCGGGCGCGGTCAGCCGGTGTTGGTCTGACAAAGCCTGCACGGCTCCAGCAGCTGGCAAATCCTCACGCAAGCCTGGAATCTGAAGCCTGTCGCCGCTGACATAGAGACAGTTCCGTACTGATCGCTCGCCATGCAGATGCGGATGATAGCGCGCCCACTCCGGTACCGACGACGCGTTGCCCAGAGGCCAGACGTCTGCCACTTGCAACCAGCCCCAGACAGCGTGAAACGGTCGGCTACCGAGCACAAAGCGCCATCGTCTCCGATAACGTTCCACCGGCCGGAACTGCGCAAAAAAGAGAAAAAGATCACCAGGCCCAATGTCATGATTGGCCAGGTGCGCCTGGGCCGAACTGTGCTGGCCAAGCACCGGACGCCAGCCTGGCAGCCGGGGATAGGCGTTTTCGATGACATCCGGATCCAGATGCGCACCACGTCTGGAAAACGCCCGCTGCCCCGTCAACTGCGACACCAGCGAACCAATGCTTTCGCCATGGTGCCGGATCTGGCTGTAGCGAATGGGCGACTGTTCGTCCGGAATGGGCAGCGCCAGGCAGCTGCCATCCGGGAAGACCGGATTGGGGCAGCCGCCAGCGGAACTGTCGAAGCCTTTTCTGCTGAGGATCAGTTTCATAGCCGAGCATTATTGACCAAAGCGGCGCAAACAAAAAAGGCCCGTCGGCGTTTGCCGGCAGGCCTTAAGATTCTGCTGCGCGGAAGTTACCGCACCGCGTTCACCACTTCGTCCACTTGCAGCCGTACGCTCTGCAAGCCGCCACCGGACAGGTACCAGAGGCCTGGGTTAAGCACCACGACTTCGGCAGACACACCCGCCTCGGCCAACGAAGCTTTCAACGTCTCCGGCGCCAGCGGTTCAGCCCCGATCGCGGCGCTGCGATCAACCACCAGCAGGGTATCCGGCGCCATTTGCGCGAGAACGTCGGCCGTCACCGGATAGAAGGTACGCTCTCCACGCATCACCGGCTGCACACTGTCTGGTACAGCCGCTGGCGTCAATGCCAACAGTTCGTAGACTAATGCTTCCTGCCGGAGTGAAAAGTTACCGTTATTATGGGTCACCACGGTAACGGTACCTGCGTCAGCCAACGTCGCCTTTTGCGCCTCGACGTGCTGCCAGAGCGCGTCCAGCTCTGCGCCAGCCGCCTCTTCAAGGCCGTAGTAGCCAGCCAGGCTGAGCACACGGTCATTCACCGCTGCCTGAAGACCATCCCCCTCCAGCGTGACATCACGTACTGGAGCCACCTTCGCAAAGGACGTAAGGGCTTCCGCCCCCTGGCGCCCGGTCATCAGTACCAATCCTGGTTTCAGGTCAGTGGCCAATGCCAGGTCGGGTGTCTTGAGACCACCTGCATCCGGCAGCCTTGCGCCCAGGTCCGCCAGGTAATCCGGCAGGCTCTGGTGCGGAATGGCCACAACCTTTTCTTCCAGACCCAGCTCCAGCAAGGTGTCCAGTGCACCGTGATCGTAGCTGATCACGGTTGGGCCGGTTACTTCCGTCGTGGTCGCGCATCCGGTCAGGGTCATGCCAGCCAGAGCAAAAGCCATAATCCGTTTCATTGAAGTCATGGTTACTATCCTCAGAAGTCGACCGCCAGGCCAAGGTTCAGGCGACGGCCATCCAGCACCACGCCATAGTCATCATTGGTGATTTCTTTATCAGCCAGGTTGTACAGACCCGCGGTCACCCGGGCAGAATCGGTCAGTTGATAAAGCAAGCCGGCATCCATCAGCGTGTAACCCGGCGTGCCATCTGACATGCTACGGCGGCCAAGGTAATCGCTGGTTTCACCACGATAGTTGGCCTGGAACCAAAGATTCAGCCGGTTATTCGCTTGCCAGTCCAGGTTGGCGTTAGCCATGTGCTCAGGAATTTTGTTCAGCGGTTCGCCTTTGTACTCGCCGGTCTTCTGTTCAGAATCGGTGTAGGTGTAGCTGGAATTCAGAGTGACCGAGTCGGTCAGCCGGTAATCCAGCGTCAGTTCGACGCCTCGCATTTCGGCTTCGTCGATGTTGGCCCGGGTACTCAGGAACAGGTAGTCGTTGCCCTGAAAGCTGCAGGTCCAGGTGGCCGGGTCATCGCGATCCCCACTGGGAGACTCACAAAGCCGGTCCTCGGCAATCTTGTCTTTGAAATCGGTCTGGAACAGCATCACGCTGGCGTTCAGTCCCATGGCCCGGCTATCAAACACCATACCCGCCTCGTAGCTGATACTGGATTCCGGATCCAGTTCCGGGTTGCCGATGATCAATGCCCGTGGATGCGGCGCAGGTGAGCCACCGCCGCCAGTGCCGCGGCCGAAGCCTTCGGTCACATCGGCCAGACCCGGCTGACGATACCCGGTAGACACCCCACCCTTGAGGGTCAGCTCTGGCGTCAGATCGTAAAGTGCGTAAACCCTTGGTGAAAACTCACCACCAAACAGCTCATCGTCGTTGTAGCGCAGCCCTGTGGTCACCGACAACTTCTCGGTCAGCCCCCACTCCACTTCTGAGTACACCGCAGCGATCCAGCGATCAACACTGCGTACGGCGCCTGGAATGTTGGATGTCAGCAAACCATTGGTTTCGTCGGTCAGCTTTTCCTTCTTGTACTGGCCACCCACTGTCAGCACATGGTCGCCCCAGAACCGTGTAGCCTGGGTATCCAGCATGGATACTTTCTCTTTCTTGGTCTGATCCTGTACCCGCTCGGACAGGTCATGCTGGATAAAGCTGCGGGTCAACCAGTCGCCATAGTTGCCGGCATGAGACAGCACGTATACATCTTTGTCGTAGATGTAGTTTGAGCCGGTTTCATCCTCTGCCACACTCTTCCCGGGTGTGCTCACCTCTTCCAGACGGGAGCTGTCGTAACTCAGGGCAAATTCGTTGCGACTATCCGGAGTCAGAATCAGCTTGGCACCACCCTGCTTGCGCTTGCTTTCCGGGGTGCTGCGTGCGGAGTCATCGGCACCGGCAAAATCACTCTCATCGTCCCCTCCCCAGGCGGCATTCACTTCCGCACTGAGCAGATCCTCCACCAGTGCGCCGCCGGCAAACAGGCTGGTCTGCCGGCTGTCGTTGCTGACATCGTTCAGAGATTTGGTGTACTCGGATGAGATAGTGCCCGCCCACTCACCACGGTTTTTGCGGGTGATGATGTTGATAACGCCGCCCATGGCTTCAGAACCGTACAGCGAGGACATCGGGCCACGGATGACTTCAACCCGCTCGATCATGGAGATGGGCGGCAGAGCAATCTGCTTGCCACCGTCCTGGCCGTTGGTGTTTACCGAACGCCCCGCTGAGACCGGCCGGCCGTCGACCAGATAAAGCGTGTAACTGTCGTCCATCCCCCGAATGCTGATGTCCTGCGCACCACCGCCACCGGTTACGTACACTCCCGGGATGTTATTCACCGCATCGACAATACTCTTGTAGGACTTCTTCGCCAGCTCGTCGCCAGAGATCACCGAAATACTGGCCGGCGCATCCGAGATGTTCTGCTCGAAACCAGCCGCAGTCACCACAATTTCACCCAGCTCAACGGGCTCAGTCTGGGCCAGGCTCGCGGTGCTGGCACTGGCCAGGGCAACTGCTGACGCCAGCAAAGGAAAACGACGGCGCATGAATAACTCCTTGTGTTGTGCAACGTTCACGATGTATCAGTTTTCGCATTTGCGAATCATTATCAGTGGCGTGAACATTAACACAACGCAAGGGTTCAGGTGTTGGAATGATGCGTTCCGCTTTTCGGAACAGCCTGTGTGGCAGTTCCAGCACCCCCCGTCCATTCCTCCGGGATACAGCTTCGTAAATGAGCAATAAAGGCCCGCACCCGACGGGGAAGAACACCATGAGGATAAAGCAAGGTTACTGGTAGGTCGGGTCCATACCAGTCCGGTAAACAGGACTGAAAGCTACCGGGGTGAGCCGTCAGCCGGCGCTCTACCAGCCAGGCCGGCATCAACCCCAGGCCGCGGCCCGCTGCAATGGCGTCACCCTGTACATTGAACTGATCCACGGTAAACCGGCGATCCGGTAGCGACAGCGGAAAATTGCCCTGGCGGGAGTGATGCAGTATCACCCCGGTGTCTGCCATACCCAGCAGATCCACCCAGGGATGATGGGCAAGCTCTCCCGGTGAAGCCGGCTTGCCGTGCTGCCGGAAATAGGCCGGGCTACCGAAAATACCCTGTTTGAGCACACCGAGCACCTCGTGGCGCAGCGCTGTCTCACCGGCCTCGCCCAGCCAGATACACACACCGTCCTCGACCGCTTCCGGCAGGTTCCTCTGGGTGTGAATCGCAACACGAAGGTCGTCATGGTCAGCCATAAAGGACTCAACCACCCCGGAAAACCAGCCACGCACAAAAGATTCGTGACAACGCAATTCCAGCTTGCCGGTTACCTCGGCTTTGAGTTCGTCCAGTGCCTCCCGCCCCTGCACCACCAACTCGAGAATGTCGTTGCAATAGCGGTAGAACACACGCCCGGCATCGTTCGGCACGATCTTCCGGGATTGCCTCAACAGCAGTGGCTGCCCCACATTCTCCTCCAGTTGCCGAATCCGGCGGCTGAGAGTGGACTTGGGTAGTCCCAGATCCAGGGTACTGGCGGTCAGGCTGCCAGTACGCACCACGGACACAAAGGCCTCCAGCTCCTGCAAGTCATACATGATTTGGTTCCATTATTTGCAACTGACCGTTCCAATTTATCACTTTAAAACCTTAACGAGAACCATTATCATTATTTTCCATTAAAATTTGCAAGCTATCTAACACCCCGCTGCCGGAGCGCACTGACCATGACATGCCGCACTCACCCCCCTAAACAGACGCTTCTCCGTTCCATTGCCGTACTGGCTCTCTCCGCCATGGGCGTGGGTGCCAGTCTCGCGGATACCCGGTCTGTGGAAACGGCCTATGGCCCGGTAACGGTCAACGGCCAGCCAGAGCGAGTAGTCACACTGTATGAGGGTGCCCTGGACACGACACTGGCCGTAGATGCCAACCCAGTGGGCGCAGTGATTACCCGTGGCGGCAGCGACGTTGCCGATTACATCAAGTCCCGGGCGGGTGATATCGCTATTGTGGGCGCTCCGGCCGAAACCAATATTGAAGCGGTTATCTCCGTCCGGCCCGATCTGATTCTGGCGGCGCCACGCACCAATGAGCAGCAATACCAGTTGCTGTCGCGGATTGCGCCGGTGATCGTGTCAGATGTTCCCATGTTCCAATCAGACAGCTGGGAACGGGAAACCCGCCTGTTCGCCAAAGCCCTGGGGCGGGAAGAAGCCGCTGAGCAGGTGATTGCCCAAGTCGAATCACGCATTGCCGAAGTTGCCGCCCTTGTGGAGGCCCGCATCCCGGAAGCCCAGCGAGATGCCACCCTGGTTCGCTGGATGCCCCAGGGCCCCCTGGTGATGGCGGAAGGCCTGTTCTCGGCCTCGATTCTTCAGGCAGTAGGCTTCCGGATAGATGACAATGATCTGGTTAAAGAAGGTCGCCCCCATAGCGAACCACTGAGCCTGGAGAACCTGTCCAGCATGGATCAAAGCTGGGTATTCCTGGCGACACTGAATGCAGATGGCGATAAAGCACTGGAGGCAGCCCGCCAATCCCCGGCCTTTGCCCGCCTGGATGCGGTTGAACACGACCGGGTGATCACCGTCAGCGGGCAACTCTGGACCAGCGCTACCGGACCTCTGGCGGTACTGGCCATTCTTGATGACATCGAAGCTGCGGTCACGGCCATTCAGCCCTGAAGCGCCCAATGTTAAACGCTCTATCCCCGACTAGCGTGGTTGCGTCTCGCGCTTTTTTCCCGCCGCTTCTGGCTGCGGGATTTTTATTGTTGCTGGTGGTACTGGCCAGCCTGCTCTATGGCGCCGGCCCGGTGTCTGCCAGCGATGCCATTGCGGCGCTGATGGCCAATGGCACTGAGGAAGCCTGGTTTGTGGTCACCGAACTTCGGCTACCCCGCACCATCATTGCCCTGGTCACCGGCCTCGCACTGGGCCTGGCTGGTGCCCTGCTCCAGTCCATGACCCGCAATCCGCTCGCCGAGCCTGGCTTGCTGGGCGTCAGCGCTGGCAGTGGCTTTGCAGTGGCCCTGGCCATCCTCTTGGGAGCCACCACAGCCACACTCACCACTCTGGTCGCCCAGCTCGGGGCGCTGGCCGGCTGCGCCCTGGTGATCGCCGCCACCCGGGTGCAGGGGCTGGGCAATGATCCTGTGCGCCTGGTATTGGCCGGGGCCACCCTGACCGGACTGCTGCTGGCGCTGACCTCCATGTTGATGTTGATAGACCAGCGAGCCGCCGATGAGATTCGCTTCTGGATTACCGGCAGCGTGGCCGGCAAACCCTTATCCATACTTTGGGCAACGCTTCCTTCCATCACACTCGCGCTGGTTCTGATGGCTACCGTGGCACGACCACTGGCAGCCATGGCCCTGGGCGAAAAGGCGGCCGTTGGGCTGGGACATCACCCGGGGCGAATCCGTTTCCTGATCACCCTCACGGTTGCTCTTCTGGTGGGCTCGGCAACGGCCCTGGCCGGGCCGCTGATCTTTGTGGGGCTGGTGGTGCCGTTTATTGCCCGGGCCTTTTCTGGCCCGGATATCCGCAAGACCCTCTGGCTGTGTGTGCCTGTTGGCCCTGCCGTGGTATTGGGTGCCGACGTGGTTTCCCGGTTGATTGCCGCGCCCGCCGAAATGCCTCTGGGGGTGGTTACCGCTCTGATTGGCGCTCCGGTGCTGCTGGCCATTGTCCGGGCCGGCCGGATGCCTTCGCTATGACCGCAGGATTCGCCATGCCGGACAAACGTAACGCTCTGGTTAATACCGCCCTGCTCGGGCTGTTAGTCCTGGCAACCATCATCTCGCTGGCCACCGGTACCGTGCAGGTTTCCCTGTTCGATACCCTCAGGGCATTAGCCGGTAACGCAGACCCAATAACCGATTTCGTGATCAACGAGCTTCGTCTGAGCCGGGTAATTGCGGGACTACTGAGTGGCGCGGCGCTGGCCATGGCCGGATGCCTGATGCAGACCCTGGCCCGTAACCGTCTGGCGACACCGGGCATTATCGGCATCGATAACGCGGCTACCGCCTTTGCCGTCGCGTCGGTAGTGGGTGTGGGGCTATCGCTGGCGCCATCAGCCATGGCTCTGGCCGGAGCGGCAGCCGCCACGGCGATCGCCTTTGGTCTGGCGGGCGCCAATGGTACCCGCGGCTATCGCTTTATCGTCGCCGGAATTGGCATTGGCGCCATCGCGGGCGCTGTTACCCAGGTAATGCTCAGTCGGGTGGCGATTGATGCCGCCAATGCGGCCTATCCCTGGACCGTGGGCAGTCTGAATGCCCGTTCCGGCCAGAGTGTGCTGGTACTCGGAATGGGCCTTGCGGCCGGCTACCTGGTTCTTATGAGTCTCAGCCGGGCCCTCAATACCTTGCAGTTCACGGATGCGGTGGCCATTGCCCTGGGCACCCGACTGAAAGCCACCCGCATAATCGGCCTGGGTTTGTCGGTGATGCTCACGGGCCTGGCAGTATCGGTCTGCGGGCCGGTTGGCCTGATTGCCCTGCTGGCGCCGGAGCTTGCCCGGGCCCTGTGCCGCCCGGGCAAGGTTCCGCTCACGGCTGCGGCCCTGGCGGGCGCCAGCTTCATGCTGATTGCCGACCTGTTAGGCCGCACGCTGTTTGCGCCGCTGGAAATTCCGGTAGGCATCATTACCGCCATCGTCGGCAGCCCTTACCTGCTCTGGATACTGCTGAGACCTTCGCCACGGAGCCTGACATGAGCCAACCCCAAACCGCGACCCTTGCCGCCGACGACATCACCCTGGCGCACCGTCAGTTTGTGGTAGCGGAGAATCTGAGCCTTCATCTGCCAACGGCCCAGGTCACCGCCATCGTGGGCCCCAACGGCTGCGGAAAATCCACCTTGCTGAATGGTCTGGCCCGGATTCATACGCCCAAGGGCGGCTCGGTGCTTCTTGACGGCAAGGATATCCATCGCCTGCCGTCCAAAGAAGTCGCCCGGAAACTGGCCCTGCTACCCCAGGACAACACCGCCCCGGAAGGTCTCACCGTTGCCGACCTGGTACGCTTTGGCCGCCAGCCTCATCAGGGCTGGATGACACAGTGGTCGAAAGAAGACCAACGGGCCTTCGATCAGGCGATACAGGCCGCCGATGTTGCCGGATTGGCTGACCGTGCACTGGACACCCTCTCTGGCGGGCAACGACAGCGGGCCTGGATTGCCATGGCGGTGGCCCAGCAAACGCCGCTGTTGCTGCTGGATGAGCCCACGTCGGCTCTGGATCTGGGTCACCAGATTGAGGTGTTTGAGTTAATCCGGGCGCTGAGCGGACAAGGCAAGACCATCGCCATGGTGGTGCACGACCTGGCCAGTGCCTGTCGCTATGCGGACCATATGGTGGCCATGAAAAATGGAACCATTATTGAGGAGGGCGCTCCGGCGGAGATTGTCTCACCGGAGCTGGTGCAGGAACTCTACGGCGTCAGCTGCGATCTGATTCACGACCCGGCCACCGGTAGCCCGTTACTGGTCAACGTGCGCCGCAATCCCTGAGCGGTATCAGGCCTGGGCTTCGGCCCTGGCCTTTTCCCGGGCAATAGCGGCTGGCGCTCCGGCCGCCAGCACCACCGCACCAGCCGAGCAGGCCAGCATGCTCAGCACGATGGGCAGCAGCGCATCACCTCCGAAGGCCGATGACAGCGCACTGATCCCTCCGGCCAGGGTGAATTGAGAGGCGCCCAGCATAGCGGCGGCGGTTCCGCCCAGATGCGGAAAGAACTCCAGCGCATTGGCCATGTTGTTAGGCACGATCCCGCCCTGACAGCCAATGGCGCCAATGATGAACAACGCCACCGCCCAGAACGGGCCGTCCAGAATTACCACGGTAACCAGCCCGACCAGCATCAGGAACTGCAGCATGACCTGTACCCGCAACAGGATTACCGATGGGAAACGTCGCAACAGCGGCCGGTTGACCAGATTCAGCACCGCCATCAATCCGATATTGGCCGCGAACAGCATGGAGAAACTGGCGTTCGACAGACCGAACCACTCCTGGTAGATAAACGACGAGTGGGTAATGAACAGCAGCATGGTGCTGAAGCACATCACCTGAATACCGATAAAGCGCATGGTTGTGCTGTGGCGAAGCACCAGCAGGTAGTTGGTCACCAGAGTTTTCACCGGCGTCGTGGCCTGGGGCCTGGGTTTCAACCTGGGAAACAGGGCAATTTGCAGCACGACCGCCAGCAAGAGCGCGTAGCCGGCCAGAAATACGAAGATCCAGTGCCAATCGCCGAGCGCGAGCATCAACGCACCGAGTGAAGGTGCCGCAGCCGGGGCAATAAACATGATCAGGCCAATCAGGCCGAACAGGCGCGCGGCTTCCTGTCCGCCCACCTGGTCCCGGACAATCGCCGGCACCGAGACCGCACAGAAAGCACCGCCGATGCCCTGCACGATCCGCCAGCCCACCAACTCCGCCAGGGTATCAGCACCAGCAATCATCATCGCGGCAATGGCGAAAATGGTCAGTCCAACGAAAAGTATCAGCTTGCGACCATAGCGATCCGACAAAGGCCCGCCCACCAGCTGGGCGAGACCAAGGGTGGCGACATAGGCACTCAGAGTCAGGCCCACATCCGCGTGGGGAATACCAAATCCGTCGGCAATATCGGGGAACGCTGGCAAATACGCATCCAGAGCCAGAGGCCCCAGGGCGACGGTCATACCAAGTAATAACGCGAGCTGAAAATGAGACAAGGGCTACCTCCGCTGACTAGGTAGATAGCTAACAATAATCAAGGAGAAACCACAATGCGCGGTTTCCGAAGCCCGGGCAGAACTCAGCTACTCAGGCCTAATCGAGCACGCACTCCCGGCTATAAAGCTGACTGAGCTTGCGTCGTTTCTGGCGCAGGCCATTGCCTCGATCATTGCTGTAGCCGGCTCGCAACTGGCCCTGAATCCGGTCCAGCTGCTTCCGATATTTCTCGCACTGTGCCGCCTGCTTTTTCGCCTCTCTGGCCTGGGCGTAGCGATCCGTGCTGCCGGGGGCCAGCAGGCGACTCACCTCGGCCCGGCTTTGCCGCACTCGGTCAGCCTGGCGGATGTTTTCGCCCATGGGGACGGTCACCGGTGGTTTCACCGAAACACTGGAATGTCGCAGCTGCCTGGGAGGCGTATCGGAAAAGTGAATGGACCCGTTGGCATCGGTCCAACGGTAGATTTCGGCAGTGACGGGCGCTGCCGCGGCAACGAAAAGCAGGCTCAGGGCCAGTCTCCTTGGCATGGGATCACATCCTGTGAAAGAGTTATCGCAACATTCCCGCTGCCATCACGGCAGCGGGACAGGCGCTGGGGACTATACCGAAAACCAGCGCCACTTTCAGGAACGGGTCAGCGGTCCAGCAACTCGATCCAGTGGTTCACCGGCACGTCTGCTTTGCTCTCCAGGTGCAACTGGCAGCCAATGTTGGCCGTGACAATCCGCACCGGGTTCTCCACCGTCAACGCCTTGAGCTTGTTATCCAGCAGCTTCTGGCTCATCTCCGGCTGGGTAATGGAATAGGTACCCGCCGAGCCACAGCACAGGTGCTTGTCTTTGGTGGCCGCCAGGTCGATTCCCGCTTTGGTGAGCACCTGCTCCACTACTCCATTCTGTTTCATGGCGTGCTGCAGGGTACACGGACAGTGGAACGCCACCTTGCCAGCCTGGGCACTGGCCTTCAGAGGCTCCAGGTCTTCCTTCAACAGGAACGCCCCGAGATCAGTGCACAGCTCGCTGACCTTCCTTGCCTTGTTGGCGTAGACCGGATCATCTTTCAGCAGATGGCCGTAATCCTGGACCATGGCACCACAACCTGACGCGGTCATGATGATGGCCTCGGCTCCGGCTTCAATGGCGGGCCACCAGGCATCGATGTTGCGGCGCATCTGTTCCAGACCGCGCTCATGTTCGGAAAGATGGTAGTTCACCGCGCCACAGCATCCGGCCTCGGGGGCTTCCACCATGGTCACGCCGAGCTTGTCCAGCACCCGGGCGGCGGCAGCGTTGGTATTGGGCGCAGCCGACGGCTGAACACAGCCGGCCAGGGCCAGAACCACACGGCTGTGGCTCGACGAGGGCCAGGGGCTTGCGTGCCGGCGGGGCGGCACCTTGGTGCGCAGTTTTTCCGGCAGGACCGGCCGGAAGGCCTGGCCCAGACGCAGCATCAACCCGAACAGCCGGCGATCCGGCAGGAAGCGGGTCAGCGCCCAGCGCAGCCATTTTTCCTGCGGCTTACGCGGCAGCTCTTTCTCCATCAAACCACGGCTGATATCCACCAGACGGCCATATTTCACGCCGGAGGGACAGGTGGTTTCACAGCTTCGACACGTCAGGCAGCGGTCGAGATGTTCACGGGTTTTCTCGGTCACTTCGCCGCCTTCCAGGAACATCTTCATCAGATAGATGCGGCCACGGGGCCCGTCCCGCTCGTCGTTCAGTTCCTGGTAGGTTGGGCAGGTTGCGGTGCAGAAACCGCAATGCACACAGGCCCTGAGGATCTCCTCCGCTTCCTGACCTTCGGGATCATTGGCAAATTGTTGAACCAGATTCGTTTGCATAATTACAACCAGCTATAGAGACGGCCAGGATTGAAAATGCCGTCGGGATCGAACGAGTGTTTCACGCGGCGCTGGATGGTTTTCAACGCCTCGGGTTGGCTTTGCATCACTTCGGCAGTGCGATCACCACCCCGGAACAGACTGACCTGACCACCGGCAGCACTAGCCAGCGGCTCCAGATCGCTGAGTGATGCCTGGCCGCGATACCATCGCTGGGAGCCAACCCAGTCGATCATCCAGGGGCCTTCAAGCTCCGGTGTTTTGGCGGTGGAATCCAGGGAGAACCGCCAGAGGGGCGCTTCCGGATCGTCAAAGAAGCCGTGTTGCATGTCCTGAACCTGTCGCCAGAGCTGGTCACCCTCAGCCATAACCTCGCCACCCCACTTCTCGGCGGTCGCCTCAACCGCTGATTGTGCACCGGCCAGGCGCAGGTACACCTTGCCATCTACCCAGCAGGCACCGGTGATGGGTTTGGGCTCACCGGCACGGCGGTTCATGTATTCCACCACCTCGTCCATGGCCATCTCCCGCACCAGGGTAACGGTGGCCGCCGGCTTCGGCATGACTTTCAGGCTGATCTCGGTGATCACCCCGAGTGTTCCCATGGCGCCGGCCTGCAGACGAGAAACGTCGTATCCCGCCACGTTTTTCATCACCTGGCCACCAAAACGCAGGTGTTCGCCCTTGCCGTTCAGCAGGCGAATACCCAGCACCTGATCCCTCACCGATCCAGCCCAGGGTCTGGCCGGGCCGGACAGGTTGCAGGCCATTGTGCCGCCGATGGTGGATGCGTCGCCAAAATGCGGCGGCTCAAAGTGCAGACACTGGCCCTGCTCCGCCAGCACCGCTTCAATTTCTTTCAGGGTGGTACCGGCACGTACCGTCAGCACCAGCTCTACCGGATGGTATTCCACCACACCAGTGTGCTCGGCCAGGCTCAGAGTGCTGGCATCAGCATCGCTCTGGCGCCCCATAAAGGACTTGCTGCCGCCGCCGACAATGTTGAGTTTCTGCCCGTTACTGCGGGCCTTGAGCACCTGCTCCTGTATCGTTTGGATCTGATCAGCCATGGGCAGTGTCCGCCTCTTCGTGCTTGTGTTGCTTGTGCTCGATGGAGCGGTATTCCTGACAGAATTTCAGGGTGGGCACCCCTTTGCCCGGGTTCAGAATTCCGGTGGGGTCGAAGGCCGCTTTCACATCGTGGAACTGCTGCAGCTCGTCATCATTGAACTGCACCGCCATCTGGCGAATTTTCTCCACGCCCACGCCATGCTCACCGGTGATGCAGCCACCCACCTCCACACAGAGTTCCAGGATCTTGCTGCCGAACGCCTCGGTGCGCTCAAATTCGCCTGGCACGTTGGCATCAAACAGGATCAGCGGGTGCAGGTTGCCATCGCCCGCATGAAACACGTTCGCCACCCGCAGGCCGAACTCTTCTGACATCTTTTCCATTTCCAGCAATACCTTGGCCAGATAGCGACGCGGAATGGTGCCATCCATGCAGTAATAATCCGGCGAGATCCGCCCCACCGCCGGGAAGGCCGACTTGCGCCCTTTCCACAGCAGAGCCCGCTCTTCCTCGCTCTGTGAGGTGCGAATGGAGGTCGCGCCCAGCTTACCGAACAGCGCTTCGGCCTCTGCGATGTGTTCGTGCACTTCCTCTTCGGTGCCGTCCACTTCACACAGCAGCAGGGCCTTGGCATCCCGGGGATACCCGGCACCGCAGAAGTCATCGGCCGCGACAATGGCATGACCATCCATCATTTCCAGGCCACCGGGGATGATGCCGTGGGAAATCACGCCACCCACCGCGTCGCCCGCTTTCTCGATGCTGTCGAAGCCCGCCATGATCACCTGTGCCACTTCCGGCCTGGGCAGCAGTTTCACCTTCACCTCGGTGACCACGCCCAGCAGTCCTTCAGAGCCGGTGAGCAGCGCCAGCAGATCCATACCGTAGCTGTCCAGGCCATCGCTGCCGACCGTTACCCGGTCACCCTCGGCGGTGATCATTTCCACACTGAGGATGTTGTGCACGGTCAGGCCGTACTTCAGGCAGTGCACGCCACCGGAGTTTTCGGCCACGTTGCCGCCAATGGTGCAGGCGATCTGAGAGGAAGGATCCGGACCGTAATAAAGGCCGTACTGTGCAGCCTCTTCGCTGATCGCGAGGTTACGGACACCCGGCTGCAGGCGTGCGGTGCGACCAATCGGATCAATGTTCAGAATCCGGTTGAACTTGGCCAGCGAGAGCACAACCCCTTCCTTATGCGGCATGGCACCGGCACACAAACCGGTACCGGCACCACGGGCCACCACCGGCACGCCGTTTTCGTGGCAAATGCGCATGACCCGCTGCACCTGTTCCACGGTTTCCGGGAGCACCACCAGCATGGGCATTTCCCGGTACATGGCCAGGCCATCGCACTCATAGGGTTTCAGGGTTTCGTCATCGGTGATAACGAAGTCCGGGTCAATAAAAGCCCGGAACTGCTCCGCCAGCCGGGATTTGCTGATACGGGATTGAGTATTCATAAGAGGCACCGGTTACTGGCGTTTGCTTTCAAAATGGTCGATGCCAGCCTGGGCACAGTCCATGTCCTGTTGTGGCGTGCCCGAGCTGAGACCGATACCGCCGACCACTTCACCGTCTACCATCACCGGCAGGCCACCGCCTACCGTGCTCAGGCGACCGCCCACTTCAGTATGTATACCGAAGGCGAGGTTGCCCGGCACGTTGGCGGCATTGTAGTCGTGGGTCGCTTTGCGCGCGGCCGCAGCGGTAAATGCCTTGTCCTGTGCGATGGTAACACTGGTCACTTTGCCCCCGTCCATACGCTCAAAGGCGATCAGCGTGCCGGACTCGTCCACCACTGCGATGCACATGGGCACGCCGATTTCACGGGCCTTGGCCGCCGCACCCTCAATCAGGATGCGTGCATCAGACAGGTCGAGACGATGAATGGTCAACATAACGATTTACTCCTCTTGGTTAGCCATAAGCGAGATTGGGCAGCCAGGTAGTGATGGCCGGGAACACAATGCACAGGAATACGCCCAGGGCCTGGATGGCCAGGAACACCAGGGATGACTTGAAGATGGTGCCCATGGAAATTTCCGGCGGGCACACGCCGCGGATATAGAACAGCGCATAGCCGAAGGGCGGGCTCAGGAACGACATCTGCATATTCACCAGATACAACACCCCGAACCACAGCACCACGTCGTCACCAGACACGCCCGGCAGGCCGAACAGACCCGGGAACTCCAGGGCTTCCACAATGGGGATAAAGATAGGCACCGCCAGCAGCAGGATGCCGACCCAGTCCAGGAACATGCCCAGTACCACCAGCAAGACCATCAGCAGGAACAGGATGCCGTAGGCCGGCAGGCCGGTGCCCAGAATGGATTCGGTAATAAAGTCCTGACCACCCTGGAGAATGTAGAAACCTACAAACACCGAGGCACCAAACATGATCCATAGCACCATGGCGGAAGCCTTGGCGGTGGTGACCGAAGCATCCCGCAGAGTCGCGATGGTGAACACCTTGTGTTTCATCGCCACAAGAATGGCGCCAAAGGAGCCGATGCCGGCCGCCTCAACTGGTGTGGCAATGCCGCCAAAGAGCAGGCCAAGCACCAGGAACACCAGAATGAGAGGCGCAATCAGGTCTTTCAGAAGCAGCAGCTTGTCTTTCAGGCCGATGCGTTCCTCCTTGGGAATCGGAGGCCCTAGTTCGGGGTTCAGCTTCGCCCGGATCCAGACATAGAACACATACAGGCTGGATAGCAGAACGCCAGGAATCACCGACCCCAGATACAGTTCACCCACCGATTGCTGGGCAACCACGGCATAGAGGATCGCCAGAATCGAGGGCGGAATGAGAATACCCAGGGTACCGCCCGCCATGATGGAGCCGAGGGCGATCTTGTGGTCGTAACCCCGTTTGAGCATGGCCGGCAGGGCAATGATCCCCATGGTCACGACCGCCGCACCGATAACCCCGACCATCGCTGCTAGAATGGTCGAGGCCACAATGGTGGCAATGGCCAGGCCGCCGCCAACACCACCCATCCACTTGTAGACGACATTGAACATTTCTTCGATGAGGCCGGCCCGTTCCAGCATCGCCGCCATGAAGATGAACAGCGGAATAGCGGCCAGATCGGAGTTGGTCATCATCGGGAAGATGCGGCTGGGGATGATGTTCAGCATCAGCGAGTCGCCCACCAGATAAATGAAGGCAACCCCAAGACCACCGGTAACAAACGCCAGTGGCAGACCCATCATCAAAGCCACCAACAGGGAGCCGAACATCAGGTAGGTGAGCGGTCCGATGTTCACATCGGCCAGGCTTCCGGCCAGCTTGAACAGGAATTTCTCATCGCTGAACGGGTCGTAGAACAGAATGTTGACGAACTCGACAAACATCACAAAGGCCAGCGCAGCGGTGGCCAGAATCATCAGCCAGGTGCCAAGCTTGCCTTTGAGGTTGCCCTGGCCCGGATTGTTCACTGTAGTGGTAGTCATGCGTGTTGCTCCCGGCCAAGCTTGACGAACAGGGCAATGTCCTTGATCAGTTTGGACAGGCCCGCCAAGGTAAGTAGAACAGCCCCCAGCAGCATCATGGCCTTGACCGGCCAGTACTGGATGCCCCAGGTCTCGACGGTACGTTCATCCATCGAGTAGGAGTTCTGGAAAAAGGTCCAGGAGGTAATCACCAGCGCCAACGCAAACATGAAGAAGAACATGGAGGTGAAGATATCCATGCCAATCCGGCCCCGCACAGGCAACAGGTTATAGATCACATCGACCCGCACATGGGCGCCATGCAGCAGGGCAAACGCGCCCGCCAGCAGGTACTGCATACCGAACAGCAGAAAGCTGGCCTCATGCACCCAGATGGTCGGCATATTGAAGATGTAGCGCATAACCACTTCAAAAAAGTAGAAAACAACGGCGTTTACGGTCCAGAAGGAAATAAACACGCCAGATTTTTCGCTGATCCAGTCGATAATCCGGGTAAACCAGTTCGCGTAATCCGACTCGATGGTTTTCGACATTTCGGCTTCGATCTGCTGAAGCTTCTCGTTTGCCAGGGCATTCTTGTCAATCGCCTGCACGCCACGGCTACTGGACCAACGGTCCCACGCCATCATCAGCAGCGGCATTACCGCCAGCCAACCCCAGTAGAACCAGTGCGGCAGCACAAAGCCAAAGTTGCTCAGATCAGACATACTGTCCTCACGTCAGTGACAACGCGGGGAAGGGAGAGAGCGCCCTGAACCAAGGCTTCCCTGCCCTTCCCCGCTTTTTTGATTGTTGTTGGTAGTGCCGCTTTACTTGCCAGCCGCCTTGAGGTCTTCCTCGGTGACGTAGCCCACGGTGTCGTTCATCATGTACTCGAGCTGCATATCGAAGATGGCCTTGGCATCCTCGTTCTTGTTCGCCCAGTTGTACCAGATGGGAATTGCCGCGCGACGGAACTCCTGCAGATCCTGCTGGCTCAGACGCGTGACGGTGTCTCCATCCGCCTTGAACTTCTCCATGGCTTCGATGTTGCGCTTCTGGATGGTCAGGTAGTGCTTCTGGGAGTAATTGCGCACCTCTTCCTCAACCAGCTGCTGCAGCTTGGGATCCAGGGCGTTCCAGGCACGCAGGTTCACCGTCAGGTCCATCAGATCCACCGGCTGGTAAATAGACATCACCCCTGGAGGCCCGAACAGGATGTAATCGGTCACCTGGGAGAAGCCCAGCTCATAGTTCACTGCCGGGCCCACGTAGTCCGCCGCATCGATGGTGCCCTTTTCCAGAGCCGGGAAGATGTCGGAACCCGGCAGGCTGACAGTGGATACCCCGAACTGCTGGAATACTTCAGCCACCATGCCGCCTGGCACCCGGATCTTCATACCCTTGAGATCCGCCAGGCTGTTCACCGGCTTCTTGGAATGAATGATGTTGGCGTCGTGCTGAATCGGGCCCACGTAGAACAGCCCGTATTTTTTGTAGATCTCCCGGGTTTTCTCCAGCATGCCCAGGGAATAGAACATGGTGTCCCACTGGTGTGGCTGATCCGGGCCAGCCGGGTAGGACGACAGGAACACCGATGCCGGAATCTTGCCTGACCAGTACAGGGTAAACGGGTTCATACCCTGCAGTACGCCATTACGTACCGCATCAAACAGGGCGTTGTTGTCGGCCGCGACCGCCTTTGCCGGGTACGGCCTGAAAATCAGTTCTCCACCGGATTTTTCCTTGATGCTGTTGCACCACTCCTCAAACAGGTCATAGCCAACCGTGCCCGCATCCCACACCGACTGAATCTTCCAGGTAGTCGCGGCCTGGGCCTGACCGGCGCCCAGTGTCAGTGCGCCCGCCAGGGCTGCACCAACTGCCAGTTTCTTGAGAAAACTCCGGCGTGGTGGGTTTGCGTCTGAATCACAATGCTTGTCGTTGTTATCATTGATGTTCATCGAAACATCTCCGTTCACTTTGTTGTTATGCAGAGGTAATCCAACACCAGCAAATGCCAGCATTAAAAAGATATTCGTAGGCAGGTGCGGTTTAGTCCAGAGAATTGCCAACTGGTCAGACCAGTTTTTGATTGCGGCAAAATGGACGAATTCAGCGCCATAGGCCATAGTTAGCGGTCTGGAGAGCATTGCCCGAGAAGGACTTCCTGAACACTCGATCATTAGCAACTGGTCAGACCAGCCAGGTAGAAAACATGGGGATATCGCAGGAAATTTCCTTCAGGCTAGAGCGGCTGATTCTCGACGGCGGCCTGGCACCGGGGCAGAAGATACCCTCGGAGCGCCAGCTGGCGACCCGGCTTGGGGTTTCCCGGGCCATCATTCGTGAAGCCCTGCATGAACTCCAGGGCCGAGGCGTGATCGAAACCCAGCATGGCCGGGGCTCCTTTGTTGCCAGCATAGTCCCGACTACGGACGATCTGGAAGACAACAGCCCGTTAATGCACCTGTTTGCCGGCCACCCCCGCACCCTTTATGACCTGCTGGAAGTGCGCGAACAGCTGGAAGGCCAGGCGGCGGAACTGGCGGCCCAGCGCGCAACCCGCGGCGACCGGCACCGCATTACCAAAGCCTATCGGGCTCTTGAGGAAACCGACCCACTCAGCAACGCCAAACCCGACCACGGTTTTCACCAGGCTATTATTGAAGCGTCTCATAACCCGGTACTGGTACACGTGCTCAATGGTCTGAAAAACATGATGCTGCTGACCGTGCATGCCTCCGTTGCCAACCTGAATCCCAGAGCAGAAATGCGTCAGTTAATCATGAAACAGCACAAGCAGATCTACCAGGCCATTATGGCGGGTAAAGCCAGAACCGCCCGCAAGGTGGCCATGGCCCACGTACGTTTTGTTCAGGATTCATTGAGAAGCCTGGAAAACCAGGGGGCAGAGGTCATTCGAGTCTCACTCGAGTCCAACAACTTTCACGAAAACCCAACAAAGCGGTATTGATTTCCACGGCAACAGTCCGTAAAACATGCGCCTTTGTATGACAGTCTCAGGAGCCAGCCATGGCGGAACCAGCGCCTCTTATTTGCAGGGACATCCACAAGACCTTTGACAAGCTGGAAGTTCTCAAGGGCATCTCTCTGGAAACCCGCAAGGGTGATGTGGTTTCCCTGATTGGCAGTTCCGGTTCCGGCAAGAGTACCTTTCTGCGCTGCATCAATCTGCTGGAAACCCCCACCTCCGGTGACATTATTGTGCACGGCGACCCAATCCGGTTCACCGAAAACCGAAAAGGTGAACGGGTACCCGCCGATAACCGCCAGGTGGAACTGATCCGGGCTCGCCTCTCCATGGTCTTCCAGGGCTTCAATCTCTGGTCCCATATGACGGTGCTGGAGAACATTATCGAAGCGCCGGTTCACGTTCTGAAGATTCCGAAAAAAGAAGCGATTGAGCGCGCAGAGGCCTACCTGAACAAGGTCGGCATCTACGAACGCAAGGACTATTACCCGGCCCAGATGTCCGGCGGACAGCAGCAGCGGGCGGCCATTGCCCGGGCGCTGGCCATGGAACCCGAAGTGATGCTGTTTGATGAGCCAACCTCGGCCCTGGACCCGGAGCTGGTGGGCGAGGTCCTGAAAGTTATGCAGAGTCTGGCCGAGGAAGGCCGCACCATGATCGTGGTCACCCACGAGATGGCGTTTGCAAGGGATGTGTCGAGCCAGGTCCTGTTTTTGCATCAGGGCGTGATTGAGGAGCAGGGAACCCCGGACAAGGTTTTTGACAACCCGGATTCCGAGCGTATGAAGCAATTTCTTGCTCCCAAGTTCTGAACACCAGTGCTATCTTGAATCGGTGTTAGACCTGGAGTTAAAGAGAAGCTCCCGAAACTTCCATAAAAAATAAAGTCTTTGTGGCGAATTACTGGAGAAGTGACACATGAAAAAACTGATTGTTGCAGCAAGTTGCGCCCTGGCCCTGGTTGCCGGCACGGCCCAGGCTCAGGAAAGAAACCTGCGCATTGCTTTTGATGTGCCCTACGAGCCATTCGAATACAAAGACGAGAACGGTGAGCTGACCGGTTTTGAAGTGGAACTGGCCGACGCCATGTGTGAAGAGATGAACGCCAACTGCGAATTCGTCATCCAGGCATGGGACGGCATGATTCCGGGCCTGCTGGCTCGTAAGTTTGATCTGATCATGTCTTCCATGTCGATTACACCGGAGCGCGCCGAGCGCGTGCTCTTCTCCGAGCCGTACTACAACACCCCGGGCGGCTGGTTCGGCCCGAACGATTTCAGCACCGACGTCACTGATATGGATGCCATGAAAGGCAAGACTGTCGGCGTGCAGCGCGGTACCACCATGGATACCTACGTGACCGAAAACATGGGTAGCATTGTTGAAATCAAGCGCTACACCACCGCTGATGACATGGTACTGGACCTTGAAGGTCAGCGTCTGGATGTGGTCTTTGTCGACTACCCGGTGGGTGAGCAGACCGTTCTGTCCAAAGACGGCTTCAAGGAAGTGGGCGAGCCTGTGAAACTGGGTGAAGGTGTGGGCGTTGCCATGCGCAAGCGTGATGCCGACCTGGCCGATGAAGTAAACGCCGCCCTGCGCACGTTGAAGGAAGATGGCACCTACGACACCATCATGAAGAAGTACTTTAACTACGATATCAAGATGTAATGACCACGGGGGCGGCGCCACGTCGCCCCCGCTGACCGGATACTCCCATGTTTGATCTGAAAGGCTATGGCCCGGCCCTCGCAGAAGGAGCGGTCATCACCATTGAGCTGGCCTTCCTGTCTCTGGCCCTGGCCCTGGCGCTTGGCCTGGTTGGTGCCAGCGCAAAACTCTCCGGCAGCCGTGTTGCCGCCGGCATCGCAACCGCCTATACCACGCTGATTCGCGGGGTTCCGGACCTGGTAATGATGCTGTTGTTCTATTATGGCGGCCAGGTAGCGGTGAACATGCTTTCGGATTATCTGTGGGAAACCCGCGGTATCGACTTTTTCTTCCAGTTTGATCCTTTCATTTCCGGCGTGGTGACCATCGGTCTGATTTTCGGTGCCTATATGACCGAAACCTTTCGCGGCGCCTTTCTGGCAGTGGATGTCGGTCAGATTGAGGCGGCCAAGGCCTATGGTTTTTCCCGCTGGCATACCTTCCGGCGGGTGATGATCCCGCAGATGTTACGCCATGCCCTGCCGGGCATCGGCAATAACTGGCAGGTGTTGCTCAAGACCACAGCGCTGGTGTCCATCATTGGCCTGACCGATATGGTTCGGGTGGCGGAGGAAGCCGCCAAGGCGGAGCGCATGCCTTTCCACTTCTTCGTACCGGTGGCTGCCGTGTATCTGGCGCTGACGGCGGGGTCGGAGCTGTTTATCAAGTGGCTTGATCGTCGAGCCAATGTCGGCGTGGTTCAGGGGAATTAAACGATGCCTGATTTCATTGCCGAGTGGTTGAACAAGAACGAAATTTTCACGGCCATGACGCTGATGGAGTACTGGGACGGTCTGGTTACGACCGTACACCTGGTGTTTCTGTCGCTGGTCATCGGCCTGGTGGTGGCGGTGCCGCTGGCGATTCTGCGTACGGTCCGGAATCCGCTGGTGTCCGGGCCAATCTGGATCTACACCTATCTGTTCCGGGGCACGCCGCTGCTGATCCAGCTGTACATTATCTATTATGGAGTAGCGCAGATTCCGGGGATTCAGGAGACTTTCTGGTGGGAGATCTTCCGGGAACCTCTTTATCCTGCCCTGCTGGCCTTCACGCTGAATACCGCAGCCTACACCACGGAGATTATCCGGGGGGCGATCATGTCGACGCCCCATGGTGAAATCGAGGCGGCGAAAGCCTATGGCATGAACTGGTTTCTGCGGATGCGCCGGATCATTCTGCCGAGTGCGGCTCGGCGGGCGGTCCAGGCCTATTCCAATGAGGTGATTTTCATGCTGCACGCCAGTGCGATTGCCAGTGTGGTCACCATTGTTGATCTGACGGGGGCGGCAAGGAACATTTATTCGCGGTTTTATGCGCCGTTCGATGCGTTTATTTTCGTGGCGCTTTGCTATATGGCGCTGACGTTTATTCTGGTGTTTGCTTTCCGCAAGCTGGAAAACCATCTTTTGCGGCATCAGCGGCCGGTTAATTCCTGAGCAGCGCCCTACAACCCATCATCCAATCCTGGTGCACGGCCAGCCGGCGGGAACGTCTTCCGGGAACCGCTACGAGCACATCCATGTGCGCTTCTCGAAGGCCATCCTTGGCCTTCGACATTCCCGGAAGACGTTCCCGCCGGCTGACCCCGAACCTTTTGCGGGGTATCGATGAACGCTTCGAATCGTCTTTTTGATTTCCATCCGGACTGGCTTAGCCATACCCTCGCCAACGCTTCCGCTGATCTGCCCGAAACCAAAACCGCCCTGCCCGATGGCACTCAGGTCTCCCGCAAGGCCAACGGGGTTCTCTGGCTGACGCCACCGGCAGAGCAGGCTAACCCGAACCAGGAAGCCCTGATCATTTCTGCCGGTGTGCATGGCAACGAAACAGCACCGATTGAGGTGTTGAACATGCTGGTGTCGGAGTTGTTTTCCGGGGAGTGGTCGCTGGCGTGCCCGCTGCTGCTGATCCTGGGCAACCCTCCTGCCATGGTGGAGGGTGAGCGGTTTCTGGATGTGAACATGAACCGGTTGTTCAATGGTGCCCATGGCAAACCGGAATATTCCGGGCTTGCGGAGGGCCGGCGGGCTCGGTTTCTGGAGGAAATGTGTCGGCAGTTTGCGATGGCGCATCAGGGCCTGGCGTTAAACCATTATGATCTGCATACCGCTATTCGCCCGTCGAAACGGGAGCGCTTTGCGCTGTACCCGTACGTGGAAGGGCGGTCGGTTCCGGCCGGCCAGTGTGCGTTCCTGCTGGAGGCCGAGGTGGAGACCCTGTTGCTGCAGCATAAGGAATCGACAGTGTTTTCATCGTTCACTGCCAGCACTCTGAAGGCGGAGAGTTTTACCATTGAACTGGGCAAGGTGGAGCCGTTTGGCCGGAATGATCTGCGACGGTTCCAAGGCATTGAGCGGGCCTTGCGCCGGCGTTTCCGGGGCGAGGCAGCGCCCGCAGTGCAGCCACCATTTGATCATCTGACGGTGTTTGAGGTGGTGCATGAGGTGCTCAATACCGGGCCGTCTTTCCGGTTTCATGTTCCGGACGATGTGGCGAACTTCACGGAGTATCAGCCTGGCACGGTGATCTGGGAGGATGATCAGGATGACTACCGGGTCGGAACCGCGCCGGAGGCGGTGGTGTTTCCAAACCGGGCGGTGCCTGTGGGCCAGCGGGTGGGTTTGATGATCCGAGCCAGGGAAGTGTACAGGGCCGGCTCTGTCTGAGCCGCCCTGTACATGACACCAGGTTCAGGCTGGCGCGTTTTCGGGTTCGCCCACCGGCAGTTTGATCAGTTTGGTGCAGACTGACGGTATCACCAGCAGGGTCAGGACCGTCGAAGCCAGCAAACCACTGATGATGGCCCAGGCCATGGGTGGCCACAGGGTGGAACTTGAGAACGCCAGCGGCAGCAGGCCGGCCACGGTGGTTGCGGTGGTCAGCAGGATGGGCCGGGTACGGCGTTCCACAGCGGTGCGCACCGCATCGGCAATGGCTCGGCCCCGTTCCAGCTCCCGATCCATTACGTCCAGCAGCACGATGGCGTTGTTCACCACGATACCAACCAGAGCAATCACCCCCAGCAGCGACTGAAAACCGAAGGGCGAACCGGACAGAACCAGCCCCGGGAAAATGCCAACAGTTGCCAGCGGTACGGTCAGCAGGATAATGCCCACCCGCCGGAAGGAGTTGAACTGCAACAGCAGGAAGAACAGCAACAGTAGCATGCCGATCGGTGCCGCGGTCAGCAGTGCGGAGTTGGCACGGTCAGAACCTTCGGCATCTCCCCCCATGTCCAGTCGCGTGCCCGCCGGCAACGGGTTCTGTTCCAGGCCCGCATACAGGCCGTCCAGCGCCTGGCTGAAGCTGTAGTCTTCCTCCAGATTGGCACTGACCGTATTCACCCGTACCCCGTTGCGCAGGTAAACCGCCGCCGGTTCCCAGGTAGTTTCAACCGTGGCCACGGCCGATAGCGGAATGGCATCGCCCTGGTCGTTGTAGGTATTCACAGACAGCAGGCGCGACAGTGACAGCGACGTGCCTTCGCGGGAGCGCAGCACGATGGGTATCGGGTCGTCCTCCTGTCGGTAACGTTCAGCCACGGCGCCGTAGCTCTGGCCATACAGGCTCTGGGCAACATCGGCTCGGGTGAGGCCATAGCGGGCGGCGGTGGCGTCGTCCACATTGATGGCGATGCTGGGCACACCAATGTCGAGATCATGGCGAACATCCACCGTGCCCTCAACACCCCTGAGAATGGAATAGACCTGCTCGGTGGCTCGGGCGCGGGCGTTGTCGTCCGGATGGAAGACACGGACTTCTACCGGCGCAGGCCGCGGTGGTCCCTGCCCCAGAATCCCGGCGGTGATATCCAGCTCCGGTAGCGACCGGGCGGCCTCGTGGCGGATCCATTTCACCAGGTCGGTGGTATCGGCCAGCGTCGGCGTGCGAACCACCAGCCTTGCCCGGTTAGGCGCCTGTGGCGAGCGCTGCAGATTGTAATAGAACGACGGCCCGGTAAAGCCGACAAAGCGGTGCACTTCCAGTGCCTCGGCCCGGGTCCGAATGGCCTGTTCAAGAACGGCGGCCACTTCAGAGGTTCGGGCCTGATCGGTGCCTTCGGGCATGTACATCTCGACGATGACACGAGGGCGGTCTGCGTTGGGGAAAAACTGCTGGGCCATGAACGGGGTCATGCCCAGGCTGATCACCACCAGCAGGGCGCCGGCGGTAATCAACCGGCCCGGGTGCCGATACACCAGGCCACCGAGGTAGCTGGCCAGGCCGATAAGCCGGTCTTTGTGAATATTTTTCCGGGGCTTCAGAAAACGCGCCGCCAGCAGGGGCACGGCAGAAATTGCCAGCAGATAGCTCACAGAAAGGGTGAGCATGATCATCACCGGTACGCCCCGGGTGAAATCCGCGGCGCCGCCCTTGGCCATCAACAGCGGCGCAAAGGCGGCAAGTGTTGTGCCGGTAGACGCACCCAACGGCCCGGCCAGCTCACCGACCGCCTTGCGCAGGGCATCCAGCCGGCGCATGCCCTCATCCAGATGGCCCTGTATGTTTTCAACAATCACAATGGCGTTGTCGATCAGGATACCCAGGGAAATGACCATCCCGATAACGGCAATCTGATGCAACACCCCACCCCCGAGGTCATAGAGCCCCACGCTGATCAGGGCCACCATGGGCAGGATGGACGCCACCAGCAGGCCCATGCGGATACCCATGCCGGTAAATACCACCGCCACAATGATCAGTACCGACAGCACCAGGCTCCAGGCCAGATCATCCAGCCGGTCAGACACCTTGTCGGGCTGAAAAAACATCTCGCGGAGCTGGTACGGCTCGAAGTCTGGACGCACCTGGTCCAGCCGTTCCCGGATCCGCTCGCCAAAGCGGATGGCGTCGGTGGAACCTTCTTCCATGATAATTGACAGCAACACCACCCGCTCGCCGTCGAACCAGGTCTCTGGCTGCCGGGGCTCGGCCGGCCCACGCCAGACTTCTGCGGCCGCTGCCAGGGGCACCTGGGAGCCATCTGGCAGCTCAATGGGCGTCGCGCGAATCGCGTCTATGTCCGTGAACTCAGTGTTCGGCAATACTGATAGGCGCTTGCCTTCCACCACCACGAAGCCACCGGGGATGGTCTGGTTGCGCCGGGCCAGGGTGTCGAGTATCCGCTTGGGCGGAACTCCCAGCCGATACAGCGCGGCGTCGTCAAGTGCCAGGGTAATCTGTTCGTCGGCATCCCCTTCAAGTTCAATGCGGGAGATGCCAGGGATATCCAGAAGGTTCTGTTTCAGGCGTTCGGCCACCTCCGAAAGCTCAGTCACTGAGGGTGAACCGCCCACGGCCAGCACCACGGCCGGGATGTCGATCAGACGGTCATCCAGCTCCATCAGGCCCACATCATCGGGGAAATCCTGGCGCGCCCGCTCCATGGCCTGACGAACCCGATCCCACGCCGAATCGGTGTCATAGATGCGGTCCCGGAGTTTCAGCCGGGCCAGTGCCACGCCGGTTCTGGCGGTGCCCTGGCTCCAGTCCAGCTCTTCGACCTGACGCAACTCATCGGTCAGCGGCTGAAGCACCAGGCGCTCAACCGCCTCGGCACTGGCACCGGGATAACTCACCGTGATCATACCGGCCCGGTATGGGAAACTCGGATCTTCCTGACGGGGCATGGTGCTGTAGGCGGCAATACCGAGCAGGCAGAGCATGGTCACCACCATGCCCAGCAAGCGTTGACAGTTAAGCAGTCGGCGGGTCATCAGCGCACCTCCACGGTGTCACCATCCACCAGCCGGGTCATACCGGCATACACCACCTGATCTCCCGGGCTCAATGCACCCGGGTGCACCATGACGCGCTCACCGATGACCCGGTCGACCTGTACCGGAACCCGCTGAGCTACCTGGTCTTGCACCCGGAACACACTGGTGCCGGTACTGTCGCGAACGACCGCCAGCAGGGGCACGGTAATGGCAGATTCCCGCACCGGGGCAATGCCCACTTCCACCGGCTCACCGGAGGACAGGGAATTTGGTGGCAGGCTGACCAGTACCGGATGCAGTTCCCCGCGGATGGAACTGCCCTGGGCAATCTCCACCACAGTGCCGGTGGCAGGTTCACGGTTGCGGTCCTGCACCAGCCAAACCGGTAGCTCCTGACCAATCCGGACATGACCGAGCAAGTGCGCGGGTACCCGCACTTCCACTTCCCGCCCCAGCGGCGAGGACAACCGCATGACCGGCTGACCGGCTCCCACGAACTCATCCCGCTCCACCAGCAATGCTTCCACCTGCCCGGCAAAGGGCGCCTTCAGAACGCTTTCCTCAAGCAGCCTTGTGGCTTCGGCCAGTGAGGCTTCGGCCGTCGCCATGCTTGCCCTCAGCGAATCCCGGCGGGCGGCAATCTGTTCCAGAGTCTGCTCCGAGACCACGCCTCGCTGATGCAACCGGCTGGAGCGTTCCCACTCCCGCTGAGCCTGTTCAAACTGGGTTCTCAGTTCCTCCAGGCGGGCAGCCGCGGAATCCCGCGCCGGTTCCAGCGCCGGATTGTACAGACGCGCCAGCACATCACCGGGCTTTACCGTCTGCCCCAGCTCAACCGGGCGTTCCTTGAGCGTCCCGCTGACCTGAAATGTCAGGGTTGCCCGCTGGGCCGCACGGACAATGCCAGAAAAGCGCAGAGGAATTTCTTCCATCTGACCACCGGTGACAGCGGATACCCGCACGGCGACCGGCGTATTTTCAACGTTTTCGCCGGATTCGGCGCCGCCACCGCGGCAGCCGGAGACAGACAGCACGGCCAGCAGCGCACTGGCCAGAACAAACGGAGAGTGACGTAGTGTGAGAGACATAGTGTTCCAGCCCCTTTCCCTGAACAGGTTGATTGTGACCCCCGGTCCATCGGAGGTTGCCCATTGTTTCCGACATCATGTCACTCTTTGACAAATTGTCAATAATCGGCTTTCATCGGTTTTCAGTTATCATGCAGCCAAAGCCGGAAAGCTCGGGATCACAATGAATGAACCGCTGAAGTCACGACGGGAACGGGAAAAACAGGCAAGGTACGACGCCATTCTGGACGCCGCCGAACTGGTGTTCTCAGAAAAGGGCTACGACCG
The DNA here is from genome assembly GCF_030541085.1 of Marinobacter sp. ST-43. NCBI lineage: Bacteria > Pseudomonadati > Pseudomonadota > Gammaproteobacteria > Pseudomonadales > Marinobacteraceae > Marinobacter > Marinobacter sp. ST-43. Next base: position 40,035 of record NZ_JASSVO010000003.1, read on the forward strand.
CACCTCCATGGACGACATTGCGCGCACAGCCAGCCTGAGCCGGGCTCTGCTCTATGTCTATTTCAAGGATAAGGCCGCCATCCAGCGAGGCATCATGCTGCGGGCCGGGCAGGATCTGGTGACCCGGTTTGAGCGGGCGATGCAGGCAACCGATACCGGGCTCGGGAAGATCCGGGCCATGGGAGAGGCTTACTACCATTTCTTTGTGGAAGCTCCGGACTACTTCACCGCCCTGACCAAGGCTTCCACCGCCATCGCCGATGCGGAAGAAGACCAGGCCAGGGAGATGCTGTGTTCAAAGAACGAACTGATGGTGCTGATGGAAGCGGCGATTCATCTTGGCCTGGAAGACGGCACCATCAGCCGCGACCGTATCCAGTCGCCAGCGCAAACCGCGCTTTACCTGCGCGGCGCCCTGCATGGCGTGATCATGCTGTGCCAGGCGGAATCCACCGAGGCCGGGGAGTTTCCTTCCGAAGCACTCATTCGTCACACCATGGATATGCTGACCCGCTCTATCTCCAGCGAGCCGGTACGCTGAGCTGACCAGCCTTACAACTGAAAATCGTAGATGCTGCCGAGGCCAAGAATACCGGTCAGTTCATCCAGCGCCTTGCGCACTTCCTCCAGTAACATCGGGTCGGCCAGGTCCTGCTGGCTGAGCTGGTCGCGGTAGTGGGCCTCAACCCAGGAGGTCAGTCGCTCATAGAGCGCATCGGTCAGGATCACACCCCGGTTGATAGCGTGAAGCTCGTCGTCGTTGAGCACCACCCGCAAGCGCAGACACGCAGGCCCGCCACCATTGCGCATGGACTGTTTGACACCAAACACTTCCACCGCGGTGATCGGCGTGTCGGCTTTCACCAGTTCATCCAGATACCGGCTGACCGAGGCCACTTCGCGGCACTCACCCGGTACAGCCAGCAGCATACCATCGGCAGTGTTCAACAACTGACTGTTGAACAGATAGGAGGCCACCGCATCTTCGATGGGCACCTGCGCTGATGAAACACGCACGGCTTCCAGCTTGGCACCGGTCAGGCGTTCCTGGATGTCTGCCAGTACCCGGGCCTCATCAAGAAAAGCCTGCTCGTGATAGAACAGGCAATTGCCATTACCGACCGCAATCACATCGTTGTGAAACACGCCGGCATCGATAGCCGCCGGATTCTGCTGGGCAAACACGGCACGGTGATCGGTAAGGCCATGCAGGCGGGCAATGGCGCGTGACGCTTCGAGGGTCTGGCGCGCCGGGTACTTGCCTGGCGCCGGAGCGGATTCATTGAACGCGACCTGGCCATACACAAACAGCTCAACGCCCGGCTCCCCGTAGCGACTGCACAGGCGGGTGTGATTAGCCGCCCCCTCATCGCCAAAATGACTGACCGACGGCAGCGCCGGATGATGGGCAAAGTAGCTTTCGTCACCAAAAATCGCTTTCAGCGAACGACCCGTGACCTGGTGTTCAATGGAGCGGTGGAACTTGGCACTGAGATTGGCCGGGGTGAAGTGCACCCGGTGATCGGCTGTGTCGGCACTGGGAGAGACGGTAGCCGCGTTCGCTGTCCACATGCAGGACGCCGACGACACCGCCGCCAGAATGGCGGGATCTGCCTTGGCTACGGCTTCCAGAATCTGACGCTCGTTGCCCTCAAAGCCCAGCGCACGGAGGGTGGGAATGTGCGGGCGCTCGTGGGGTGGCAGAATGCCCTGCACATAGCCCCGGTCCGCCAGCCGCTTCATCTTCTCGAGTCCCTGGAGTGCCGCCTCTCTGGGGTTGGCCACCGCATTGACGTTGGATTTTGAGGCCACATTGCCCCATGACAGCCCGGCGTAGTTATGGGTCGGACCCACCAGGCCATCGAAGTTTGCTTCTACCGCATGTTTAACCATGGCAGCTGTTCCTGTCAGTCAAAATTCAGGCCCGGGGCCAGGCTATCCGGCAGCTCACTCTTGCCGGCTTCCAGAGAGGCCATCGGCCAGGCGCAGTAATCGGCCGCGTAATAGGCACTGGCACGATGGTTACCGCTGGCGCCGACACCACCGAACGGTGCAGCACTGCTGGCCCCGGTAAGTGGCCGATTCCAGTTCACAATACCGGCGCGCACTTCCTCCACCAGACGATTATAGAGTTTGCGGTCATCGCTCAGGATGCCGGCAGACAGGCCGTAGCGAGTGTTGTTGGCAAGCTCCAGGGCCTCATCGAAGCCTTTGTAGCGGTACACCGTCAGCAGCGGGCCGAAAAACTCCTGATCTTCCAGCTCTATCCCGGTCGCATCCACAATTCCCGGCGACAACAGACCTGTATCGGGCTTGAGCTGTTTCATTTCCAGCAACGAGGTCGCACCCTTCTCCAGCATCGCAGCCTGAGCCTTGAGTAGCTGGTCTGCCGCATCGGCAGAAATCACCGAGCCCATAAACGGCTGCGGGTCAGCATCGAATTCCGCCACGGTGATGCGGGCCGCCACTTCCACCAGCCGTGCCAGGAATTCATCACCCTTCTTGCCTTTGGGCACCAGTAGCCGGCGAGCACAGGTACAGCGCTGTCCGGCCGAAAGGAACGCGGACTGCAGTGCGTGGTGCACGGCGCCATCCAGGTCTGACACATTTTGAACGATCAGAGGGTTATTACCGCCCATCTCCAGCGCCAGGATTTTCTCCGGCTGGCCGCCGAACTGTTCGTGCAGCAGGTGCCCGACAGTGGAACTGCCGGTAAAGAACAAACCGTCAATCAGCGGGTGCCGGGCCAGGCACTTGCCGGTATCGGAACCGCCCTGAACCAGATTGATCACCCCATCCGGCAGACCGGCTTTTTCCCAGAGCCTGACGGTGAGTTCCGCCACCCCCGGGGTCAGTTCACTGGGTTTGAACACCACGGTATTGCCGGCCAGCAAGGCCGGCACAATGTGCCCGTTGGGCAGATGGCCCGGGAAATTATAGGGGCCAAACACGGCGACCACGCCATGGGGGCGATGGCGTAATACCGCATGCCCACCGGCCACGTCGGATTCGGTGTGCCCCGTACGCTCGTTGTAGGCTTTCACGGAGATCGGAATTTTACCCATCATGGCCGCCACTTCGGTGCGGGACTCCCAGAGAGGCTTTCCTGTTTCCAGGCCGATCTGATGGGCCATTTCTTCCTTGTTGGCCTCAAGCAGTTCGCCGAAGGCCTCAATCACCGCCTGGCGTTCTGCGAGACTTTTCCGGCGCCACGCCAGAAACGCCTTTCGAGCTTCCCGAACCGCTGCGTCCACATCTTCGAGACTGGCGGCATTGCCATCCCAGACCGTTTCACCTGTTACCGGCTGCACCGATTCAAAGGGCGCTCCGTGGCCTTGCAGCCAGAGCCCGTCGATGTAAACATTGCCTGTCAGGTTTGCCATTATTTACCACCTCCCGGTTCGGAATTGTTTGGCCGGATCGGCGACAAAGCACCCTCCTTCAAGGGGGCAATACGCACCGGATCACCCGACTCCACTAAAAGAGCCTCGGCCAGCACTCTAGGAATTTTGACAGTGTCGGGCCCGATGCAGTTCATGGGTATGGTGGTTACCCGAAAGTCCCGGAACGACCGGTTCGAGATCATCACCCGTTGCTCTGCCGGCACATCCAGATCCATGCTGTGATTAACTACCATGGCATGCCGGTTGACCGCTTCCCGCACCGTACGAATGTTATGGACAAAGGCTTCAACCACAGGCCCGCCATCGAAAATATCCACCATGCCGTTGAAGTTGAAACCTTCGGCCTGCAGCATCTTCAGCGCCGGCCGGGTATTGTCGTGCACCATGCCAACGACCGCCCGCGCAGCGTCTGGCAACATCGGCAGGTAGATGGGGTATTTCGGCATCAGTTCCGCAATGAAGGATTTATTGCCAAGCCCGGAGAGCATATCGGCCTGGCTGAACTCCATGTCAAAAAACTTGCTGCCCAGGGCATCCCACAGGGGGCTTTTACCGTCTTTGTCCGAGACTCCACGCATTTCCGCGAACACTTTGTCGGAAAAGCGTTTGCGAAAATCGTCCAGGAACATAAAACGACAGCGGGATAACAACAGGCCATTGCCGCCGCCCTGATACTCGTCGGAAAGCAGCAGCGAGCAGATTTCGGTGGTGTCGGTCATGTCGTTGGACAGGTTCAGCGTGGGCGTGCGCACATGCACACCCAGCTCTTTCGATGCATTGACCGTGACACTCAGCCGGTAATTGTAGAACACTTCTTCCAGGCCAACCCGGGCCTCGATGCCACTGATGCCAACGGTCTTCCTGGCCTGAATATCTTCCAGCGCAAACAGGTACAGGGCCGCTTCCGGCGCACAGCGTTGATTGAAGGATTCACGGGCGCGATCAATCTTGCGCTGAAGCAGTTCCCGGTCGGCGGGCAATGTGGTCAGGCCTTTGCCGGCCTTCTGCGCCATGGCATAGAGGTCTTCCAGATCGTCAGACTGAAGCGGGCGGATCACCAGCATCTTACGCCCTCCCCTGTATTTGCATGCTCATAACGGTGAAATCCTTACCGGGTCGCCGGCGCTGCTTTGCAGGCCATGCCAGGTGCTCACCGGCACTTTTACATCATCCGCCAACGTTTCTGCCACCGGGGTCAACAGGCAGCGGAAGTGCTCACCTTCGCCGGCGCTGATCAGGCAGGTTTCACCATCGTTCTGGTGGCTGCCGTGCAGTGTTTTGGGCTGACTGGTCACCAGGGTTTTCAGGCTGTCGGTGCGCACTTCCATCACTGGTCCGCCGTCAAAGATATCGACGTAGCATCCGGGCTGAAAACCTTCGCGCTGGAGTAGCTGATAGTTGGGTTCGGTCAGCGGGTGTGGTTGGCCGAGGGCTTCCTGAGCCTCGGTACTGAGCAGGGTGACGTACACCGGGTTCGGCGGCATGAGTTCGGCAATAAAGGTTTTGCTGAGCTGGCCGGAATATTGATCGGCGGTTTCAAAGTCCATATTGAAGAAATGTCGCCCCAGGCTGTCCCAGAAGGGCACGCTGCCGTTTTCGTGCTGTACGCCCTGGATTTCAACCACCGTTCGGTTGGTGAACCATTCCCGGTGGCTGGCAATGAACATCATTCTGGCCCGGGATAGCAGCTCGAATACCGGGGTGTTGCGGTGTTGTTCTTTCAGGGTGAAGGAGCACAGCAGTGTCAGGTCGGTCAGGGCGTGGCTCGGGTACAGGACTTCGACGCGGCGCGAGACGTTGAGTTCGTGGGAGGCGTGGATGAGGTAGTCACGCCGGTAATTGTAAAACGGGTGGCCGTTGCCGGCGCGGCTGTCGATACCTGCGGTGCCGGCGATTTCGCCGGTTTCGGTGTTTTCGAGTACGAACAGAAAGCGGCGCGGAGTGCCTTCGGGGGCGTTGTCGGCCAGGGAGTCCCGGGAGTGTTGAATTTTCCGGGCCAGGGTTTCTTCGGTTTTGGGCAGGGTGGACGAGAGCCTGGCGGTTTGGGCGCCGGCTATGTCCAGGATTTGTTGCAGGTCATCCAGTTTGGCTGGTCTGACTCGCCACATGGTGCGCTCCTCTATCGAACCATCAGGATTTTTGGAGCAGGCTCGCCCGCCCCTGGAACTGGGTTCCCCTTCCGGAAACCGCTACAAGCACATCCCTGTGCGCTTCTCTCCGGCCATCCATGGCCTCCGAAATTTCCGGAAGGGGAACCCAGCCCCAGGGGCTACATTTTACTTAGCCGTGATCTTCTTCACTGCAGCTTCAAACCTTTCCAGCGCTTCTTCAATATCCGTTTCCGGAATGATCAGCGAAGGCGCCAGCCGCACCACATTGGCTCCGGCTACCAGGACCATCACGCCCTCATCCAGACCGGCGTTCAGGAAGTCTTTGGCCTTGCCCTGCCATTGTTCGGTCAGTACACAACCCAAGAGTAGACCAGCACCGCGAACTTCGGAGAACACGCCGTAGCGTTCGCCGATGTCCATCATGCCTTTGCGCAGTTTTTCGGAGCGGGCTTTGACGCCCTTGAGGATTTCCGGCTGGCTGACGGTGTCGATGACTTTCTGGGCCACGGCGCAAGCCAACGCGTTGCCGCCGTAGGTGCTGCCGTGGGTGCCTACGCCCAGGCTGGCCGCGACTTTGGCGGTGGTCAGCATGGCGGCAACCGGGAAGCCGCCGCCCAGGCCTTTGGCGCTGGAGAGGATGTCCGGTGTTACGCCGTACATTTCGTAGGCGTACAGGTAGCCGGTGCGGCCTACGCCGCTTTGGACTTCGTCGAAGACCAGCAGGGCGTTGTGTTCGTCGCAGAGCTCTCGCAGCCCTTGCAGGAATTCGGGATCTGCCGGCATGACGCCGCCTTCACCCTGGACGGGCTCGACCACGACAGCGCAGGTCTTCTCTTTGGAGATCAGCGCTTTCACTGAGTCCAGGTTATTGAATTCGGCGTGATGGATGCCGCCGGGGGCCGGTTCAAAGCCTTCCAGGTATTTGGGCTGGCCACCCACACTGACGGTGAACAGGGTGCGGCCGTGGAAGGAATTCTTGAACGAAATGATCTCGTGTTTTTCCGGACCGTAGTGTTCCCAGGCGTAGCGACGGGCCAGTTTGAAGGCAGCTTCGTTGGCTTCAGCGCCGGAGTTTGCAAAGAACACCCGCTCGGCGAAGGTGAGGTCACACAGGGTTTTGGCCAGCCGCAGGGCAGGCTCGTTGGTCATGACGTTCGACAGGTGCCAGATTTTTTCTGACTGTTCCTGTAACGCACCCAATAGCCCCGGATGGGCGTGGCCCAGGCTGGTGACGGCAATACCACCCTGCAAATCCACGAACTCTCGGCCTTCCTGATCCCACACGCGGGAGCCTTCGCCTCGCACCGGGATAATGGTTCCGGGGGCGTAGTTGGGCACCATGACTTCATCAAAAAGTTCGCGGGAGACAGGTTCTCTGTTCATGGATCTCTCTCTGAGTGGATGAATTCCTCCCCATAATACGCCACTCAGGGCATAAGAACAGCCGGTTGTGTTATAGCATGTAACTCGATGATGCGATGGTGGTTTCGATCTTTCCCCAGGAGCGCTTTAATGAGCAGCTTGTAGGAATCCAGATCAAAGGTGACCGGGTCTTCGCCGGGCTGATAGTCGTGCAGATCGGCCTCGGTGTGCTGGTCGCTGCGCAGCGTTTCTATATGAATCCAGTTCCAGATGATCAGCCAGTCCGTGCGTCCGTTTTCCGGGTTTTCTTCGGCCAGGGCAACTGGGCCGGGCCAGGGCCAGGTTTTCAGACGCAGATTATGAAAGGCGATCTGCATGCGCAGGTTGAACCGGGTGACGTCTTCCGCGCCTTCACAGGCACCTTTGCACCGCCCCAGGGATCGTTGAAAGCATGGTCCCGGGGTTGCCGGCTCCAGTCCCAGGAGTTTTCCGCACAGGTCGTTTTTGCTGGCGATGCCCCGTAACGCACTTAACGCGTCCCGCTTGCTGCGAAACAGGCCGAAGTAATCTCCCAGTTGATCCGGCGTGATGGTTCTGGCCAACTCGGCATTCAGGTAGCCGGAGTTGTCCGGGTGCAGGGCGATGCTGACCAGGCTTTTCGCCGCCCGTGAGCGACGGTTGAACAGCGGGCTCAGGGTCTTTATCTGTTTGAGTTCCAGCAACAGGGCACCTAGCTCTCCGGCAGTTTCGGTGTATTCCACCCGGCGCAGGCTTTCGGACAGCCGGATTCCACGGCTGCTCTGATGATCACCGGAAAAATGCGAGGTCACCCGCTGGCGAATATTGGTGCTTTTGCCAACGTACAGCAGCACATCGTTATCTCCATAAAACCGGTACACACCGGGCCCCGCCGGCAAATCAGCGAGCATTTCCGCGGGTACGTTGGAGGGTGTGCTGGGGCGCTGGAGCAGGCGGTTGATGGTGGCACCAACGGTGTCTTCGCCCTGCTCAAGCAAGGTGTGTTCAAAGAACGCCAGCATGGCAGTGACATCGCCCATGGCCCGGTGGCGCTCAACAGCGGGTAATCCGTGCCGGGCGATCAGCGCATCCATGTTGTGGCGTTCGGCCTCCGGATAGAGCGCCCGGGAAAGTCGAACGGTGCAAAGCACCCGGGCACTGAACAGTCGCCCCAATCTGCGGAATTCACTCTTGATAAAACCGTAATCAAAGCGTGCGTTGTGGGCGACAAAAATGCACCCGTCCAGGTGCCGCTCCAGCTCGTCGGCAATGGTCTCAAAACGAGGGGCACTCGCCACCATGGCATTGGAGATACCCGTCAGTCGTTCGATGAACCCGGAGATCCGGGCTTCCGGGTTCAGGAGCGTTTGCCATTCCCCCACAACGACCCCGTTACGCCAGAAGCGGATACCAATTTCGGTGATCCGATCCCGCTGGGCATTGCCGCCGGTGGTTTCAATATCGACGAAGGCAAACGTAGGTTCAGATAGCATCTCGTGTTTGAAAATCATCTTGCCCATTACGACCAAAGTACTCCTCCGGATGCCACCATGACTGAATCGAAGGCCTATAGTCATTCGTCTAAATAATCACCGATTCTGTTTGAATTGTCATAGATTCGTAACTACTTTGTCTGTGGGTCCAACAACAATAAACGTGTGGAGACAACAACAATGCAAAGCAACAAATTAAGGGTAAGCGGATTAAATGGTTGATCTTACCTTTGCATGAGAGTGAGACAGACCGGCATCTCATCGGATTATCTGGTTGATGCTTCACCTACTGCTGGTGCATGTTTCCTTCGCTAATTCCAGCAAGAACCCCACACGCCTCAACTTCCCGGTCATCGTTGCAACTCGCTCTCAGTGAAACGAGTTGTTTCTCAAGCGCTTGCAGAGCGGTTATCTGCGACCGCACATGAGAGATGTGATCATCGAGCAAGGTGTTGACGGCGGTACAAGGCTGATGAGGGTCGTCCTGATAGCTCTGTAGTTCGTGAATCTCAGCCAGTGACAGGCCCAGGATTCTGCAGCGACGGATGAAGGCCAGCCCCTCACCATGCTTCTCGGTATAGACACGGTAACCGTTGTCCTGCCGATCAGGCGGCGGCAACAAGCCCTGCTGTTCATAGAAGCGGATCGTCTGTGTTTCGACCCCTACCAACTGCGCCAACTGACCAATGCGCATCAGCCTCCTCCCCAACGGATTCTTTACTCTATTGACCTTATAGTAGCTTTATAGTTTTAAATGGTACCACAACATTGTTCAAGTGGAGTCGTATCATGAGCAAATCCTGTGGTGGCGCCTGTGGCGGTGATGCAACGTCCGCAGCGGATACCGATATACAGGCCTCCTCCGAGGCGCCAGGGAGATGGGTCAGTGTTTATGCCGTGCCGAAGATGGACTGTCCATCAGAAGAACGAATGATTCGCCTAGCCCTGAACGGCTTTGAGGAGATTCGGGCGCTGTCCTTCGACTTGTCGAACCGCCGGCTGAAGGTCGTGCATGACGGCGAGGTCGAGCCCGTCACCTCGAAACTGAAGACCTTGGGGCTAGGCGCCTCGCTTCAGGAAACCGTCGCTGCAAATCCGGAGACCATCAAGGCCGCCGAGTTTTCGGCAGCTTCTGCTAAGCAAGAATCCGGGACCCTGCGCTGGTTGCTCGGCATCAATGCACTTCTGTTCGTGGTGGAAATGACTGCCGGTCTGATCGCCCGGTCCACCGGCCTGATTGGAGAATCCCTGGACAATTTTGCCGATGCGGCGGTGTACGGGCTTGCCCTTTATGCGGTTGGACATAGCGTGAAAATGCAGGTACGTGCCGCGCATCTTGCTGGTGTACTGCAACTGATCTTGGCTGTGGGCGTGCTCGTAGAGGTGGTGAGACGCTTTGTATTCGGTAGTGAGCCTGAATCGCTGGTGATGATGGCTATCGCATTCGTCGCATTGATTGCCAATACCAGTTGTCTGCTGCTCATATCCAAACATCGGGAAGGCGGGGCGCACATGAAGGCAAGCTGGATATTCTCGGCCAACGACGTGGTGATCAACCTGGGGGTCATCACCGCCGGCGCCCTGGTCGCGTGGACCGGTTCCAATTATCCGGATCTGATTATCGGCACCATCGCGGGGGGCATTGTACTTAACGGTGCCAGACGCATTTTGGCGTTGAAGGGTTAAATAATGCTCATTATTGGCAAAAAGCTCTCGCCGTATGCCCTATTGTCCATATCGGGCCTGCTGGCAGCGTCTGATCAGGCTGTAAAGTGGCTGGTGCAGCAATCAATGGCCTATGGCGAGTATGTTTCGGTGACCCCGTTCTTTAACTGGGTGCACCTATGGAACACCGGTGCCGCATTCAGTCTTTTTGCGAATGGTGGAGGCTGGCAGCGCTACTTTTTTATCGGAATCGCGGTAGTGGTCTCGATTTTTCTGATCAAGCTGATCCTTGAAAATCGTCATAAAGGAGAAGCCATCGCTTACAGTCTTATCCTCGGTGGCGCCATGGGCAACCTGATTGACCGGGTCTTTCGCGGCTATGTTGTGGATTCCTTTGATTTCTATTGGCGAGACTGGCATTGGCCGGCCTTCAACCTGGCTGATATTGCAATTGTCCTCGGTGCCTTACTTTTCGTTTCCAGCAGCTTGTTGGGTAAAAAAGCAAACACCAATACCGAGTCGGATGGATCTGACTGACACCTACGCCTATACAACACCATGACCGAACTTCCCGACAACATCCTTCACCTGCCGCAATACCAAGTACTGGGCTGCAAATCAACCGACGACGAAATGCACTTCCAGGTGGACGTGCCCGATCCCATCGCCTGCGAGGAATGCGGCGTGCAGGGTGAGTTCGTACGGTTCGGCAAGCGTGACGTTCCCTATCGTGATCTGCCCATCCACGGCAAGCGGGTCACTCTCTGGGTGGTCCGCCGCCGATACACCTGCCGGGCCTGCAAGACAACATTCAGGCCCCAGCTACCGGAGATGGTGGACGGATTCCGTATGACACTGCGGCTGCATGAGTACGTGGAGAAGGAATCCTTCAACCACCCCTACACCTTTGTGGCGGCACAGACCGGCCTGGACGAGAAGACGGTGCGCGACATCTTCAACGCCCGCGCCGAGTTCCTGGGGCGCTGGCACCGCTTCGAGACGCCCCGCATCCTGGGCATTGACGAGCTATACCTGAACAAGCGCTACCGCTGCATTCTGACCAACATTGAGGAGCGAACCCTGCTCGACCTGCTGACCACCCGCCGCCAGGACGTGGTGACCAACTACCTGATGAAGCTGAAAGACCGGCAGAAGGTCGAGATCGTCAGCATGGACATGTGGAACCCCTACCGGGCAGCGGTCAAGGCTGTGCTGCCCCAGGCCCGTATCGTGGTCGATAAGTTCCATGTGGTGCGCATGGCCAACGATGCCCTAGAGAGAGTGCGCAAGGGCCTCAGAAAGGAGCTGAAACCGTCCCAGAGCCGGACTCTCAAGGGAGACCGGAAAATCCTGCTGAAACGCGCTCACGAAGTCTCAGACCGGGAGCGCCTCATCATGGAGACCTGGACAGGCGCGTTCCCGCAACTGCTGGCCGCCTACGAGCACAAGGAGCGCTTCTACGGCATCTGGGACGCCACCACACGGCTCCAGGCAGAAGCCGCCCTGGACGAGTGGATAGCCACCATCCCGAAGGGCCAAAAGGAAGTCTGGAGCGATCTGGTCAGGGCAGTGGGAAACTGGCGCGAAGAGACCATGACCTACTTCGAGACGGACATGCCCGTCACCAACGCTTACACGGAGTCCATCAACCGACTGGCCAAGGACAAGAACCGTGAAGGGCGCGGTTACTCCTTCGAGGTGATGCGGGCACGAATGCTCTACACCACGAAGCACAAGAAGAAGGCACCGACTGCGAAGGTCTCTCCTTTCTACAAGAAAACCATCGGTTACGGACTGCCGGACTTCGCAGAGGAACTCAACTACGGAGTCGATCTATCAACCATCTGAGGGTGGTATCAGATTGATGGGGTGAAGGTGCCCCATCAACCATTAAATCCGTATACCCCAAATTAAGAATGGCAATTCGTGCGACGGCTGCTATGACAGTTCTGGGTCTGGCTTCTCAGGCACAGGCGTTTGAAATCCAGGCCGGCGATGTGAATGCCGACATCTACGGCTACGCGCGACTGACTGCCACTTACGATATCAACGAAAAGATCACCGGTGACAACAGTACTCTGGCTGGTGATTTCGGTAAGGTTTCTGGCTCCGATAATGAAGGCCACTTCGACGCCTCAGCAACTCAAAGTCGTATTGGTGTTAAAGCGAGCCTGCCACAGGATTTCAAGATCACCGTCGAAGGTGACTTTGCCAGTGGTGGAAACTTCCGCCTCCGCCATGCTTTTGGCGAATATAACGGCATTCTGGCAGGGCAGACCTGGTCAAACTACAACAGCTTCACCGGCAATACGCCGACCCTGGATTTTAACGGCAGCGCCGGCTGGGCAGGATATCAGCTTCGGACCGCACAGCTTCGTTATACCACGGGCGGTCTCTCCGTCTCAGTAGAGGATCCCAAGGGTTCGTTGGACGGAACAACAATTGTAGTCAACGGGGATGAGGTTGACACCGACAAAGACACCATGCCGGCCTTCACTGCTCGCTACGAGGGCTCTGCTGATGCTCTGTCGTTCGCGGTTGCAGGTCTCCTCAAGCAAAACGCATATGAAAACGAAGTCAACGACACTGATGATACAGCCATGGGTTACGGCATGTTTGGCGCTGCCAAATTCAAGGCCTCTGACATGGTGTCTATCCAAGGCGCCCTGAACTATACAGACGGCGCCAATGCCTATCTGTACCAGTCCGGTTCAGCTGATGCCTACCTCGACGGTGAAGACCTCGAAACCATCTCAGGCTACGGCGCTTCAATCGGCACCAGCTTGTCCCTCGGTAACGGCCGCAGCGTCAACCTGACCTACGGTATGGTGGAACTGGATGTTGAAAATGATGGAGACGAAGAAACCCGCTCCAACATCATTGCCAACTACATGTGGACGCCGGTCAAGAGCGTGATGATGGGCGTTGAATACCAGTACTGGAAAACTGAAACCAAAGGTGGTGACAGCGAAGACGCTAACCGCCTGATGTTCGCAGCACAGTACAACTTCTGATCCTTCCTATCAGAAGTTAACTCAGAATTACCCCGGCTTCGGCCGGGGTTTTTCGTTCCAGGATGGTGCGCCGGCACCATTCCTGCTCAGCTCTTATCTTCCAGCCTCAAAGCCAATTATTCCTTACTTAACATTTTCATAGACTTACCTTCTGCCAGAAGATTTGGCACGGCCAATGCAAAAGCCTGGATACGCTGGCGACAGCGAACTCGCATTCCTATCGCAACGACGTGAGGTAACGCCATGAAACTCGCCAAAGACCAAAACCTGTTGTTTGAACTGACCCAACCTGCGGAAGCCTGGGCCATGCAGGATCTGCACGATTATTTTGACTGGATGTTCTTTGCCAACTGATCAGAAAGGCGGCCGGCTGGCCCCCGGGGACAGCCGGCTCTCCGATTAGCTGCCCGCCCGTAACCGTGTTCGAACGCCTCGGGTAGCCATAACCGCCAGCACCTCCATCAGGGATAACAGGCCCCGGTCGTGCTGTTTTGGAGCCCTGCCACGGGCAATTCTTCCGATCTGACGGGTGTACCAACTGACCTCCATCAGAGCCATATCGTCGATCATTCGAAGGCCGGTTTTAATAGGCTTGACCGCACTGGTAACCGGATCGCCCGCCATAATACGAGTCGGCAGATCAGGTTCCACAACCAAGGGCCTTGCCAGCCCCACCAGGTCCGTGGCACCAGAATCGATGGCCTGTGCCATCCCCCGCTCTGTGCGGAACCCGCCCGTGACCATCAAGGGTACGTCCGTCAATTCACGGACTTTTTCAGCAAACTCCAGGAAGTAGGCTTCCCGTGCCAGGGTGCTGGCTTTCACCTCCTCGCTTCCGGCACCTTTCGCCATGGCGGGGTTTTCATAATTTCCTCCTGAGATTTCCACCAGATCAATGCCCTCTGCCACCAGCGCCTTGATCACAGCCAGAGACTCATCCTCAGTGAAGCCCCCGCGCTGAAAATCAGCCGAATTCAGTTTGATACCAACATTAAATTCCCTGCCACAAGCCTTGCGGATTTCTCGATACACAGACAGTACAAAGCGCCGCCGGTTCGCCGCAGAACCACCCCACTCGTCGGTGCGTTGATTGTGATGGGGAGACAAAAACTGGCTAACCAGATACCCATGGGCTCCGTGAATCTGTACACCATCAAATCCCGCCTTTTTGGCGACGGCTGCGGCCTGCGCAAAGCGACGAATAATGTCATCAATCTCCGGCCCCGTGAGCGCACGCGGAGTTGCGAACATCCCCCGCAGGTCCTTCTTGAACGGAATCGCGCTTGGAGACACCGGGTCTCTATTAAGCATCTTCGGGCTTTGCTTGCCTGGATGATTGAGCTGCATCCAGATCTGTTTCCCGCCACCCCGCCCGGCCCTGGCCCAGGATTTGAGAAGATCCAGATCGGCCTCATCCTCGACCACGACGTTTTGCGGCTCCCCGATGTGCCTCCGGTCAATCATCACGTTGCCAGTGATCGACAGCCCGGCACCCCCGTCTGCCCAGGCTCTGTAAAGGGTGATCAATTCTTTAGTCGGATGATTATCAATGCTTCCCAGCGTTTCGCTCATTGCGGACTTGGCAAAGCGATTGGGGATAACCGATCCATTCGGCAGCGTGAATGGCCTGGACATCAGTTCTGAGGGAGTCATGGGAGCCTCGTATCACAGTCGTTTGTTGTGACACTGATGGTGGGTGGCTCATAACGTGCAGACATTGGCCGAGCTGACCAGGCCCGAGCGGAAGAGTGGTCGCACTGCAACGACACCGTCGCAGTGCGACCAACAAGGCTACATCACAGCAGCAGGGTCCGAATATCCCCGAGCAGCTGCGTCAGCAGGTTGGTAAACCGGGCAGCATCCGCTCCGTTCACCGCGCGGTGGTCGTAAGACAGCGACAGCGGCAGCATCAGCCGCGGCTGGAACTCCTTGCCGTCCCACACCGGTTTCATGGAGGCTTTGGACACACCCAGGATCGCCACTTCCGGCGTATTCACGATCGGCGTGAACGCTGTGCCGCCAATGCCGCCCAGGCTGGTGATGGTAAAGCAGGCACCCTGCATTTCTGCCGGCTTCAGCTGCTTGTCCCTCGCCTTCTGGGCCAACTCGGCGCTTTCGGCCGCCAGTTCCCATAGGCCCTTCTGGTCTACATTCCGTATCACCGGCACCATAAGGCCGTGTGGCGTATCCACCGCAATGCCGATGTGTATGTACTTCTTGCGCACCACCTCTTTGCGCTCCATGTCCAGGGACACGTTGAACTGAGGCAGTTCCGCCAACGCGGCGGCGCAGGCCTTGAGCAGGAACGGCAGCGGGGTCATCTTCACGCCACGCTTTTCGCCGGCCGCTTTCTGGCCTTTACGGAAGGCTTCCATTTCGGTGATGTCGGCATCGTCGAACTGGGTTACGTGAGGCACGTTCAGCCAGCTGCGCTGCATGTTGGTGGCGGTGGCTGCCATCATGCGGGACATACCTTCACGCTCGATCTCACCGAACTGGCTGAAGTCCGGCAGTTTCACGCCCGGAATGCCAGAGCCAGTGGCTACGCCACTGCCCTGCTGGGCCTGCTGCAACTGGCTCTTCACGTAGGCGTGGACATCGTCTTTCACGATCCGGCCTTTTGGGCCTGAACCTTTCACGCGCGTGAGGTCTGCCCCCAGTTCCCGGGCCAGCTTACGCACGGCCGGACCGGCGTGCACCTTGGTGCCAGGTGACGGCGGCTCGTAGGTAGAGCCCTGCGGCTGAGGCTCGGACTCCTGTTTGCCCTGGGATTTCTCCGGTTTGCTTTCCTGGCTGTCTGCCCGGGCGCTGTCACCGGAATCTTCCGATTCGCCCTCGTCGTCACCATCGTCTTCGATGGTCATTTCCAGGAGGTCTGAACCTTCGGAGAGCTTGTCGCCTTCCTTCACCAGAATCTTGCCGATCTTGCCCGCGTAGGGTGACGGGATTTCCATGGTGGCCTTGTCGGACTCCACTGTTACCAGCGGGTCTTCCTCACCAACCGTATCGCCTTCAGCCACGTTGATTTCAATCACCGGCACATCTTCAAAGCCATCCAGCGACGGCACTTTCACCACTTCGGTGCGAGAGCCACCAGACTTCTTCTTTTTCGGAGCCGGCTTGGCGTCTTCCGATCTGGCCTCAGATGGCGCCTCGGATTTTTCCTCGGTCTGTTCCGACTTATCATCCGCGGCATCGTCCGAGCCCCCAGCATCACCGCTGGCGGCCAGCATGCCGATCACGTCGCCCTCTTTCACCTTGTCACCCACCTTGACGGTGATTTTGCTGATCTTGCCGGCGACGGGGGCCGGCAGTTCTACCGAGGCTTTGTCGGATTCCACGGTCAGAATCGGATCTTCTTCCTCTACCGAATCCCCTTCACTGACGATGATTTCGATGATCTCGACTTCATCTGCACCGCCGAGATCGGGAACCTTGATTTCCTGTTCACTCATGGCGGTCTCCTTAGCTCAGCACCGGGTTCGGTTTGTTGCGATCGATTCCGTACTTGCGCATGGCTTCGAGAACCTGCTCCTGTTTGATCTCACCATCTTTAGCCAGGGCGGCCAGTGCAGTCACCGCCACATAGTAACGATCCACCTCGAAGAAGTTACGGAGCTTCTCACGGGTATCGCTGCGGCCGAAACCGTCGGTGCCCAGGGTCATGTAGGTTTTCGGGATGAATGCCCGCAACTGCTCGGAGTGCAGTTTGATGTAGTCGGTAGACGACACCACAGGGCCCTGAGCCTTTTCCAGGCACTGCGTGACGTAGGCCTTGCGCGGCTTGTCATCCGGGTGCAGGTGGTTCCAGCGCTCCACATGCTGGCCATCACGGGCCAGTTCGTTGAAGCTGGTGACACTCCAGACATCCGAGGCCACACCCCAGTCGTCCTTCAGCATCTGCGCCGCGGCACGGACCTCGTTCATGATCGCGCCGGAGCCAAGCAGCTGAACCCGCGGGCTCTTCTTGCGGCCCTTGGTTTCCACAGACTCAAACTTGTACATACCCTTGATGATGCCGTCTTCAGAGTCTTTCGGCATCGCCGGCTGTTCGTAGTTCTCGTTTTCGATGGTCAGGTAGTAGAAGACGTTCTGGTTGTCTTCAAACATCTCCTTCATACCATGACGGATCACCACGGCCATCTCGTAGCCGTAAGCCGGGTCGTAGGCCTTACAGTTGGGAATGGTGTTGGCCAAAATGTGGCTGTGGCCGTCCTGGTGCTGCAAGCCCTCACCGTTCAGAGTAGTCCGGCCGGCAGTGCCGCCGATCAGGAAGCCGCGGGCCTGCATGTCGCCCGAGGCCCAGGCCAGGTCTCCTACCCGCTGGAAGCCGAACATGGAGTAGAACACGTAGAACGGAATCAGCGGGAAACTGTTGGTACTGTATGACGTAGCCGCCGCCATCCAGGTGGACATGGCACCGTCTTCGTTGATGCCTTCCTGCAGGATCTGCCCCTTCTTGTCTTCCCGGTAGTACATGATCTGGTCACGATCCTGAGGCACGTACTTCTGGCCTTCCGCCGTGTAGATACCCAACTGACGGAACATGCCTTCCATACCGAAAGTACGGGCTTCGTCCGGCACGATAGGCACGACGCGCTTGCCGATGCGCTTGTCTTTGACCAGGGCACTCAGAATGCGGACAAAGGCCATGGTAGTAGAGATCTCACGGCCGTCAGACCCTTCCAGCACCTGCTTGAAGATATCCAGTTCGGGAATCTGCAGCGGCTGGCAATCCTTGTTGCGCTTGGGATAGAAACCACCCAGCTCCTGCCGGCGCTTCTTCATATAGACCAGCTCCGGGCTGTCCGGCGCCGGACGGTAATAAGGTACGTCTTCCAGTTCTTCGTCTTTCAGCGGCACACCGAAACGATCCCGGAACGCTTTCAGGGTATCGATGTCCAGCTTCTTCAAAGAGTGCGCGGTGTTCTGGGCTTCGCCCGCCGCACCAAAACCATAGCCCTTGATGGTGTGGGCAAGAATCACAGTCGGCTTGCCGTTGGCCTGGTTCACGGCCTTGTGATAAGCCGCGTAGACCTTGTAAGGGTCGTGGCCGCCGCGGTTCAGCTTGCTGATATCCTCGTCCGACAGGTTTTCCGCCAGCTTGGCCAGCTCCGGATGCTTGCCGAAGAATTCCTTGCGGGTATAGGCGGGGCCCTTGAACGTCAGGTTCTGAAGTTCGCCATCGCAAAGCTCGTCCATGGCCCGTTGCATCACGCCGTCTTCGTCTTTGTCGAACAGCGGATCCCACATTCGGCCCCAGACCACCTTGATAACGTTCCAGCCAGCGCCACGGAACACACCTTCCAGCTCCTGTACGATCTTGCCGTTACCCCGAACCGGGCCATCCAGGCGCTGCAGGTTGCAGTTGACCACCCAGATCAGGTTATCCAGTTTCTCGCGGCCCGCCTTGGAGATGGAGCCCAGAGTTTCCGGTTCGTCGCACTCGCCGTCACCGACAAACGCCCACACTTTGCGGCCGTCCATGTCGATCAGCTCGCGACTGTGTAGGTACTTCATTACGTGGGCCTGGTAGATGGACTGAATTGGCCCAAGCCCCATGGATACCGTCGGGAACTGCCAGTAATCCGGCATCAGCCAGGGGTGAGGATAAGAAGACAGGCCTTCGCCATCGACTTCCTCGCGATACTTGTCCAGCTGCTCTTCGCTGAAACGACCTTCCAGGAAGGAGCGGGCGTAGATGCCCGGCGACGCGTGGCCCTGGAAATACACCAGGTCTGAAGCACGATCCTCACCACCGCCATGAAAGAAATAGTTGAAGCCCACATCGTACAGAGTGGCTGCTGAGGAGAAAGTGGAAATGTGGCCACCGAGGTCACCCGGGCGCTTGTTGGCGCGCACCACCATGGCCATGGCGTTCCATCGAATCAGCGAGCGAATGCGGCGCTCCATGAACAGATCGCCCGGCATGCGAGATTCCTGGGTCACAGGGATGCTGTTACGGAATGGCGTGGTTATGGAATAAGGCAGTTCGGTGCCATCGCGGCTGGCTCGCTCGGAAAGCCGTTCAAGAATGTATTTGGCCCTTTCTACGCCTTCGTTCTCAATCAGAGATTCCAGCGCATCCAGCCATTCACTGGTTTCAATGGGATCATCATCCTGGTACATCAAACCCTCCCCTTGGCATCAAAAGGTGCAACGCCGGCCACGATCAGCGGCCAAAGACGGTGCGAAGTCGATAAGCTGCGATGGTATGCAGTATTTTTTTGTGGAAACGTCAGCTTGTAAGAAAGGCTGAGCTGCGTGATTGACCTCTCTCAAGCATAGAACAGCTTTCTCATTTTTCCTGCCGCGCGAACGGTTATCGGTATGGCTTTTGGCACGGACCGATTGCGCGGAGAATGGTTCTGCCAGCCCTGACTATCCAGCAGAAGTAAAACTTTCGTTCTTTTACTACAAAATGACACTAAGAAACAAACAAACACCTGTTTGAATGGCAGATACCCATCATTTATTTAGATTACTTACGCAATAATGGCGATATTCCGATCACGAAACAACCGATCTCCGACCAAGGTCGAACCCCCTCCCAGCGCTCATTTACATCAACACACTAAGCATAATCTGAAACTGTCATTCACGACTTTTCGCAGCCTTTAGCGACAAATAGGCGCTAATACCGACCGAACGACCGAAAACCCTCGCCCGGACCTCCGTTTTATTAATTAGACCTGAAAATAAATTATGATTTATGTATACTTGCCTGCCCGTTTTTTAACCAGTGAAGGAGGCACACCTCCTTTTGTCTTTGGCTCACAACAGAGGGCGATCCATGAACTCCATCGTCACCTTTCCGAACCGAATACCGGTTCAGGAATTCGAGGAGCGCCGGTTCAAGGTTTTTACCGACCGCCAGCTCGACAAGATTGAGGCGATCCAGAATCTCCCCGAGGAAACCCTGTTTGAAATGAAAGTGGTGGCCAGCGTGCTGCCCTTCCGGGTTAACGAATATGTGATCAACGAACTGATCAACTGGGACAAGGTGCCCAACGACCCGATCTATCAACTGGTCTTTCCACAGAAAGGCATGCTCAAGGACGAACACTACGAGCGCATGGCGCAACTGCACCGGGAAGGCGCCGACAAGAAAGACATCCAGGCCGCTGCCAAGGAAATCCGCGACGCACTGAACCCGCACCCGGCCGGGCAGATGGAAATGAACATGCCGGAACTGGACGGAGAGGTGCTGGACGGCGTGCAGCACAAGTACCGCGAAACCGTGCTGTTCTTCCCGTCCCAGGGCCAGACCTGCCACAGCTACTGCACCTTCTGTTTCCGCTGGGCGCAGTTTGTTGGCGATAAAGACCTGAAAATGGCCAGTACCGATGCCGAAAAGCTGCACGGCTACCTGCAGGAGCACACCGAAGTGACCGACCTGCTTGTCACCGGTGGCGACCCGATGGTGATGAAAACCAAGAACCTGGTGCAGTACCTGGAACCCCTGTTGCAACCGGAGTTCGACCACATCCAGACCATCCGCATCGGCACCAAGGCCCTGACCTTCTGGCCCTATCGCTTCGTGACCGACAAGGACGCCGACGAACTGATCGAGCTGTTCGCCAAGCTGGTTGATGGTGGCAAACACGTGGCCATCATGGCCCATTACAACCACTGGCAGGAGATCACCACCGACATCGCGGAAGAGGCCATCCGCCGCATTCGCGCCACTGGTGCCGAGATCCGCGCCCAGGGCCCGCTGATCAAGCATGTGAACGACGATGCCGATGCCTGGGCCAAGCTGTGGAAGAAAGAAGTGAAGCTGGGCATCATCCCCTACTACATGTTCGTAGAGCGGGACACCGGTGCCAAGAACTACTTCGAGGTGCCCCTGGCCGAGGCTTACCACATCTATCGTGAGGCCATGAAGCAAGTCAGCGGCCTGGCCCGGACCGCCCGCGGCCCCAGCATGAGCGCCGGCCCCGGCAAAGTGGAGATCCAGGGCATCACCGAAATCAACGGCGAGAAGGTCTTCGTACTGCGCTTCCTGCAAGGCCGAAACCCGGATTGGGTGCAGCGACCGTTCTTCGCCAAATACAGCGAAACGGCCACCTGGCTGCATGAGCTCGAGCCCGCCTTCGGAGAAGAGAAGTTCTTCTTTGAGGATGAGTTTGAAGAAATGAAGAACGGCAACGCCTGAGGCGTTGACTTAAGATCAGGCCCGTCCCCGTGACGGGCCTCCTTACCGTCCCTTCTTAGGCACAAACCCCGCCGGCTTTTCCCGAATCCATTCAACAAACACCCTCACCTCCTCGAGCTCCAGCAGCTTTTCCCTCGAGTTGTAATTCAGCCCCAGCTCATACTCTGAACACGCCCTGTGAATCGCGTTATGGCACGGGCGACAGACCCAAAGCGTACGGGTGATCAACTCTTCCCTGGAAAACAGTTTCTGAAAGCGCTTCTTGCGATGCAGATGCCTGGGTATCAGGTGATGCCTTGTGAGCTTTGCCACCGGGCGTTCGCAAAGCTCACAATGGTCGGGCTGGGGAGGGAGTTTCAGCATCGTGGAGAGATAATTGAGCCAGTCAGCGATGCTACCGACCGGCTCACCGTCCAACCGGCTCAGTGCATCAGGGTATACAGCTTCCTACGATACGTGCGCACATCCGGATTGTTGTTGCCCAGTTTCTCAAACAGCTCCACCAATGTGGTTTTGGCGACGCCGTCCTTGTAGGTGCTATCGGCCTGCATCAGCCGGATCAGCAAATCCATGGCTTCCGCGTTTTTATCCTGCAAAACCATGTGCAGGGACAACTGATGCAGGGCCTCAGGATCTTTCGGGTTGGCCTCAAGTTTTGCCTCCAACTCCGCCTGCGCGGGCAGTTCACCCGACTGCTTGAGGAACTTCACCCTCGCCGCCAGCTGTTTGGCTTTATGCTGCATTTTTTCTTCCGGCGGCAGGCTGTTGAGCACCTGCTCCGCGGTATCCAGATCGCCCTGCTCGGCCTTCAACTGGGCCAGATCAATCAGCACATCCAGGTTTTCCGGGTCTTTCTGGTTCAGCTCCGTGAGGATGGCCAGAGCTCCGTCCACATCACCGGCTTCCCAAAGAGCGTGGGCTTTCTCGTAAGGATCTTCCGCCGGGGCTTCGATGTGCTTTTCCAGAATCTTGCGGATTTCGCTCTCGGGCAAGGCGCCATTAAAACCATCCACAGCCTGACCATTCTTCACCAGAATGATGGTCGGCAGACTGCGCACCCCCAGGGAGGCCGTCAGTTCCTGCTGTTCGTCGGCATTCACCTTGGCCAGCTGAAAGTTACCCTGATATTCCTCCGCCAGCTTTTGCAGAATCGGCATCAGCTGTTTGCAGGGCGCGCACCACTCCGCCCATACATCCACCAGAATCGGCGTGGTAGCAGAGGCTTCCATCACTTTCTGCTGAAAGTTGTCGGCGGTGGCATCAAAGATATGCGGCGAATTGCTCATATGTCGGGAACCTGAACCAGAATGAATGAAATTGTCTGAAGATATGGAGCCAACGGCGGAAAAATCAAGCCAGCTTGAAAACCCGGCTTTTGTCGTTACATAGGTCTTTAACCACTCACGCCTTGAGAGCAATCCGGTATGAATGACGAGAACCGCAAAGACTCCCTGGAAGAATTTGAAGAAGACGTGACCGAATACATCGGCAAAGACGAAAACAGCAAGAGCCTGGCGCTGCCACAGCAGGTTATGCCGCAGCGCATGTATATTCTGCCGGTCTCCAACCGGCCGTTCTTTCCTGCTCAGGTGCAGCCGGTCATGGTCAACCAGGACCCCTGGCAGGAAACCCTGAAGCGGGTTGGTGAAACCGATCACCGGGTTCTGGGCATCTGTTTTGTTGAGAATCCAGAGGCCGAAAACGGCATTCCCGAGAGTGAAGACCTTGAGACCATGGGCTGCGCCGTACGCGTGCATCAAGCCCAGAACGAGAGCGGCAAGGTTCAGTTCATCGCCCAGGGTCTGCAACGGTTCAGAATTGTCCAGTGGCTTCGCCGTCGCCCACCCTATCTGGTGGAAGTCGAATACCCACAGGAGCCCGAAGAACCGGCCGACGAACTCAAGGCTTACACCCTGGCCATCATCAGCGCCATCAAGGAACTGCTGCGCACCAACCCGCTTTATGGCGAAGAAGTGAAGCAATACCTGTCACGCTTCGGGCCCGATGACAGCTCTCCCCTTGCGGACTTCGGTGCATCCATGACCAGCGCTCCGGGTCGCGAACTTCAGGATGTTCTCGACACCGTACCCCTGCTCCGGCGCATGGAAAAAGTACTGCTGCTGATGCGCAAGGAGCAGGAGGTCGCCCGCCTGCAATCCGAGATCAACGAAGAAGTAAACGAGAAGGTGCAGAAGCACCAGCGGGAGTTTTTCCTGCGCGAGCAGTTGAAAGTGATCCAGCGGGAGCTGGGCATTGCGAAGGATGACAAAACCGCGGACGTGGAACGCTTCGAAGAGCGAATGGCCAAACTGAATCCGCCGGAAGCCGTGCAGGAGCGATTCAAGGATGAAATCCAGAAACTGCAGGTGCTGGAACAGGGCTCACCGGAATACGGGGTAACCCGCAACTATCTGGACTGGATTACCCAGGTGCCCTGGGGCGTGCATTCACAGGATCATTTTGATCTGGCCGAGGCCCGCAAGATTCTGGACCGGGACCATGACGGCCTGGACGATGTAAAGGACCGCATCATTGAATTTCTGGCTGAAGGCACGTTCAAGGGCGAAGTGAGCGGCTCCATACTGCTGCTGGTCGGCCCGCCCGGGGTCGGTAAAACCTCTATCGGCCATTCGGTGGCGGATGCCCTGGGCCGGGAGTTCTACCGTTTCAGCGTGGGCGGCATGCGGGATGAAGCCGAAATCAAGGGACACCGTCGCACCTACATCGGCGCCATGCCCGGAAAGTTCGTACAGGCCCTGAAAGACAGCAAAGTAGCCAACCCGGTGATCATGCTGGACGAGATCGACAAGATCGGCAGCTCTTACCAGGGTGACCCGGCCTCAGCCTTGCTGGAAACCCTGGACCCGGAACAGAACAGGGAGTTCCTGGATCACTACCTGGATGTGCGCATGGACCTCTCGAAAGTGCTCTTCATCTGCACCGCCAACCAGTTGGACACGATCCCCCGGCCGCTGCTGGACCGGATGGACGTGATCCGCCTGTCCGGCTACATCGGCGAAGAAAAACTGGCCATTGCCAAACATTACCTGGTACCTCGCCTGCTCAAGCGGGCGGGCCTGCTGAAGAAGCAGCTGAACATCAGCGACGCTGCCATTCGCCAGGTGATTGAGGGCTACGCCCGGGAAGCCGGCGTGCGGAATCTGGAGAAGCTGCTGCACAAGATTGTCCGCAAGGGCATCGTGCGCCTGCTGGAAAACCCGGATGACCCGGTTCGAGTGGGTGTTGGCGATCTGACCGACTATCTCGGCCAGCCGGCATTCAAGAAAGAGAAATCCCTGAAAGGCACCGGCGTGGTGACGGGCCTGGCCTGGACCGCCATGGGCGGCGCCACTCTCAGCATTGAGGCCTCACGCATTCACAGCAGCCAGCGGGGCTTCAAGCTCACCGGACAACTGGGAGATGTGATGAAGGAATCGGCCGAGATCGCCTACAGCTTCGTGTCCTCGAACCTCAAGCGGTTCAAGGGTGACCCGACTTTCTTCGACAAATCCTTTGTCCACCTGCACGTGCCCGAGGGCGCAACGCCAAAAGACGGGCCGAGCGCCGGCATCACCATGGCCACCGCCCTGTTGTCCATTGCCCGCAAGGAAGCACCGCAACAGAACCTGGCCATGACCGGGGAACTGACGTTAACCGGACAGGTCTTGCCGGTGGGAGGCATTCGGGAAAAGGTGATTGCCGCACGCCGACAGAAGATCAATAACCTGATCCTGCCGGAAGCGAACCGCGGGGATTACGAGGAACTTCCCGATTACCTGAAAGAAGGTATCTCGGTGAACTTTGCCAAACACTACAACGATGTGTTTCAGGTGTGTTTTGGCAACAAGCCGAAGCAGGGATCAAGCGTTCATTAATGAACTGCTGAGGCCGGCCCTTGATCAGGGCCGGCCTCAAAAACAGGTCAGGGCTTTTCTTTCCAGCCGTCGTCTTTCAGAACCGAGCCAACGGTCAGCACCGGTGAAGCATCAATATCATCAGCATCCATCATGTTGGCCACGCGCTGCAACGAGGCCAGAATCATGGTCTGCTCCCACTCCGCCAGGCTCTGAAACTTCTGGATGAAGTCCTCCTGCAGAGGGTTGGGCGCACGAGCCAGAATCTCAGCACCTTCCTCCGTGAGATGGGCGTGAACCTTGCGTTTGTCTCTCGTGCTGCGAACCCGGTACACCAGTTTGCGATGCTCCAGTCTGTCGAGAATGGTCGTCACCGTGGCCTGGCTGAGACTCACGTTCTCGGCAATCGTGCCGATCGTAACCTCACCCATATCCCGGATAGTGCGCATGATCAGCAACTGGGGGCCGGTAAGCCCGGCGTGCTTGCTGAGTCGCTTGGAATGAAGATCCGTGGCCCGGATTACCCGGCGCAATGCCACCAAAACCTGCTCATAGCTGTTCACATCCGTCCCCCGGAAGAGATTTCTGACCATTATTTATACCACTAATTATTAGAGGTCTTTGCACCAAGGATTGCAAGTGTGCAGTTTTACTAGCTTGCTTTCTTGTTGGCCTTAGGGCTTTCAGGTGGGCAATGCAGCATTATTTCTGCCAGCCACTATGCTAAGGTCAGCAATCGCTTCAATTCACTGACTGATGGATCTGGTTAATGATCAGGTATTACCTCATGTTCGCACTCGCGCTCACTTTTGCCGGCCAGGCTAATGCCCAGCAACAACAGCTCGGCCCGGAAGAAGAGCTGACCGCGGAAGACGTAGAGGAAAGCACACGAACCCTGGAAAAACCCATGTATACCCCGTTTGTGGAGCTTTACCTGCTGGAGGAGACCAAGGCACTGCGCCAGGAGATGCAGAATACCCGGGCGGAACTGATCGAGAAAGTGGTGGACAAGGAACTGTCCGTGGCCGACAAAACCATGTCCTACGCCACCGACACGGTGACTTACTTTTTCTACCTGATCGCCGGCGCCACCTCCATTCTGGTGGTGATTGGCTGGAACTCCATCCGCGACATGCGCAACCAGCTGACCAGCCTGGCCGAGAAACGGGTAAACGAGCTGGTGGTGGAATATGAACAGCGCCTGAAGTCCATTGAGGAACAACTGCAGCAGAAGTCCGAGATTATTCATCAGAACCAGGCTGAGATTGAGCGCACCAACGAGGTGCATGCGCTCTGGCTGAAGGCAAGCCAGGAGACCTCGCAACAGAACAAGATCGCCGCCTACGACCAGATTCTTGACCTGCGCCCGGACGACGTTGAGGCGCTCAGTTACAAAGCCGATGCGGTGCTGGAAATGCGTGAGCCCCTGTGGGCCATCAGCCTGTGCCAGCGGGCACTGAAGCTGGCGCCGGACAACGGCCACGCCCATTACCAGCTGGCCTGCGCCTACGCTGAGATTGGCCGCTGGGAAGATGCCGTCAGCACCCTTGAAAAAGCCATTAATATTTCCGAGGCCTACCGGGACGACGCCTCGGTAGACCCGAGCTTTGAGCAGTTGCAAGACCACGAGAGCTTCAGGAGCCTGGTGTTCGTTGACCAGGACGACAGCACGGACGCGTAATCATCCGGAGACGGCACGGCGTTTGCTATTTCAACTTTGAATAGCAATGCTGTGTTCCGGAGCAAATGCCTCAGCTCCCCAGCTTGACAAGGCTGGGGTGGTGGTGTTTCTTAAATCTCTGAGAACATAACAATAACCCTGACACAAACAGGACATCACGATGAAACCCTCCATCAAAAAACTCGTTACTGTTGTTAGCGCTTCCGTTGCGTTGATGGCCGCAGGCCAGGCAACTGCCGAGATCAAAATTGGTATTGCCGGCCCAATGACCGGCCCCGTAGCCCAGTATGGCGACATGCAATTCTCCGGTTCACGCATGGCTATCGAGCGCATCAACGCCGCCGGCGGTGTGATGGGTGAAGAACTCGTTGCCGTTGAAGTGGACGACGTATGCGACCCCAAGCAGGCTGTCACCGTCGCCAACCGACTGGTGAACGAAGGCGTTCAGTATGTGGTGGGTCACCTTTGCTCAAGCTCTACCCAGCCGGCGTCTGACATCTACGAAGACGAAGGCATCCTGATGATTACCCCGGCCTCCACCAGCCCGGAAATCACACAGCGCGGCTACGAACTGGTGTTCCGGACCATTGGCCTGGACAGCATGCAGGGGCCGGTAGCCGGCAACTATATCGCCAGCCAGAAGCCGGAGCGCGTGGCGGTGGTTCACGACAAACAGCAATACGGTGAAGGCATTGCCACCGCCGTGCGCGACACCCTGAAAGACGCCGGCATTGAAATCGCAATGTTTGAGGGCATTACCGCCGGTGACAAGGACTTCTCCTCCCTTGTCACCAAAATCAAGCAAGCTGATGTCGATTACGTGTACTACGGCGGTTACCACCCTGAGCTGGGCCTGATCCTCCGCCAGGCACGCCAGTCTGACGTAGATGCCAAGTTCATGGGCCCGGAAGGCGTCGGTAACAAAGACATTAACACCATCGCCGGCGAAGCCGCTGAAGGCCTGCTGGTTACCCTGCCCCCCAGCTTCGACCAGAAAGAGGAAAACCAGGAGCTGATCGCCGCCTTTGATGCCAAAGGTGAAGATCCCTCCGGCCCCTTCGTACTCACCTCCTATGCCGCCGTGCAGTTGATTGCGGAAGGCATTGAAGCCGCCGATTCGAAAGATCCGTTCGACGTGGCCCAGGCTCTTCGTGCCGGAAGCTTCGAGACCCCCATCGGCACTGTTCAGTACGATAAAGCCGGCGACATGAAGTCGTTCGAGTTTGTGGTGTACGAATGGCATTCAGACGGCAGTAAAACTCCGGTAAACTGAGCCAAAATCGTTAACTAACGGTAATAATGAGAGCACCTTCCCACCGCGATCCGGGGGAAGGTGTTTTTCTGGGCTCCTGCAGACCCTCACTGCATCCGCACCGGCGACACCGGTGGCCGGTTGCAGCCAGGCGAGGGAGCGGGCTTTCGGAGTTCCACAAACATGCAAGACCTCCTGTATTTCTTTCAACAGCTCATTAACGGGCTGACGATCGGGAGCACCTACGCCCTGATCGCCATCGGCTACACGATGGTTTACGGCATCATCGGCATGATCAACTTTGCCCATGGTGAGGTTTACATGATCGGTGCCTACACCGCGCTGATCGCCATAACCGGCCTGGCAACCATGGGGATTGCCTGGCTACCCCTGATATTGATCGTGGCGCTGATATGCGCGGTAATTGTCTCCAGCTCCATGGGTTGGGCCGTGGAACGAGTGGCCTATCGGCCGGTACGCGGGCGTCACCGCCTGATTCCACTGATCTCCGCCATCGGCATGTCCATCTTCCTGCAGAATTATGTCCACCTGGCCCAAGGCTCCCGCAACATCGGCTTTCCGGCATTGATCGAAGGTGGTTTCCAGTTCGGCTCCGAAGATACCTTCCCGATGTCCATCTCCTACATTCAGATCACCATCTTCATCACTACCCTGATCTGTATGACCGCACTTTCCCTGTTCATCTCCCGCTCCCGTATCGGCAGGGCCTGTCGCGCGGTCTCGCAGGATCTGGGCATGGCAAACCTGCTGGGCATCGATACCAACCGCATCATCTCGGCCACCTTCGTGATTGGTGCAGCCCTCGCAGCCGTCGCGGGCCTGTTGCTTGGCATGTATTACGGATCTGTGGATCCACTCTTCGGCTTTATTGCCGGCCTGAAAGCATTCACCGCAGCCGTCCTTGGCGGTATCGGCAGCATTCCCGGCGCCATGCTGGGCGGCCTCATCCTCGGCGTTGCCGAGAGTATGACCTCGGGCTACCTGAGTGGTGAATACAAAGATGTGGTGTCGTTCAGCCTGCTCATTCTGATTCTGCTGTTCAAACCCACCGGACTGCTGGGCAAACCGGAGGTTGAGAAGATCTGATGGCTGCCAACAATTTTCGACACGCGCTCTTCTGCGCGATCATCACACTGATCATTTCCTACCCCATCATCGGCTTTAACCTGGAAGCCCAGGGCATCAGCGTGACCCTGACCGGCGCCGATACCAGCACAGTAATCCTTGTGTTGCTGGCCGCGGTGATCGTGTTCCTGTTCCAGTTGTTCCGGGATCAGATCATGGGCGGGCTCAAGAGCATCCCAAGCCCGCTGCCCAAAACCCAGAAGGAGCCGATGGCCGAGAACAAACGGGCCAAAATCGAATCCTGGGTACTCACAGGCATTGTCGTTCTGGCCCTGTTCTGGCCTTTCTTTGTCTCCCGTGGCGCTGTGGATCTGGCGACGCTGGTGCTGATCTACGTCATGCTGGCGCTGGGCCTGAACGTCGTCGTGGGTCTTGCAGGCCTGCTGGACCTTGGCTACGTGGCGTTCTACGCGGTTGGCGCCTACACCTTTGCCCTGCTGTCCCAATACGCCGGCATCTCCTTCTGGATGGCTCTGCCTATCGGGGCTTGCCTGGCGGCCTTATTTGGACTGGTTCTGGGCTTCCCGGTACTGCGGTTACGGGGTGACTATCTCGCTATCGTCACTCTTGGCTTCGGCGAAATCATCCGGATTCTGCTCAACAACTGGACTGCCGTTACCGGCGGCCCCAACGGCATTGGCGGAATTCCCGATCCCACCCTGTTTGGCATGGAATTCGGCCGGCGGGTTCGGGAAGAAGGTAACACGTCATTCCATGAGACCTTCGGTATCGCCTACAGCGGCGAGCACAAGGTGATTTTCCTCTACCTGATTGCTCTGGTCCTGGCCGTGATCACCGCCCTGATCATCCGCCGGTTCATGCGCATGCCTGTTGGTCGTGCCTGGGAAGCCCTGCGGGAAGACGAGATTGCTGCCCGCTCCCTGGGCCTGAGCCGCACCGCGGTAAAACTCTCTGCCTTTACCATTGGCGCGTTCTTTGCCGGGTTTGCCGGCACTGTGTTTGCCTCCAAACAGGGCTTTATCAGCCCGGAGTCGTTTGTGTTCCTTGAGTCGGCCATCATCCTGGCCATTGTGGTGCTCGGCGGCATGGGCTCGCAGCTGGGCGTTGTACTTGCCGCCATCGCCGTGACCATCCTGCCGGAACTGGCCCGGGAGTTTTCCGACTACCGGATGCTGGTTTTCGGCGCCGCCATGGTACTGATGATGGTCTGGCGGCCACAGGGGCTGATGCCCATGCGCCGCATTCACATTGAACTCAGACGCCAGGAGTGACAGACATGCTAGAAGTACAGAATCTGTCCATGCGCTTCGGCGGCCTGCTGGCAGTCGACCAGGTAAGCCTGGACGTGCAGGAACACGAAATAGTCTCCATCATCGGCCCCAACGGGGCCGGCAAAACCACGGTCTTCAACTGCATCAGTGGTTTTTACAAGCCCACGGGCGGGAAGATCCTGTTTGAAGGTAATGAAGTCCAGGGTAAACCGGACTACAAGATTTCCCGACTGGGCATGGTGCGAACGTTCCAGCACGTGCGCCTGTTCGGCCAGATGACCGTAGTGGAAAACCTGCTGGTGGCCCAGCATCGGCACCTGAACACCAACCTGATATCCGGCCTGATCAAGACACCCGACTATCGGGAGCGGGAACGCAAGTCCCTTGACCGGGCCGCGTACTGGCTGGATCGGGTTGGCCTGCTGGAACTGGCCAACCGGGAAGCCGGCAACCTGGCCTATGGCCAGCAGCGCCGGCTGGAAATTGCGCGCTGCATGGTGACCGAACCGAAACTGCTGATGCTGGACGAACCAGCCGCAGGCCTGAACCCGGCGGAAACCAAAGACCTCAACCAGCTGATTGTCAGCCTGAAAGAGGACTACAACGTTTCCGTACTGCTGATTGAGCACGATATGAGCCTGGTTATGGACATCTCAGACCGGATTACCGTCATCAACCAGGGCCGCCCCCTGGCTGCCGGCACACCGGACGAAGTTCGCCAGAACGACGATGTGATCAAAGCCTATCTGGGCGAGGCCTGAGGAGGCACCATGCTGGTACTGGAAGACGTACATACCCACTATGGCAAAATCGAGGCCCTGCACGGCGTATCCGTGGAAGTAAAGAAGGGCGAGATTGTGTCACTGATCGGCGCCAACGGCGCCGGCAAAACCACGTTGCTGATGACCGTTTGTGGTAGCCCGCAAGCCAGCGCAGGGCGGGTGATTCTGGAGGGCCGCGACATTACCAATGACGCCACCTCCAACATCATGCGTTCCGGCATTGCGATTGTGCCCGAAGGCCGCCGCGTGTTTCCCGGGCTGACGGTGGAAGAGAACCTGCACATGGGCGGTTTCTTCAACACCAAATCGGAAATCCGCAAAAGCCAGGATCACGTGTACGAGCTGTTCCCCAGGCTGAAAGAGCGTGAACATCAGCGGGCCGGCACTATGTCCGGCGGCGAACAACAAATGCTGGCCATCGGCCGGGCACTGATGAGCAAACCCAGAATGATCATTCTGGACGAGCCATCTCTGGGGCTGGCGCCGATCATCATTCAGCAGATCTTCGAGATCATCGGCCAGTTGAGAGAGGAAGGGATTACGGTGTTCCTGGTGGAGCAGAACGCTCACCAGGCCCTGAGCCTGGCAGACCGGGGCTATGTGCTGGAAACCGGCCGTATCCGCCTGCACGACACCGGCAAGAACCTGCTGGCCAATCCGGAAGTGAGGGATGCCTACCTGGGTGGTTAACCCATCCAGAAACCAAAAAAGCCGGAGGCCATCAGCGCTCCGGCTTTTTTTTTGGGACTCACAAAAGCAGCTTACTTGATGCTCTTGATGGTGCCCTTGTAGCCTTCAACGGTTACGTCGATGGTTCCGAAGAAACCATAGCCGTTTTGCTCAACGGTGTAACGCGGAGCCACGATCACGTCTGCACCAGATTCGGTCACAGCGTTGTAGGCAGCAGAAGACTTAACCTTCTCTACCAGGCTGGCGCCACCGATCGGCAGGGGCAGAGCACCGCCAGTGGAACCCACGCCGTAGGCAACGCCGTCAGCGTATTTCTTGCTATCACCCAGAGTCAGCAGACCAAACAGCTGGGTTACAGAAGCCTTACCAGTAATCTTCTCACCAACTTCGATGTCAGCTTTGACGTCGCTCTGAACGGCGCCAGTCAGCGGCAGCGAAGGAGCGCTGGTGTTGAGGGAAGAACAACCGGTCATTGCGCCGGCCAGAACGAGTGTTGATGCAATAAGCGCTTTTTTCAAAACAAACTCTCCATATGTTGTTGCATGGCCCTCATGGCCGCGCGCACTATACTGAAATACACTCTATATAACAATAGCGGCTAACAGATGATTTTTTGTTCGATTTAGAAATATGAACACATGTTCACATTTCCGTGTATCAGGCCGCTACCTTTTTTAACAGTGGCTTAACTTGCGATTTCAGGTTTTGATCTATACTCAAACAGACGGTCTTTTAACCAAACCAGATACTGGCCGTTGTCTTGCAGCCACGGAATTCGAACGCTGCAGGGTATGCGACAAAGCTATAACCACAGAAAGGAGTGGATAATGAAAAAACTGATCGCAGGTGCAATTCTTCTTGGTGCTTCCTCCATGGCGTTCGCACAGCCCGGCTGTGGCGTGGGTGCCATGATCTGGAAAGGGCAGTCCGGCATTGCTCCACATGTCCTGGCCGCTACCACCAACGGAACCTTCGGTAACCAGACCTTCGGCATGACCACCGGCACTCTGGGTTGCCAGACCAACCAGTCTGTTCAATCCATGGCCATGTACATGGACAGCAACATCGATAAGGTTGCCCGCGACATGTCCCGCGGTTCTGGCGAAAACCTGGATACTCTGGCAGTCCTGCTGGGTGTAGAAGAAACTGACCGTGATACCTTCCGCAAAGTACTGCAAGACAACTTTGCTTCCATTTTCCCCAACGCTGATACCACCTCAGGTGAAGCCGTAGACGCCATCGTGGCCCTGCTGGAGCAGAACGACGCTCTGAGCAAATACGTGGCCGCCTGATCACTGGCGACAATGGAACAGAATGGCGCCAGGGACGGCGAACAAACCCCAGAGCCACCAATCCGGAACTACCAACTCCATGGGCTTTACCCTTCGCACCGGGCAGGCCGTTTTATGGCTTGCATGCAGTACCGCCTGGGCACAGGCAGAAACCGTTACACTGCCTGACAACCTTCACCTTCATCCAACCTGGCTGACCCTCGGCCACTATCATCAGGACAGGTTCGGTTCCGATTACTCCAGCCAGGCCGATGACCCGGCCTTCTTTCTGAGTGACGACGGCAAGACATCGCCCAGAGCCGAACTGGAAGCCACCCTGGAGGCCATACAACAACCCGGAGGTGGTGATAGCCACGCCCGCTGTCGATTCCCGGCCCGGGATGCCTGGCTGAGAGAGCAACTGGAGTTGCCGGATACACCGGTAAACTGCCCCGCTTTCGAGGAATGGGCAGGCACACTGAATACCGAGAAAGTCACCCTGGTGTTTGCTGCGTCCTATCTGAACAGTCCCTCATCCATGTTCGGACACACCTTCTTGCGGCTCGATCCCCCCCAGGATGACGAAGAAACCGATCTGCTGCTGGCAAATACTGTTTCCTACGCAGCCGATGCCGCTGAACATGACAGCGAGTTGTTGTTTGCCTATCGGGGTATTTTCGGGGGCTATCCAGGCATTACCTCCATCAAGCCCTATTACGAAATGATCCGGCTGTACAACGACATCGAACACCGGGATCTCTGGGAGTACACCCTGAATCTCGACCAACAGGAGGTTGACACCCTGCTGGCCCATACCTGGGAAATTCAGGACAAGAACTTTGATTACTATTTCTTCGATGAGAACTGCGCCTATCGCCTGCTGGCCCTGATCGACGCCGCCCGCCCGGGCACGAACCTGCTCGACGAAGTAAGCACTCACGCCATCCCCTCTGACACCGTGCGCTGGGTGAGGGATGCCGGGCTGCTTGAAAGCATCCATTACCGCCCGTCTGCCGCCACCTCTGTAGCCCATAGCCTGGAAAGCCTGCCCTCAGACCACCAGACCATCGCCGCTGCCTTAGCCAATGGCTACGTGGCAGTGAACGACCCAGAAGTGCGTAAGCTTGGTAAAGACGACCGCGCCCAACTCCTGGATGCCACGTACGATTACGTACGCTACCAGAGCGAAGCCGAAGGCTGGCCCCGGGAACACGCGGCGCCGCTGTCTCATCAACTACTGGTCGCCCGCAGCCAGATTGAGGATGCGGCAGAACTTCCAGACGTGCCCGAACCGGAGATCCGCGACGATCAGGGGCATGACACCTTTCGCCTGAGCCTCGGTTCCGGCCAGCTCGCCCACAGCGAGTTCACCCAGTTGACCATCCGGCCGGCCTATCACGACGTACTGGATCCGCCCGCCGGTTACCGTACCGGTGCACAACTGCAGTTCCTGCGCCTGGACGCCAGGCTTTACCACAAAAACGACGAACTTCAGGTGGAACAGATCACCGGCGTCGAGATACGCTCCCTGAGCCCCCGGAACCAGTTCTTTGCCCCGATCTCCTGGCAAGTTGGCTTTGGCGGCCGCCGCACGGACACCGGCAATGATCGCGTACTGGCCCCCTATCTTGAAGGCGGAGCCGGCGGCAGCTGGAGCCTGGGCAAGAACACCCAAGCCTTCGCCATTGCCACGGCGGATGTGGAAATCGATGATGACATCAAACGGGGCTACGATTTCGCCCCGGGCGCAGACCTCGGCCTGCTGCACCAGAACAACCGCTTCAGCCTGCTGACTGGCGTAAAAACCAAAGCCTGGATCGTCAGCAGCCAACACCGGCAAGACCAGCTTTATGCCGAAGCCAACTGGCACATTGGCCGGGAATTCAGCCTATTCGCCAAATTCACCCGGGAAGACCACTACGACAGGTACCAAAGCACATGGCAAGCCGGCCTGCACGCTTACTTCTGAATACCAAAACGGCTCTCATCACCCTGCTGGCCATCACCACGCTGCTGCAAACCGGATGCAGCAGCGTGTTCTTCTATCCGGACAATGCCACTTACATCACCCCGGACCGACTCAACCTGGAATACGAAGACATCTACCTCAAGACCGCGGACGGCGAAACCCTCCACGGCTGGTGGCTCCCTGCCCTCACCGACGAGCCCGCCAAGGGCACCATCTACTTCCTGCACGGCAACGCCCAGAACGTCAGCGCCCACATCCTCAACGCCGCCTGGCTGCCGGAACAGGGCTACAACGTGTTCACCATCGATTATCGCGGTTACGGCCAATCCACCGGCGCCCCCGATATCGAAGGCGCACTGCACGACGTGGAAACCGGACTGCGCTGGCTGGCCCAACGCCGCGCCGATAGTGAACACCCGCTCTATATCCTCGGCCAAAGCCTCGGCGGCGCCCTCGGTATCGCCCTGGCCAGCGAATGGGTGCAGCGAGACGAACAACCAGAGCTAAACGGCATCATCCTCGACGGCACCTTCTCCGGCTTCCGCTACATCGCCCGGGAAAAGCTCGACCTGTTCTGGCTCACCTGGCCGTTCCAGTACCCCCTGAGCTGGACCATCCCGGATGACTACGAAGGCACCGACAGGATCGCCGGTGTATCACCGGTGCCGGTGATGATTATCCACAGCGTTCGGGATGGCATCATTCCGTTCGAGCATGGCGTGCGGTTGTATGAAGCGGCGGAGCAGCCCAAGGAGTTCTTGCAGACCGATACGCCCCATGCAGCGACGTTTGTGATTCCCGCATACAGGGAGGCAGTACTGGAATTCATGGAAAAAGGCCTTTAGAGGCAAGCACAAGGTCTAGCGCAGCGGTTGTGGGAAGCCTTTCCAAAAGTCTTGAGGGCCATGGACGGCCCGAAAGAAGCGCACATGGATGTGCTCGTAGCGTCTTTTGGAAAGGCTTCCCACAACCGCTGCAGGCACTAAAACTACAAGGCCCATAAACGACAAAACCCGCCAGGCTTGAAGCCGGGCGGGTTTTTCTAACCAAGAATCATCTTAGTCAGTGAAGTCAGTCGGCTGCTCGCCTTCTTTGACTTCCTTCATGGACAGCTTAACGCGACCACGGTTGTCCACATCCAGCACCTTGACCAGAACTTCCTGACCTTCGCTCAGCTCGTCAGTGACGTTCTCGATACGGCGCTCGGAGATCTGGGAAATGTGCACCAGACCATCCTTGCCGGGCAGGATGTTAACAAAGGCACCGAAGTCCACAATCCGCTCAACGCGGCCCTTGTAGATAGCACCCACTTCGATCTCGGCAGTGATTTCTTTCACGCGATTCACGGCAGCCTGTGCGGCCGCAGCGTTGTCGGCGTAGATCTTCACGTTGCCGTCGTCGTCCAGGTCGATGGAAGCGCCGGTCTCGTCGCAAATACCACGGATGGTTGCGCCACCCTTACCGATTACATCACGGATCTTGTCCGGATGAATCTTGATGGTGGTGATGCTCGGAGCGCGATCAGACAGCTCGGCACGGGGCTCTGCGATCACCTTGTTCATCTCGTCCAGGATGTGCAGACGCGCAGCGTTGGCCTGCTCGAGGGCGATTTCCATGATTTCGTCGGTAATACCCTGAATCTTGATGTCCATCTGCAGGGCCGTGACGCCCTCTTTGGTACCGGCAACCTTGAAATCCATGTCACCCAGGTGATCTTCGTCACCCAGGATGTCAGTCAGGACCGCGAACTTGTCGCCTTCCTTGACCAGACCCATGGCGATACCGGCCACCGGAGCCTTCAGCGGCACACCAGCATCCATCAGCGCCAGGGATGAACCACACACGGAAGCCATGGAACTGG
This sequence comes from Marinobacter sp. ST-43, assembly GCF_030541085.1. Lineage (NCBI taxonomy): Bacteria > Pseudomonadati > Pseudomonadota > Gammaproteobacteria > Pseudomonadales > Marinobacteraceae > Marinobacter > Marinobacter sp. ST-43. The sequence continues at coordinate 76,998 of NZ_JASSVO010000003.1, forward strand.
AACCGTTGGATTCAGTGATCTCGGACACCGCACGAATGGCATACGGGAACTCTTCGATGGTCGGCATAACCGCGGCTACACCACGCTTGGCCAGACGACCGTGACCAATTTCACGACGGCCCGGGCTACCCATACGGCCAGCTTCACCTACGGAGTACGGAGGGAAGTTGTAGTGGAACAGGAACGGGTCCTTGCGCTCACCTTCCAGGGCATCGATGATCTGCACGTCACGGGTGGTACCCAGCGTGGCGGTAACGATAGCCTGAGTCTCACCACGGGTGAACAGGGCGGAACCGTGAACGGACGGCAGTACGCCAACTTCCACCTTGATCGGGCGAACGGTCTTGTTGTCACGGCCATCGATACGCGGCTTGCCTTCGATAACCTGCAGACGAACGACAGACTTCTCGACCTTGCCGAAGTACTTCTTCACTTCCTCTTCGGAAGGCTGGCCTTCTTCTTCACCGGCCAGTTTTTCAACGGCAGCAGATTTGATCTCACCCAGACGCTCGTAACGGGCCATCTTGTCGCGAATCGCGTAGGCTTCTTCGATGGCACCACCGAACTCGGCCTTGATGGCGTTCAGCAGCTCAGTGTTTTCCGCCTCGGGCTGCCATTCCCAGCGCGGCTTGCCGTTCTCGGCAGCAAATTCCTTGATGGCAGTGATCGCAGTCTGCATTTCCTGGTGGCCGAACAGTACGGCGCCCAGCATCTGGTCCTCTGTCAGGCCTTTGGCCTCGGACTCAACCATCAGCACCGCTTCGTCGGTACCGGCCACAACCATGTCCAGCAGGGAAGTGCTGAGCTCTTCGAAGGTCGGGTTCAGGAAGTAGCCTTTCTCGTTGGTGTAACCCACACGGGCAGCACCAATCGGGCCGTCGAACGGGATACCGGAGATGGCCAGGGCTGCAGATGCAGCAATCATGGCAGCGATATCCGGATCGTGGTTCTTGCTGGCAGACATAACCGTCAGCACAACCTGAACTTCGTTCATGTAGCCGTTCGGGAACAGCGGGCGAATCGGACGGTCGATCAGGCGGGAGGTCAGGGTCTCTTTCTCGGACGGACGACCTTCACGCTTGAAGAAGCCACCCGGGATTTTACCGGCGGCGTAGGTTTTTTCCTGGTAGTTCACAGTCAGGGGGAAGAAGCCCTGGCCCGGCTTGGGCTCTTTGGCGCCAACAACGGTGCCCAGAACGGCAGTGTCGCCGGTGCTTACCAGTACCGCGCCGGTTGCCTGACGGGCAATACGACCGGTTTCCAGGGTGAAGGTTTCCCCACCCATTTCAAATGTCTTGATACGTGGTTGCAGTTCCACAATAAACTCCTGCATTTTCAGCGGTTTTGATTCTGGCCAATGACCCATTCATTCGCCATTTTCCAACAACTGCAGCAGTCTGATCAGTGAACCGAAAGGCAACCCGTCTGAAAGCTAACAGGCTGTTGCAAAACCCCGGCCAGAGTTCCCGGGCTTTTCAACAACCTGCTATCAATAGCGGCTTTCCATTGTGACAGGGAAAATCCTTCGGTTTCACAGACAAATCAACTGCAGCAAAAAACGCTTCCTGCTTGTTCGGAATGAGCAAGGCAGGGAGCGGGAGAGAAGCACGGCTGAACCCGGGAACCCCCGGGCCAGCCATCAGGTCGCTAAACCGGATTAGCGACGCAGACCCAGACGCTGGATCAGGTCCAGGTAACGGTCAGCGTTTTTACGCTTGAGGTAGTCCAGCAGCTTACGACGCTGGTTTACCATCCGGATCAGGCCGCGGCGGGAATGGTGATCCTGCTTGTTGGCCTTGAAGTGATCCTGCAGCTTGTTGATGTTGGCGCTCAGCAGAGCTACCTGAACCTCAGGGGAACCGGTATCGCCATCACCTTGCTGAAAATCTTTAACGATCTGAGCTTTCTCACTGGCAGACAGTGCCATATTTCACCTCATTGGTTGCGATGCATACCTATTCAGCCGAACCGCGCATCTCTACAGCCCGGCTAATCAGCAAAAGGCGTTTACCGTTTGCTGTTCTTGACCAGACGGCGAGGCACCAGTTGAGTGCCATCGCCTTCCGGCAATGCTTCTGCCAGCCCTACGAAGGAATGCTCGCCATACAGGCGGACGAAACCTTCAAAAGGCTGACCCGGTATTCTAACCGGTTGTCCGTTCAAGATCGATACCAGCGGCACGCCGGACAATCGGTACTCGGGAAACATGGTGAGGGCGGTTTCCGGCGGCAACAGCAGGCCATCCAGGCTTTCCCCGCGCTCGCGCATGGCTTCCAGGTCTTTGACATCGTGGGCATTTGCCAGGGTGTAGCCGGAGGCCAGGGTGCGACGCAGAGCACTGACATGAGCTCCACAGCCCAGAACCTCACCAATATCCTCAACCAGTGAGCGGATATACGTACCCTTGGTACAGGTAACCGCAAGATCCAGCTCCTGTTCCCGAACCGCCAACAATTTGAGCTCGTAAATGGTCACCGGCCTGGCCGGGCGCTCAATTTCGATACCCTCGCGGGCGTATTCGTACAGTGGTTTGCCCTGATGCTTCAGAGCCGAGTACATGGAGGGCACTTGCTGAATGTCGCCACGGAACCGGGCCAGTACGGCCTCCACTTCTTCCTCACTGAAGTGGGGAACCGACTTTTCCTCCACCACAGCCCCTTCGCTGTCTCCGGTTTCTGTCCGGATGCCCAGGCGTGCGGTGGTGATATACGCCTTGTCACTGTCCAGCATGGTCTGGGAGAACTTGGTGGCCTCACCAAAACACAGGGGCAGCACGCCAGTGGCGAGCGGATCAAGCGCACCGGTATGGCCGGCCTTCGCCGCACCATACAGGCGCTTGACCTGCTGCAGAATCCCGTTGGAGGTAACGCCCTGGGGCTTGTCGATTACCAGGATGCCGTTTACGTCACGGCCTTTGCGTCTTCGGCTCAAGCGTCACGCTCCGGGTTATCGGAAACCGGGTCATCATTATCGTCCCGGGGCACGGCAGGCTTGTCGCCAACCGCTTCGCGGATCAGGCGATCCATCTTGCGGCTCTGCCCCAACAGTTTGTCGAAGTGAAACCGCAGATGGGGCACCACACGCAATTTCATGGCGCGACCAACCTGCCCGCGCAGAAACCCGGAGGCCTTGTTCAACACCGTCAGGGAGTCCTGCACTTCGGGTGAATCTTCGGTGAGCTCCTCGGTGGACAGCAACGAAATATAGATATCGGCATAGCCGAGGTCACGGCTGACTTTCACATCATTAACCGTGACCATACCAACGCGAGGATCCTTCACCTCGCGCTGGATCAGCTGCGCCAGCTCTCGCTGCATCTGATCGCCGATGCGATCTACGCGACTGTATTCCCGTGCCATCAGGCCCCCGTGGACTCAAGCTGACGTTCAACACGGACGCGATCGAACACTTCGATCTGGTCACCCACTTTCACGTCGTAGCCTTTAACACCGATACCACATTCCATACCGTTGCGAACTTCCGCCACATCGTCCTTGAAGCGACGCAGGGATTCCAGCTCGCCTTCAAAGATCACCACGTTGTCACGCAGTACGCGGATCGGCTTATTACGGTATACGGTGCCCTCAGTCACCATACAGCCAGCCACCTGACCGAATTTCGGCGAACGGAATACGTCACGCACATCGGCAATGCCCACAATATCTTCGCGGAATTCCGGCTTGAGCATGCCTGTCAAAGCCGCTTTCACATCATCAATCAGGTTATAGATGATGCTGTAGTAGCGCAGATCCAGACCTTCCTGCTCAACCAGACGCTTGGATGCGGTATCCGCACGCACGTTGAAACCGAAAATAACGGCGTTGGTGGCCATGGCCAGGCTGACGTCGGTCTCGGCGATACCGCCAACACCAGACGAAACAATCTTCACCTGAACCTCGTCGTTGCCCAGGTCCTGCAGGGCCTTGGTAATGGCTTCCAGAGAACCACGCACGTCAGTCTTGAGCACCACGTTGAGGGTCTTGACCTCGTCCTTGCCCATATTCTCGAACATGTTCTCGAGCTTGGCAGCTTGCTGGCGCTGGAGACGTTGCTCACGCTCACGGGTCTGACGGAATTCAGCCAGCTCTTTGGCTTTTTTCTCGTCTGCCACAGCGAAGAATTCGTCACCGGCGTCTGGCGTGCCGTTCAGGCCCAGAATCTCGACCGGAATCGACGGGCCAGCTTCTTTCACCTGGCGCCCGGCTTCGTCTGTCATGGCGCGCACCTTACCGAAGAAGGAACCGGCCACCACCATGTCGCCCTGGCGAAGCGTACCGTTCTGAACCAGCACGGTAGCAACAGAACCACGGCCGCGTTCCAGGCTGGATTCAACCACAACACCTTTCGCCGCTGCATCCGGGGACGCTTCCAGCTCAAGGATTTCAGCCTGCAGCAAGACGGCTTCCAGCAGGTCATCGATGCCCATACCAGTGTGTGCAGAAACAGGCACGAACTGAACGTCGCCACCCCAGTCTTCCGGAATGACTTCCAGAGCTGAAAGCTCGTTCTTGATGCGGTCCGGATCGGCTTCTTCTTTGTCCATCTTGTTGATGGCAACCACGATCGGTACGCCGGCAGAACGGGCGTGCTCAACGGCTTCCTTGGTTTGAGGCATAACACCGTCGTCGGCTGCCACCACCAGGATAACGATGTCGGTACACTGGGCACCACGAGCACGCATGGCGGTAAACGCGGCGTGGCCCGGGGTATCCAGGAAGGACACCATGCCGTGTTCAGTTTCTACATGGTAAGCACCAATGTGCTGGGTAATACCACCGGATTCACCGGCAGCAACCTTGGCGCGGCGGATATGGTCCAGCAGTGAGGTCTTACCATGGTCAACGTGACCCATAACACTGACAACCGGCGCGCGCTTGATCTTCTCTTTGCCTTCGTCCGGGCCGGTGATTTCGCTCAGGACTTCCTCTTCGAAAGCATCCTCGCTCACCGCTTTGGGCTTGTGGCCCAGCTCTTCGGTAACCAGGATCGCCGTTTCCTGATCCAGCGCCTGATTGATGGTTGCCATCACCCCCATACCCATCAGGGTCTTGATAACATCAGCGGACTTGACGGCCATGCGCTGGGCGAGATCACCAACGGTGATGGTTTCCGGAATCTGTACTTCTCTGACCATGGGCTTTGTGGGCCTCTCGAAAGCATGACGCTTTTCTTTCGGTTTCTTTTTGGCCCGCAGCGGCTTGCGAAGAGTGGTTTCCTCTTCGTCTTCGCTCAGTACTACCGGTTCTTCTACCGGACGGCTGCGAGGACCGCGATGGCCAGCCTGCTTCTTCTTCGGCTTGCCTTCTTCAATATCATCGCCGCGCTCACGCACCTTCTCTTTTTTCTTCTTCGGCTTGCGATCCCGACCTTCATCCTCAGGCGGAGGCATGGGAATATCCTCCGGCGCGATGGCAGGCTCTGCGGATTCTGCAGCAGGTTCCGGAGCAGCTTTGGCTTCGGTTTCCGCTGCGGCCGGAGCTTCCGTTTCAGGGGCTTCGGCAGGTGCTGCTTCCGCTGCGACCTTCGGCGCTTCTTCCACCGGCGCCTGTTCGGCCGCCGGTGCCTGTACCGGCTCTTCCGGTGCCGGCGCCTCTGCTTCCGGCTCGGGTTGCAGCTCTGCACGCTTGATATAGGTGCGGCGCTTGCGCACTTCTACGTTGACGGTCTTGGCCTTGCCGGCCTTAAGCGTCGTCGTGGTCTTGCGCTTGAGTGTAATCTTCCGCGGTTCAGCTTCCGCCTCGCCATGGTTTTTTCTCAGATAGGCCAGCAACTGCTGCTTCTCATCGCTGGTGACAGCGTCGTTTTCGCTGCGGGCTTTCAGGCCCGCTTCCACGATCTGCTTCAGCAAACGATCCACGGGAGCGCCTACATCTGCGGCCAGTTGTTTTACCGTTACTTCAGCCATACTGGTCCTCCTCTCCCGAATCAGGCCTGGTCTTCAAACCAGGGTGCGCGCGCAGTCATAATCAACTGACCAGCACGTTCTTCATCCATACCTTCAATTTCGAGCAGCTCATCAATCGACTGCTCCGCCAGATCTTCCATTGTGCGCACGCCCATGCCGGCAAGCTTGAATGCCAGCGCTCGGTCCATGCCGTCCATGTTCAGAAGATCGTCTTCGGGCTCAGCGCCCTCCAGGGCTTCTTCACTGGCCAGCGCCTGGTTCAGCAATACGTCTTTGGCACGACGGCGCAATTCAGTGACGGTTTCCTCGTCAAAGCCCTCAATCGCCAGCATTTCTTCCATCGGTACGTAGGCCACCTCTTCAATGGAGGTAAAGCCTTCCTCGATAAGAACACCGGCAAATTCTTCATCAACATCCAGATGAGCGGTAAAGTGTTCAAGCAGGCGGTTGTATTCCTGCTCCTGGCGCTCACCGGCTTCTTCTTCCGTCATCACGTTCAGGGTCCAACCGGTCAGCTCGGTCGCCAGACGAACGTTCTGGCCGTTCCGGCCAATGGCCTGCGCCAGGTTATCTTCGGCAACGGCTACATCCATGGTGTGACGGTCTTCATCCATGACAATGGAGGCGACCTCAGCAGGCGCCATCGCGTTGATGACCAACTGAGCCGGGTTATCGTCGTAAAGCACGATATCCACACGCTCACCGCCCAGTTCATTAGACACTGCCTGTACGCGGGAGCCCCGCATACCAACACAAGCGCCAACCGGATCAATACGGCGGTCGTTGGTCTTCACCGCAATCTTGGCCCGGGAGCCCGGATCGCGAGCGGCACCGCGAATCTCGATGAGTTCCTCGGCAATCTCGGGAACCTCGATGCGGAAAAGCTCGATCAGCATTTGCGAATCGGTACGGCTCAGAATCAGCTGTGGTCCGCGATGATCGGTGCGAATCTCCAGCAGCAGAGCACGAACGCGGTCGCCCATCCGGAAGGTTTCACGGGGAATCAGGTGCTCACGGGGAAGCAGAGCTTCTGCGTTGCCACCCAGATCCACAATCACATTGTCCCGGGTCACCTTCTTGACGGTACCGGACACCAGCTCACCGATACGATCGCGGTAGCTGTCGACAATCTTCATGCGCTCGGCTTCGCGCACTTTCTGGAAGATGATCTGCTTGGCCGCCTGGGCACCAATGCGCCCGAACGCCACAGACTCCACCTTCTCTTCGTACATATCACCCGGCTTCAGATTGGTGTCGATCTCTTCCGCTTCCTGCAGGGTCAGCTCAGTGCCCAACGCAGGAACGGCATCATTATCGACCACCAGCCAGCGGCGGAAGGTTTCGTATTCTCCGGTGCGGCGATCAATGGCAACCCGGATATCCGCCTCTTCGTCTTCATAACGTTTCTTGGCAGCGGTAGCGAGTGCGAGTTCAATCGCCTCGAAAATCACATCCTTCTCGACACCTTTCTCGTTCGAGACGGATTCCACTACCAGCAAGATCTCTTTACTCATGGGATTGCCCTGCCCTCAAAATAAACGATACATCTATAGATTTATTCGAATGTGTCACTCGAAAACCGGCACGATGTTGGCTTTTTCGATACTGTCGAAGGGCAACAGGTATTCGTGGTCATCTACTACAACTACCACGTCGTCGCCCTCCACCCCTTTGATCAGGCCCAGGAATTTGCGCCGGCCCTCAAACGCCATACGCAGCTTGATCTGCACTTTATGACCAATAAATGCCTCGTACTGCTCCAGCCGGAACAGCGGCCGGTCCATACCGGGCGAAGACACTTCCAGCGTATATTCTGTCTGGATGGGGTCTTCCACATCCATTACCCCGCTGACCTGACGACTGACTTTCTCGCAGTCGTCGATCGCGATGCCGTTCTCGGCATCATCAATAAACACCCGAAGCTTGGAATGGTGTCCATGGGAGCGGAATTCAATTCCCCAGAACTCATAACCCAGACCCTCGACCACCGGGCGCAGGATGTCTTCCAGTTGTTTCAGTTTGGCTGACAAGTGTCGCCGCCTCCGTTTCCGAATTTTCAGGGTACAAAAACAAAAAAAGGGCTGTTAATCAGCCCTTTTATGCACCAGGGCCCTTTGCGCCAGGCCCCTTAATCAAAAAGCCCCTGAAACATGGGGCCTTTTGTTGCAAGAATTCGCAAAGCGCCAACCCTTTCAAGCGCTCTGCCGACAGACACCTGGCCTGCCTGGAAGCCTCGATGCTCGCAGGCTCCAATATCCGCGGGAGTATAGTGACGCCACGCGGACTGGTCAAGGACTGACCAAAAAAAACGGCCTGGGTTTGCCAAGCCGTCTTCTTTTAATATGGTGCCCGGGGCCGGACTCGAACCGGCACAGCTTTCGCTACCACCCCCTCAAGATGGCGTGTCTACCAGTTTCACCACCCGGGCATCATTCTTTACTCGAGTTCGGGGAGCGCGTCCCCACCCTCGGTTTCGCTGTTGGCTGCAGGCTCATCAGCAGAGGACGCCTGCTCAGCTTGCGCACCTGCCTGAGACGATTCCTGAACAACCGGAATACCTGCCTCGCCAGCCACTTCAGCGCGCTGCTTGGCAAAAATTGCCAGCGAAAAACTTGTCACAAAAAAGATAACCGCCATAAAAGTGGTCATCCGCGTCAGAAAGCTTCCGCTGCCCTGACTACCAAACACGGTCTGGGACGCACCACCACCGAAAGCCGCTCCGGCGTCTGCACCCTTGCCCTGCTGGATCAGAACCAGGCCCACCAGCGACACGGCGATCACGACGTGAACAACAACTACCAGTGTTTCCAACCAATCCATACAGACTCTCGTAAACGTGTCGGCTTAGACACCTGCCGGGAAAGACCGGCAAATGCTGATAAATTCTTCGGCCTTCAACGATGCACCACCGATGAGACCGCCATCAATATCCGGCTCTGCAAACAAAGCGGCCGCATTATCCGCTTTTACACTGCCGCCGTAAAGTACCGAAATCTCATTAGCCGGTGCATTCATACCATCCAGCACCTTGCGGATTTCCGAATGCATGGCCTGGGCATCGTCTGCCGTCGCGGTTTTTCCGGTTCCGATAGCCCAGACCGGCTCATACGCCACAACAACCCTGGACCACTGATCATCAGCCACAACTGACAACCCACTGCGAACCTGCTCGGCAACCACCGCTTCGGCTTGACCGGCTTCCCGCTCCGCGAGCGTTTCACCTACACACAGCACCGCAACCAAGCCACTCAACAGAACCTGCTCAACCTTGGCGGCTACCACAGAATCCGTCTCACCAAACAACTGCCGGCGCTCGGAATGGCCCACCAGCACATAGCCACAACCCATATCGCGGGCCATTTCGGCGGAGATTTCTCCGGTATATGCGCCAGATTGCCACTGGGACACGTTCTGCACACCGGTAGTGATCCGCCCGCCTCCCTGCTCGGCAACCTGGCCCAGATAGATCGCAGGAGGGATAATAACCACCTCCACATCTTTGCCAACATTACCGGACTGCTCGCAAATTGCGCCAACCAACTGTTTCACCAGATCTTTCGACCCGTTCATTTTCCAGTTTCCGGCAACAATTCTGCGACGCATCTCTGTCCTCGACAGTCCCGAGCAAAAGGGAGGCGGAACTATACAGCAGTCACCCGCGGTACACAACCACCCTTCGAAATCAGGGTGTTGAACGCTCCACCACCAGGGCAAGCTCTTCCACCACCCGGGTAATATCGTCCGCGCTCTGACCCTCGGCCATCACTCTGATCAGCGGCTCGGTGCCGGATGCCCGCAGCAGAATGCGCCCGGCATCACCCAACGAAGCCTCTGCCCGCGCCATGGCCTCAACAATATCCGCCCTACCCAACGGATCAAACCGTTCGGCAACGCGTACGTTGATCATTTTCTGCGGCAGCTTGCTCATACCTGCCCGCAGTTCTCCCATAGTCTTGCCGGACTTCCGCACTGCCAGCAGTACCTGCAACGCAGAGACAATACCGTCACCCGTGGTGGTGCAATCCCGGATCACCATATGCCCGGAACCCTCGCCTCCAATCAGCCAGTTATTGGCCAACAGGCGCTCCATCACATAACGATCGCCAACCTTGGCCCGCTCGAACTCGACGCCGATTTCGCGCAGAGCCAACTCAACACCCAGGTTGGTCATTAACGTACCAACCACACCACCGTTCAGCCGTCCTTCTGCCTGGCGCTGGGAAGCCAGGATATACAACAGTTCGTCGCCATCCACTTCGGAACCATCACGATCCACCATCAACACCCGGTCGCCGTCACCGTCGAAGGCAATACCAAGATCAGCCTTTTTCTCGGCAACCGCCTGTTTCAGCGCGCCCAGATGGGTAGAGCCAACATTCAGGTTGATGTTCAAGCCATCTGGCTCGGCGCCAATCACCGTCACTTTCGCCCCCAGCTCACGGAACACTTTGGGCGCCACGTGGTAGGTAGCACCGTGAGCACAGTCAAGCACCAGGTGCATGCCGTCGAGAGTAAACTCGTTTGGCACAGTACTTTTGCAGAACTCCACATAGCGACCGGGCGCATCGTCTACCCGGCTCGCCTTGCCCAGTTCTTCCGGCTCACACACTTCGATAGGCTGGTCCAGCCAGCGCTCAATCTCGGCTTCCAGGGCGTCGTCCAGTTTGGTACCGGCAGAAGAAAAGAATTTGATGCCGTTATCATGATGAGGGTTGTGGGAGGCACTGATGACAATTCCGGCAGATGCCCGGAAAGTTCGCGTGAGGTAGGCAATCGCCGGTGTCGGCATCGGCCCCAGCAACTTCACATCAACACCCGCCGCGGCCAGACCAGCCTCCAGCGCCGATTCGAACATATAGCCAGACAAACGGGTATCCTTGCCGATCAGTACGCTGTTGCGCTGGCCCGCACGCTTGAATGCCTGCCCCGCAGCCCACCCCAGATGCAGCATGAACTCCGGCGTAATCGGACTGTCTCCGACCCGGCCACGAATGCCATCGGTACCAAAGTATTTGCGCTGGGTCATCAGATTGCCTCCTTCACTGCCGTTACGATCCTGACGGCGTCCACAGTTTCCCTAACGTCGTGCACCCTGAGGATGCTCGCCCCTTTCATGGCCGATATTGTCGCGGCAGCGAGGCTGGCCGGCAACCTTTCATTCACATCGCGACCCGTGACCGCACCCAGCATGGATTTTCGCGAGACCCCGACAAGCAATGGATGCCCGAGAATATGCAACTGCTCAAGGCTGGCGAGCAGCTGATAGTTATGCTCCACGCTCTTGCCGAAGCCAAAGCCGGGATCAAGAATAATGTTATCGGCACGAACACCGGCCTGCTCAGCCACCCGCATACGCTCCGTCAGAAAAGAGCTGACTTCCCGACGCACATTCCGGTATCGGGGATCGTCCTGCATGCTATCCGGCTCACCCTGAATATGCATGATGCACACCGGAATGCCGGCCTTTGCGGCCACTTCGGGCGCGCCTTCGCGCTGCAGGGCGCGGACATCGTTGATCAGGCCGGCACCCAGCCGAGCGGTTTCAGCCATCACCACAGGATTGCTGGTATCCACCGAAATCACGGTATCCAACTCTTTGGCAATGGCTTCGACCACCGGGCATACGCGGTCCAGCTCTTCCTGGGTCGAGACTTCGTTTGCGCCGGGGCGAGTCGACTCACCTCCAACATCAATAAAAGAAGCGCCGTCATTGACCATCTGCCTGGCCCGCACAAGCGCCGATTCCCTGGAATTAAAGCGTCCGCCATCGGAAAACGAATCGGGGGTGACATTCAGAATACCCATCACGTGGCACCGAGACAGATCCAGTTCGCGACCGGCAAAGTTCATTTTCATAACGCGACTTCCACAGGCAGAGTTTTCGGAGAGACAAAAACAAACGCCGCCCGGGAGCCCGGGCGGCGCATTCAGTTACTCAGGCTTTGACGGCGAGTCAGTGCTCGCCGGCCGGACGCCCTACACCGGGTTGCCGGCCGTCGTCGGAGCTTCTAGGCTCCGGCGCCTGCTCAGGCTCTTCAGCCTTGACGCCTCCGGCAGGACCACTGTCACCCCAGTTCTTGGGCGGCCGAGGTTCCTTGCCAGCCATGATGTCGTCAATCTGGTAACGATCGATGGTTTCATACTTCATAAGTGCTTCGGCCATCATGTCCAGCTTGTCCCGGTTATCAATCAGGATCTGCTTGGCCTTTTCGTAGCACTCATCAATGATGTTGCGAACTTCCTCGTCAATCCGCTGGGCGGTCTCCGGCGAGTACACCGTATGTGCCTGCCCCGCGGAACGGCCGAGGAAGGGTTCCTCGCTATCGGTGTCGTACTGCAAAGGGCCAAGCTTCTCGGACAGCCCCCAGCGGGTCACCATGTTCCGGGCCAGGCTCGTGGCCCGCTCGATGTCGTTGGACGCACCAGTGGTGACACCATCGAAGCCCAGGGTCAGCTCTTCCGCGATACGGCCACCAAACAGGCTACAGATCGAGCTGATCAGATAGCGTTTGGAATGGCTGTACTTGTCCTCTTCCGGGAGGAACATGGTCACACCCAGGGCGCGGCCACGAGGAATAATACTCACTTTGTAGACCGGATCATGCTCAGGCATCAGGCGGCCAACAATGGCATGGCCGGACTCATGGTAAGCCGTGTTCCGCTTTTCCTTCTCACTCATCACCATGGACTTGCGCTCGGCGCCCATCATGATCTTGTCCTTGGCCAGCTCCAGCTCTTCCATGGAGACCAGGCGCTGGTTACGACGGGCCGCAAACAGAGCCGCTTCGTTAACCAGGTTGGCAAGATCGGCACCGGAGAAGCCTGGCGTACCCCGCGCGATGACGGCAGGATCAATGCCATCAGCCAGCGGCACTTTTTTCATATGCACTTTCAAAATCTGCTCACGGCCAATGATGTCCGGCAGGCTCACCACCACCTGGCGATCGAACCGGCCAGGGCGCAACAACGCCGGGTCCAGCACGTCCGGACGGTTGGTGGCGGCAATGACGATAACGCCTTCATTGCCTTCGAAGCCGTCCATTTCCACCAGCAACTGGTTGAGGGTCTGCTCACGCTCGTCGTGACCACCGCCCATACCAGCACCACGGTGACGGCCAACCGCATCGATCTCATCAATGAAGATAATGCACGGGCTTTGTTTTTTCGCCTGCTCGAACATGTCGCGAACACGGGAGGCACCCACGCCCACAAACATTTCCACAAAGTCGGAGCCGGAGATAGAGAAGAACGGCACCTTGGCCTCGCCCGCGATGGCCTTGGCAAGCAGGGTTTTACCGGTACCGGGAGGGCCCACCATCAATACGCCCTTCGGGATGCGACCACCAAGGCGCTGGAACTTGCTCGGATCCCGGAGGAAATCCACCAGCTCTTTCACGTCTTCCTTGGCTTCGTCGACACCCGCGACATCGGAAAACGTGGTTTTGATCTGGTCTTCACTCATCAGGCGCGCCTTGCTCTTGCCGAACGACATGGGGCCTTTGCCGCCACCGCCGCCCTGCATCTGGCGCATGAAGAACACGAACAATGCAATGATGATCAGAATCGGGAACGCGGCTACCAGCAGCTGCGTCCACAGGCTCTGGCGCTCGGGCTCCTTGCCGATCACTTCGACGTTGTTGGCGAGCAGGTCATCCATCAGCTTGTTGTCAGACACCTGCGGCCGGATGCTCTGGAACTGGGAGCCGTCGTTGCGGACACCCTGCACCTGCAGACCGTCAATGGTCACCTGCCGTACCTGGCCCTGCTGGACCATCTCGACAAACTGGGAATAGTTAACTTGTTGGCCGGTGGTGGTGGGAGAGAAATTCTGAAACACCATCAGCAGCACGGCGGCTATGATTAGCCAGAGAACCAGATTTTTTGCCATATCGTTCAAGGATCATCACCTGTGAATTGCAGGATCAGCGCCTGAAGGCCGCCAACCCTTTTCCGACACCTTACACCAATTGTACGCCGGTAAACCAGAAACGGCCCATCCGGAACCGATCGCGATACTACCTATATGGGACGCCATGACCGGAATTACAACACCCTCTGTAAGTGAATACGGCCATTTGTCATGAGTCGCTATCTGTTACAATCGCTGAATTATACGTGGTTGCCAGCGGAATCACCGCTGACCTTTTGTTAATTGCACCTATTAAGAGATTACATCATGAGTCTGTCACCGGAACAGCGCCGGGAATACCGGGCTATTGCCCACAACCTGAAGCCCGTCATCATCGTTGGCGACAAAGGCCTGTCTGAAGGGCTGCAGGACGAACTGGACCGTGCCCTGAACGACCATGAGCTGATCAAGATCAAAGTCGCCAGCCAGGATCGCGAAGTCCGCCAGGAAGCCATTCAGGCTCTGTGCGAAAGCTCCGGCGCCGAACTGGTCCAGACGATCGGTAAAATCGCCGTCATTCTGCGTCGTGCGAAGAAACCGAACCCCAAGCTGTCGAATCTGCTGCGCAACAAATAAGCGTAAGCTGAGACGCGAAAAAGCCGGCCTGGTTCCCCAGAGCCGGCTTTTTCTTTACGCCCGATCAGCACAACCGAGTCAGATATATTCCACTTCGGAAATCTCGTACTCCACGGTACCGGAGGGGATACGGATAGCCACCACATCCCCTTCGTTCTTACCAATCAGCGCGCGGGCGATCGGCGAGGACACCGACAGCTTGCCTGCCTTGATGTCGGCCTCATCTTCACCCACGATCTGGTAAGTAACCTCTTCGTCGGTTTCCATGTTGACCAGATGCACAGTGGTGCCGAAGATCACCTTGCCGGTATTCTCCATGGTGGTCACATCAATCACCTGCGCCACGGACAGCTTGCCTTCGATTTCCTGAATGCGACCTTCGATAAAGCTCTGCTGCTCCCGGGCCGCATGATACTCAGCATTTTCCTTCAGATCGCCGTGCTCACGGGCATCGGCAATGGCCGCGATCACCCGCGGCCGATCTTCGGACTTCAGCTTTTTCAGCTCCTCACGCAGACGGTCTTCGCCCGTCTTGGTCATCGGTACTCTGTCAGCCATAGCCTTACTTTCCTGCGTGTAGTTCCTGGAGGCGACGAACGGTGCGCTCCGGGCCAAACTTGATGGCCCGGCAGAAGGCTTCGCCACCTGCCAGTGTGGTTGTGTAGGTTACTTTGGTCTGCAAGGCAGACTGGCGAATCTGCGCCGAATCAGAAATCGCCTTGCGACCTTCCGTAGTATTGATAATCAGCTGAACCTGACCATTCTTGATGGCATCGACAATGTGCGGGCGACCCTCGCGAACCTTGTTCACCCGCTCAACGGCGATACCTTCGGCTTCCAGCGCCTTGGCGGTGCCAGTGGTGGCAATAATCCTGAAGCCAGCATCCACCAGGTCGCGGGCAACACTGGCCGCACCCGGCTTGTCCACATCGCGCACCGACATGAAGGCCACGCCCTGGGCCGGCAACCGTTCACCCACGGCCAGAGCGGCCTTGGCAAAGGCTTCATCAAAGCTGTCGCCCAACCCCATCACCTCACCGGTGGATTTCATTTCCGGCCCGAGGATCGGGTCCACGGCCGGGAATTTGTTGAACGGGAACACGGACTCTTTAACGGCGTAGTAGGCCGGCACGATTTCCTGAGTAAAGTTCAGTTCTTTCAGGCTCTTGCCGGACATCACCCGGGCCGCAACCGCGGCCAGAGACACCCCGATAGCCTTGGACACAAACGGCACGGTCCGTGAGGCACGCGGGTTCACTTCGATCACGTAGATCTCACCATCCTGATAGGCCAGCTGCACGTTCATCAGGCCGATAACATCCAGCTCGATGGCCATTTTTTTCACGGCCTCGCGCATCTCGTCCTGCACCTGCTTGCTCAGGCTGTAGGGCGGCAGGGAGCAGGCGGAATCACCAGAGTGAACACCAGCCTGCTCAATGTGCTGCATGATACCGCCGATCACAACATCAGTGCCGTCACTGATCGCATCAATATCGACCTCGATGGCAGCATTCAGGAAGTGATCAAGCAGAACCGGGCTGTCATTGGAGACCAGCACCGCGTTACGCATGTAGCGCACCAGTTCGGTTTCGTCATAGACGATCTCCATGGCCCGGCCACCCAGCACGTACGACGGGCGCACCACCAGCGGGTAGCCAATCTCGCGGGCAGCCACGATGCCTTCCTCGTGGCTGCGCACAGTGGCGTTTTCCGGCTGCTTCAGACCCAGGCGCTGGATCATCTGCTGGAAGCGCTCGCGGTCTTCGGCGCGGTCAATGGCGTCCGGACTGGTGCCGATAATGGGCACACCGGCGGCTTCCAGGCCACGGGCCAGTTTCAGCGGAGTCTGACCGCCATACTGGACGATTACGCCCTTGGGCTTCTCGACGTTGATGATTTCCAGCACGTCTTCCAGGGTGATCGGCTCAAAATACAACCGGTCGGAGGTGTCGTAATCAGTCGACACGGTCTCCGGGTTGCAGTTGATCATGATGGTCTCGTAGCCATCCTCGCGCATGGCCAGGGCCGCGTGCACACAGCAGTAGTCGAATTCGATGCCCTGACCAATGCGGTTGGGGCCACCGCCGATGACCACAATCTTCTCGCGATCGCTCGGCTCTGCCTCGCACTCTTCCTCATAGGTGGAGTACATGTAGGCGGTATCGGAGGCAAATTCCGCCGCACAGGTATCCACGCGCTTGTACACCGGGCGGATGCCAAGATCATGGCGTAGCTTGCGCAGGCTGACTTCGGAAATGCCCAGCAGCTTGGCCAGGCGGGCATCGGAGAAGCCCTTGCGCTTGAGGCGGAACAGGGTGGCCTTGTCGATATCGGCCTTACCGGCCGACTTGAGGGCCTGTTCTTCGCGCACGATGTCCTCGATCTGCACCAGGTACCAGGGGTCTACCTTGGTATGGCGGAACACTTCGTCCACGGTCATGCCGGCGCGGAAGGCATCGCCAATGTACCAGATTCGCTCGGCACCAGGCACGTTCAACTCCCGGGTCAGGGTTTCGCGGCTGTTTTCGGAGTCCAGATCTTCCAGCTTTTCATCGAAGCCTTCGGAACCCACTTCCAGGCCACGCAATGCCTTTTGCACCGACTCCTGGAAGGTCCGACCAATGGCCATAACCTCACCCACAGACTTCATCTGGGTGGTCAGGCGGGCGTCGGCCTGGGGGAATTTTTCGAAGGTAAACCGGGGAATCTTGGTAACCACGTAATCAATGGACGGCTCGAACGAGGCCGGGGTGACGCCGCCGGTGATTTCGTTCTGCAGTTCATCAAGGGTGTAACCCACGGCCAGCTTGGCCGCCACCTTGGCGATCGGGAAGCCAGTGGCCTTGGACGCCAGCGCTGAGGAACGGGACACCCGGGGGTTCATCTCGATAACGACCATGCGGCCGGTGTCCGGATTGATGCCGAACTGGACGTTGGAGCCGCCGGTTTCCACACCGATTTCCCGCAGGACCGCCAGGGAGGCGTTCCGCATGATCTGGTATTCCTTGTCGGTGAGGGTCTGGGCCGGGGCCACCGTAATGGAATCACCGGTGTGCACGCCCATGGCGTCGAAGTTCTCGATGGCACAGACGATGATGCAGTTGTCGTTCTTGTCGCGAACAACTTCCATCTCGTACTCTTTCCAGCCGATCAGGGATTCGTCGATCAGCAGTTCGTTGGTCGGCGACAGGTCCAGGCCACGAGTACAGATTTCCTCGAACTCGTCCTTGTTGTAGGCGATACCACCGCCGGAACCACCCATGGTGAACGATGGACGGATGATGCACGGGAAACCGATGTCTTCGGAGATCTTCCAGGCTTCGTCCATGGAATGGGCGATGGCCGCGCGCGGGCACTCCAGACCGATTTTCTTCATGGCCTTGTCGAAGCGGTCGCGGTCTTCGGCCTTGTCGATGGTGTCAGCGTTAGCGCCGATCATTTCAACGCTATGCTTCTCCAACACGCCGTGCTTTTCCAGGTCCAGCGCACAGTTCAGTGCAGTCTGACCACCCATGGTGGGCAGCAGGGCGTCCGGCTTTTCCTTTTCGATGATCTTTTCGACCGTCTTCCAGGTGATCGGCTCGATGTAGGTGGCATCGGCCATGGCCGGGTCGGTCATGATGGTGGCCGGGTTGGAGTTCACCAGGATCACCCGGTAGCCCTCTTCGCGCAGCGCCTTACAGGCCTGGGCTCCGGAGTAGTCGAATTCGCACGCCTGCCCGATCACGATGGGGCCGGCGCCCAGGATCAGGATGCTTTTAATGTCGGTACGTTTTGGCATGTCTTGGTAAACCTGTCAGCAACTTTTGAATTCTTGCAGCGCGGTATTCAGCGCCGGTGAGCTATCGTTGATGGCCTTGCCCTCAGGCAGATCGCGCTTCCATCAGCTGGATAAACTCGTCAAACAGCGGAGCCACATCATGGGGCCCCGGGCTGGCTTCCGGGTGACCCTGGAAGCTGTAGGCCGGCTTATCGGTGCGGCGAATGCCCTGCAGAGTGCCGTCAAACAGCGATTTGTGAGTCGCTTCCACGTTGGCGGGCAGGGTTGTTTCATCCACAGCAAAGCCGTGGTTCTGACTGGTAATCATCACAGTGCCTTTGGCAATGTCCTGCACCGGATGGTTGGCACCGTGGTGGCCGTGGCCCATTTTCATGGTTTTTGCACCACTGGCCAGGGCCAGTAGCTGGTGGCCCAGGCAGATGCCGAATACCGGAATCTCGGTTTCCAGCACTTCCTGAATGGCCTTGATAGCATAGTCGCAGGGCTCGGGGTCGCCCGGGCCGTTGGACAGGAAGATGCCATCGGGGTTCATCGCCAGTACATCAGAGGCCGGGGTTTGCGCAGGCACGACGGTGATCTCGCAACCGCGGGCCGCGAGCATCCGCAGAATGTTGTATTTTACGCCGTAATCCCAGGCCACCACCTTGAACCTGTCTTCGGAGCGGTCACTGTAGCCGTTTACCAGATCCCACTCGGCCTGGTTCCACTGGTAGGCTTCGCTGCAGGTGACTTCTTTGGCCAGGTCCATGCCTTTGAGGCCGGGAAAGGCGTTAGCCAGTTCCAGTGCGCGTTCGGCAGTGGCGTTTTCACCAGCGACGATGGCCCCATGCTGGGAGCCCTTGTCCCGGAGGATGCGGGTCAGTCGGCGGGTGTCGATGTCCGCAATGCCAACAATGTTGTTGCTTCGCAGGTAGTCATCAAGGCTACCCTTGTTTCGCCAGCTGCTGGCGAGCAGGGGCAGATCCCGGATGATCAGGCCAGCGGCCTGGATGCGGTCGGATTCTACGTCTTCTTCGTTAACACCGGTGTTGCCAATGTGCGGATACGTCAGGGTAACGATCTGGCGGGAGTAGGACGGATCGGTCAGGATTTCCTGGTAGCCGGTCATGGCAGTGTTGAAAACTACCTCGCCGCTGGTTTCTCCGTCTGCGCCGATGGCGGTGCCGTAGAAGAGGCTTCCGTCTGCGAGTGCAAGGATTGCTGGTGTGCTCAAGGCTTGTATCCTCATCGAGTGGCGTAAGTTCGTCACGAACAGGAACGCAAGCGCATAATCTCAGGTTGCAAAAAAGCGAGACAAGGTAAAAACCCGGTCCCGCTTTTATAAACTTTTCAAAGGTACGCTTGGTGCAGTCAAATCGCCTTATTGTAAGCGATTTTGGCGTTTTTTGTCCACGCCGAATTGCTCTCGGCCTGACGCAAACTCCGGCCACGGAAGCAGGGCACCTTCCCGAAAACCGCTACGAGCACTTCCATGTGCGCTTCTCTCCGGCCATCCATGGCCTCCGACATTTTCGGGAAGGTGCCCTGCTCCCGCAGCCTCTGAGCATGCTATTCAATCTCAGTTTTTCAGGCTCAAAACGTCCTGCATGTCATAAAGACCAGCCGCCTTACCCTCAAGCCACAACGCCGCCCGCATGGCACCTTTTGCGAAAGTCATCCGACTGCTCGCCTTGTGGGTAATTTCGATGCGCTCACCCTCCGTTGCAAACAGTACCGTGTGATCGCCCACCACATCGCCGGCACGGATGGTTTCGAAGCCGATTTCCTTGCGGGTGCGTTCGCCGGTGAAGCCTTCGCGGCCATAGACCGCACACTCTTTCAGGTCGCGGCCGAGGGCATCAGCCACCACTTCGCCCATGCGCAGGGCAGTACCTGAGGGAGCGTCTTTTTTGTGGCGGTGGTGGGCTTCGATGATTTCCACGTCGTAGTCATCACCCAGGGTTCCGGCGGCGGTGCGCAGCAGGTTGAGGACGACGTTGACGCCCACGCTCATGTTGGGCGCAAAGACGACTGGAGCATTTTCAGCCGCCAGGGCCAGTTGCTCTTTTTCGGCGTCGGTCATGCCGGTGGTGCCGATCACCAGCATTTTGCCGTTGGCGCTGCAAAACTTCGCGTTTTCCAGGGTCAGGTCCGGGAAGGTGAAGTCCACCAGTACGTCGAAGTCGTCTTTGACGTCGTCCAGGCTGGCGGCCATTTTTACGCCGGTTTTGCCGATGCCGGTCATTTCACCGGCGTCGGCGCCAATCAGACTGCTGCCCGGCTCGACGATGGCAGCGCCGAGCTCAAGGCCTTCGGTACCGTCGACCGCTTCGATCAGCACTTTACCCATGCGCCCGGCGGCGCCGATGATCGCTACCCTCATCTGCTCTACCCTCAGAATTTCATTTCGTCGAAGAAGTTTTTCACACCCTCAAACCATGAGGTTTTCTTGGGGGCATGATGAGTTCCGTTGTTACCATCCAGGGTTTGCTGGAATTCTTCCAGCAGCTCCTTCTGGCGCTTGGTGAGATTCACCGGCGTTTCCACAATCACCCGGCACAACAAATCACCAGCCGGGCCACCGCGGACCGGGCTGACGCCTTTGTTACGCAGACGGAACAGTTTGCCAGTCTGGGTCTCAGGCGGAATCTTGAGCTTTACCCGACCATCCAGCGTTGGCACTTCCAGCTCGCCACCCAGGGTGGCGTCGACGATGCTGATGGGCACTTCGCAGTAAAGATTGCGACCGTCACGGGTGAAAATGGAATGCTCACGAACGGCGACCTGTACGTAAAGGTCTCCAGGAGGCCCTCCGTCTACACCCATCTCACCTTCGCCGGACAGGCGAATACGGTCGCCAGTATCAACACCTGGCGGCACCTTGACGGAGAGGGTTTTCTCCTGGCGCACCCGACCCTGGCCATGACAGCTCTTACACGGGTTCTTGATGATCTGGCCGGAGCCGCGACAGGTAGGACAGGCTTGCTGTACGGTGAAGAAGCCTTGCTGCATCCGTACCTGCCCCATGCCCTGACAGGTGCCGCAAGTTTCCGGGCGGGAGCCTTTTTCGGCGCCACTACCATCACAGGCTTCACATTCTTTATGGCCAGGGATGTTGATCTTGACGGTTTTGCCTTTAACGGCCTCTTCCAGATCCAGCTCCAGGGTGTAGCGCAGATCTGCACCGCGGGTGGTGCGGCCACGGCCTCCGCCACCAAAAATATCGCCGAACACATCACCAAAGATGTCAGAGAAGCTGGCGCCACCACCGCCAAAGCCGCCGCCGGCCTGACCGTCTACGCCGGCATGACCAAACTGGTCGTAGGCGGCGCGCTTACTGGAGTCCGCCAGGATTTCGTAGGCTTCGCTGGCCTCTTTGAATTTGGTCTCGGCATCCTTGTCATCCGGGTTACGGTCCGGGTGGTACTTCATGGCGAGCTTTCGATACGCCCGCTTAATTTCCTTTTCGTCCGCATCCCGGGAGATCCCGAGTACTTCGTAATAATCGCGCTTGGCCATGCTTCAAAACCCTGTTTTTATAACGAGGAAAACGCGAGCCCGGCCCGCGTTTCCCCAACTACTTGATGTACTTCGGAATTACTTCTTGTCGTCGTCTTTGACTTCCTCGAACTCGGCATCG
The DNA here is from genome assembly GCF_030541085.1 of Marinobacter sp. ST-43. NCBI lineage: Bacteria > Pseudomonadati > Pseudomonadota > Gammaproteobacteria > Pseudomonadales > Marinobacteraceae > Marinobacter > Marinobacter sp. ST-43. Next base: position 98,788 of record NZ_JASSVO010000003.1, read on the forward strand.
ACGGCGTCGTCAGCACTCTTTGCCTGACCTTCTTCCTGGCCACCGGCCTGCTGAGCCTGGTCGGCCTGATCCGCGTACATCTTCTGAGCCAGCTCAGAGGACACTTCGGTCAGCTTCTGAGTCTTGGCTTCGATCGCTTCCTTGTCAGAACCCTCGAGGGCCTCTTCCAGATCCTTGATGGCCGCCTCGATGGACTCCTTCTCGCTGTCGGAGACCTTGTCGCCGGCTTCACTCAGGGTCTTGCGCACGGCGTGTACCATGGCATCACCCTGGTTACGAGCCTGGACAAGCTCCTCGAACTTGCGGTCTTCCTCGGCATTGGCCTCGGCATCGCGAACCATCTTCTCGATCTCGTCATCGTTCAGACCAGAAGATGCCTTGATCACGATGGACTGTTCCTTGCCGGTCGCCTTGTCTTTGGCTGACACGTTCAGGATACCGTTGGCATCAATATCGAAAGTGACTTCGATCTGCGGCACGCCGCGCGGTGCCGGCGGAATGTCGGCCAGATCAAAACGCCCCAGAGACTTGTTCTGTGCCGCCTGCTTACGCTCACCCTGAACGACGTGAATGGTCACTGCAGTCTGGTTGTCATCCGCCGTAGAGAAGATCTGCGATTTCTTGGTCGGAATCGTGGTGTTCTTCTCGATCAGCGGAGTGGCCACGCCACCCATGGTTTCGATACCCAGGGTCAGCGGGGTTACGTCCAGCAGCAGTACGTCTTTCACGTCGCCAGACAGTACCGCGCCCTGAATCGCTGCACCCATGGCGACGGCCTCGTCCGGGTTCACGTCTTTACGGGGCTCTTTGCCGAAGAACTCTTTTACTTTCTCCTGCACCAGCGGCATACGAGTCTGACCACCGACCAGAATAACCTCGTCGATTTCACCAGCCTTCAGGCCCGCATCCTGAAGAGCAATCTTACAGGGCTCCAGGCTGCGCTGAACCAGGTCTTCCACCAGCGACTCCAGCTTGGCACGGGTCAGCTTCACGTTCATGTGCTTGGGACCAGACGCATCTGCAGTGATGTACGGCAGGTTTACGTCGGTCTGCTGGCTGCTGGAGAGCTCGATCTTGGCCTTCTCGGCCGCCTCTTTCAGACGCTGCATGGCCAGAGAGTCGCCGCGAAGATCGATGCCGGTGTCTTTCTTGAACTGGTCAGCCAGATATTCAATCACTTTCAGGTCGAAATCTTCACCGCCCAGGAAGGTGTCACCGTTGGTGGCCAGCACTTCGAACTGGTGCTCGCCGTCTACGTCCGCAATTTCGATGATGGACAGATCGAAAGTACCACCACCCAGGTCGTACACAGCAACGGTACGATCACCGCTCTTCTTGTCCAGGCCATAAGCCAGGGCCGCAGCAGTTGGCTCGTTGATGATCCGCTTCACTTCCAGACCAGCAATCTTGCCAGCATCCTTGGTCGCCTGGCGCTGGCTGTCATTGAAGTACGCAGGCACGGTGATCACCGCTTCGGTTACCTTTTCACCCAGGTAGTCTTCTGCAGTCTTCTTCATTTTTTTCAGAACTTCTGCAGACACCTGCGGCGGCGCCATTTTCTGACCCTTCACCTCAACCCAGGCGTCACCGTTGTCTGCCTTGGCGATTTTATAGGGCACCATCTTGATGTCTTTCTGAACCACGTCATCTTCAAAACGACGACCAATCAGTCGCTTGATGGCGTACAGAGTGTTGTGCGGGTTGGTCACCGCCTGACGCTTGGCTGACTGGCCAACCAGAGTCTCGTTGTCATCGGTGTAGGCGATGATGGACGGGGTGGTGCGATCACCCTCTGCGTTTTCAATTACCTTTACCTTGTCGCCATCCATGATGGCCACACAGGAGTTTGTGGTTCCCAGGTCGATACCAATAATCTTGCTCATCGAATCACTCCAAATCTTTCTGAATGCTGTTCCGGAGAATGCCTACCCCGGCCTTTGCTGTTTAATCGCTATATTGGCGCTCTGCTCGACTTTTCAAGCCTGCTCGTCGATTTTTGGCGCATCTTCTGCCTTGGCCACTACGACCATGGCCGGACGAACCACCCGGCCATTAAGCAGATAACCTTTCTGCACAACCGCAACCACGCTGTTAGGCTCGGCATCCGGCGCCGGCACCATGGACATGGCTTCGTGCTGCTGCGGATCGAACGGCTCACCCACCGGGTTGAGTTGTTCAACGTTGAATTTCTTCAGGCTGTTCATGAACAGCGTCAGGGTCATTTCCACACCTTCGCGAATGGACCCAACCAGCTCGCCTGCGTTTTCGTGACCCTCGGTGCTTTCGACCGCCTTCTCCAGACTGTCGGCCACAGGCAACAGCTCTTTCACAAACTTCTCGAGCGCAAACTTGTGAGCTTTTTCCACATCAATCTCGGCCCGGCGACGGACATTCTGCATCTCCGCCTGTGCCCGCAAGGCCTGCTCCTGGTACTCCTGCAGTTTCTGCTGCAGCACATCCAGCTCGGAGCCCTGCTCCGGTGACTGCTCGGCATCCTGGTTACCTGCAGCCTGCTCTTTCGCCGCAGCTTCTGCTGCCTCGTTGCGTTCTTCTACCTGTTCGTTGCGCTTTTCGTCAGCACTCATGACAACTCCTGATAACGTTTTCACGGCCACGGAGGCCTGCAGAAATAACCACTCCCGCTTGTGCAGAAAGCAGGAAAGAATCGCTTTGCGAACCGATATGGGGCCCGCTTCCCGGGTTTCAACCGTCACCCACGCAATCTTTGATGTTTTCATCATTTCCTGTTTGCAAACCGGAAAAACCCTGTATATATTCACAGCAACTGTATAAACGAACAGTGGCCAGAGTTATTACTTGCTCAAGAACGAGCGGAGGTTGCGGCATGCTCACACAACTCACGGTATCGAACTACGCCATTGCAGAAAGGGTTGAACTCCAGTTCAACCGCGGTATGACAGCCCTGACTGGGGAAACCGGCGCCGGCAAGTCGATTGTGCTTGATGCCCTTGGCCTGGCCATGGGAGGCCGGGCCGATGCCGGCGCTGTTCGCCATGGCGCCAAGCGTGCCGACATTACCGCCAGCTTCGATATATCCCGCATCCCCGAAGCCCGGTTCTGGCTGGACAGCCATGAGCTGGACGACAAGGACGATTGCATCCTGCGCCGGACCATCAGCAAGGACGGCCGCTCCAAGGCATTCATTAATGGCCAGCCCTGCCCGCTGTCACAATTGAAAGAACTGGGCGGCCTGCTGATGGATATCCACAGTCAGCACCAGCATCAATCCCTGCTGCGTAAGGAAACCCACCGAAAGCTGCTGGACGAGTTCGCCGGCGCGGAAAGCCTGGCCGACGAAACCCGATCTGCATGGAAAGCCTGGCACCAGACGCGTCAGAAACTACAGCAACGCCAGCACAATGCTGATGAGGCCGAGGCCCGTTTACAGCTGCTGCGCTATCAGGTGGAAGAGCTGGACAGGTTGGCGCTGGGCGAGGACGAACAGACAACCCTGGAAGCCGAACAGGCACAGCTCAGCCAGGCCGACGCCGTACTTCACAGCAGCCACCAGGCCGCCCTACTATGCACTGAAGATGAGGTTTCAGCCGCAGATCTGGTGCGCCAGGCACTGCACCAACTGGAGCAACTGCCGGTTGATGTGCCGGCACTGACCGACACCATCCAGATGCTGAACGAAGCACAGATTCAGATTTCAGAAGCCGGCGACAACCTGCGCCGCTTCGTAGACGACTACGAAGCCGACCCGGTCCGACTGAACGAAGTGGAAGAACGGCTCAGCGCCATTTATCAGATGGCGCGCAAACACCGGATCACCCCGGAGGAGTTACCGGAATTGCATCAACGCCTGAGCCAGGAGCTGGCCGAACTGGATGGCGGCGAAGGCAGCCTGGAACAGCTTCAGGCCGAGCTGGAAAACCAGCGGGCAAGGTTCGACGCCCTGGCCACCAAGCTGACAGAAACACGCCATAATGCCGCCATGGAGCTCGACCAGCGAATCGCCCGGGAGTTGGCACAATTGGGCATGCCATCGGTGCAGTTTGTCAGCCACCTGAGCCGGAACAGTGATGACGAGCCCGCGCCTCACGGCATGGAAGAGGTGGAATTCCTGGTGAGTGCCAACCCGGGCCAACCCGCCCGATCGTTGGCCAAGGTGGCTTCCGGCGGTGAACTTTCCCGCATAAGCCTGGCCATTCAGGTGGTTGTGGCACAAACCTCCACCACACCAACTTTGGTGTTCGACGAAGTGGATGTTGGCATCGGTGGCGGTACCGCTGAGGTCGTCGGCCGCCTGCTGAGATCACTGGGCGAGAACGGCCAGGTACTGTGCGTCACGCATCTGCCGCAGGTCGCGGCCCAATGCCACCAGCATTTGTTCGTCAGCAAGTTTACGGAGAAAGACGCGACCTATTCACGCATAGAGCCGCTGGATGATCAGGGTCGGATCAGCGAAGTCGCAAGAATGCTTGGCGGAGTGGACATGACAGAACAGACCATAGCCCATGCCCGGGAGATGTTTGTAAAGGGCCAGGCAACCCATCACTAATCCCCCTCTCGTTTCGGAGAGCTTCTGGGCCAGCCTTGTCGCTGGCCCTTTTTTTACTTCTTATCGGACTTCAGTGGTTTTACGTAGAGGATCAGGCTGTGATCAACAATTTCATAGCCGTGCTCTGCCGCAATCTTCTGCTGGCGCTCCTCGATGATCTCATCCACAAACTCAACAACCTCACCGGTCTGGGTGCAGACCATGTGGTCGTGATGATCATCGCCGGCCATCTCGAAAACGGCGTGACCACCTTCGAAGTTATGACGCAACACCAGGCCAGCAGCTTCGAACTGAGTCAGCACCCGATAGACGGTCGCCAGGCCCACGTCATCGCCCTGGTCCAGCAGCTTTTTATAAACGTCTTCAGCACTCAGGTGATGTTCTTCGGCATTCTCAAGAATATTGAAGATCTTGACCCTTGGCAGAGTAACCTTCAGACCGACTTTTCGTAATTCGGCGTTTTCAGATGACATGTTACCATTCGCTCTTTGGTGTGCCTCACGGCTTCCGGTATGATGAAGCCGCAGTACGACGGATGACCCGTTTCACACCTGCTCAACGCAGGCGAATTCAAGATAGAGGATTTCCCCCGGCGATGCAAAAGCTCCCCGCTATCGTTCTTATTAGCATTTTATCCTTGTCCGGCTGTGTTTTTCCGGGCGTTTACAAAATCAATGTCCAGCAGGGCAACATTGTCACCGATGAGGAGCTGACGGAACTGTCCGAGGGCATGCCCAGAAGTCAGGTTCACGCGCTGCTGGGAAGCCCGTTGATGCTGAACCCCGTCGACCCGTCCCGGGAATACTATGTTTACACCTTTCAGCGCCGGGGCAACGAGATCGAAGAACAGCGCATCATCGTTTACTACGAGAATGATCAGCTGAGCCACTACGAAGCCCAGCTCCTGGAAGAAACACCAGCCTACTAGCGCTTACGCTTTCTTTTTAGCCCGGTTCAGGCGAGCCTGCTTGGGATCAATCTTGAGTGGGCGGTATAGCTCCACCCGGTCGCCTTCTCTCAGAGCATGCTCGGCTGGGTTCTTCACCATTTTGCCGAACACCCCCATATCGATAGTGTCCGGATCAATCTCCGGAAAGATCTCGATAATCCTGGAGAGCTTCACGGCTTCAAGGGCTGTAGTGCCCGGAGGCACCACCACGGGCACAATCTGCTGCTTGTCCGGGCGGGCATAGGCCACTTCCACTTCCATCACACGATCCCTCCGCGATAAACCTCGTCTGCGCGACGACAGAAAGCATCCACCATGGTATTGGCCGCCTGATTAAATACCGGGCCGAAGGTCATTCGTGAAAGCGAACCTGAAAATTCAAACTCCAGGGTCAGGATTACTTTGCAGGCGTTATCGTCCAGAGCCCGAAAGTGCCAGCGCCCGGTAAGATTTCTGAGCGGGCCGTCCACGAGTTTCATTTCAATGGTCTCTGGCATCAGCAACTGGTTTCGTGTGGTCAGCCGGTGGCGAACGCCCCCTTTGGAAATATCCAGTGAAGCCATGATTTCAGCGTCGTTCTGTTCGTGGACTTCTGCCCCGGCACACCAGGGTAAGAACTCAGGGTAACGGGCAACGTCATTGACCAGGTGGAACATACGCTCCGCCGAGTGCATAACCAATGCGGTCTTGTCGATCTGATGTGCCATGTAAACCGGATTTCCTGCGTTTCAGACTTCGTTCCAGCCCTGCCGGGCGGGTCAGACACTATGATAAAGGATATCGCCCTCTTTGGGGGCATTTTCATCTGGTTCGAGCTGCCCGTTTTCCGCGGGCAGCACGGCCTCTTCGGGTGTCTTCGGAGGTACATCTTCATCAACCGGACTGTCTTCAGGCGCCCTGTTCCGCGCCTCGGCAGACGCTGGAGGCTGTTGACACCAGATAGCAGCGCTGCCGTTGTCACACAGGTTGCCGAGTGAGAATAGCGTGTACTGTAGCCCGATCCAGGCCGCCACAACAGGCAGCACCAGGCGCATGACCCAGAACCAGATTCTCCGGAACACAACCGGCGCATTGCCCAAAATGGTTGCCGCGAAGCGCCGGGTGATACACCAGCCGGCAAATGTGGCAATGAGAATAGCCACCGCCGGTATCACAATGCCACCGGCGACCAGTTCCAGCCATCGAAATACAGTGGCACCACCTATGCGGTAATCTGCCCACAGATTGAAGGAGAACAGGGAAGCCAGCCCGGCGAACCAGACTGCAAGCCCGACAATGACCGCAGACCAGCCCCGAGGCGCCCCGGTCCACTCCCGGAACCATCCCACCACCGGTTCGAGCAGAGACACCCCCGTCGCCCAGACAATCAGCACCACCAGCAGATAAACCGCCGCGATCACCACCTGACTGTAGGGCATGCCTGATAGCGCGACCGGCAGCGAAACAAAAAGCAGGCTGAAACCCCGCTCCCCCTCCAGGCTGCTACCGTCCGCAGCAACTGAAAACATCATCAATCCGGCCATGATGGCAACGAGGGTGTCCATCAACACCACAGCCAGTATTGAGCGTTTCAGACGGGTATGGCTGGTGGAATAGGCGCCAAATATTGCCCACACCCCCATTCCGAGACCCAAGGTATAAAAAGCATGAAAGAACGCTGCCTTGATACTGGCCGCTGTTACCTGCTCAGGCCGCATCACCAGAACGTGATCTATCCCGGACTGCAAGCTCCCCCCCATGGCTGCCAGCCCGAACAGCACCAACATCAACAGCAGGGTGCAGGGTACGATCATGCGCATCGATCGCTCCAGGCCCTTGACCACTCCGCGGGCAGAGACCGCAACCACGAGAATCACGAAGAAGACATGCCAGGCCATAAACTGCCGATAGTGGCCCGGGTCCGACACCAGCTCCGACAGAACAGCAGTTGCTGAGGCCGCCGAAGCACCCTCGAAACGGTCAGCTGCCCCGAAAAAGATGTAAGCCAGCACAATACCGCCAAAAACCGCGGTAAAGGAGAGCACCACGAACGCCGCAAGAATGCTAAGCGGCCCCGCCAGTCGCCAGAACGGTGAGCAACCAGCGTTTTTAACCATGCCGTCCATGGCCAGCACAATACCATGCCGGGCATGACGGCCAATCACAGCCTCCGTCACCATCAGCGGCAAGGTAACAATCAGCAGGCAGGCCAGGTACAGCAAGATAAACAAGCCACCGCCGTGGATACTGGCCAGATAGGGAAACTGCCATAAATTGGCCAGGCCGACCGTGGCACCCACAGAAGCCCAGAAAAAGGTGGATTTTCGGGTAAACGACCCTATTGACGTCTGGTACTTGCGCAGCATTACTTCCCCAGGCAGTGACGAGCGCATCATTGTAGCCGAAGCAAGCCTGCAGGAACGACACTAAACCCGAGCCAGACGGCGAATCCGTGACCCTTCTTGCACTCCTGCGCTACAATGCGCGCTTTGCTGGCGTACCGACAAGACCAGCATCGTCATTCTTCCGATCCCGGACAGGATTCATGAGCAAGAAGAAAGCAAACGCCCCAACCAGCAACACCATCGCCCTGAACAAGAAGGCGAAGCACGAATACCATATTGAGGAGCGCTTCGAGGCTGGCCTGGCCCTGCTCGGCTGGGAAGTGAAGTCGTTGCGTGCCGGTAAGGCACAACTGGTTGATGCCTATGTGCTGCTGAAGGATGGCGAAGCCTGGCTGTTGGGCTCCCACATCACGCCTCTGAACACCGCCTCTACCCATGTGATTGCGGACCCGACCCGCACCCGAAAACTGCTGCTGCACGCCAAGGAAATCGCCAAGATTGTCGGCCAGGTGAATCAGGCGGGTTACACCTGCATTCCCCTCGCCCTGTACTGGAAAAAGAACAAGGTAAAATGTGAGATCGCCCTGGTGAAGGGTAAGAAGCTGTTCGACAAACGCGCTACCGAAAAAGAGCGTGACTGGAACCGCCAGAAACAGCGCATCATGCGCGAGGCCAACACCTGACACCAAAACTGTGTCGCATATGCACCCTCTTTGCTGATTTCAAAAAGCCTCCTATACTTTTAGGCCTTTCGTCAGTTGGCCCCGATGGCAGTACCAGGCGGCCCGGACTCCGGCACAGAGCCTAGGGAGGGCTTATGTCAGCAAAACGGACGGCCATGACCTCGGTCGATCGCTCCTGGTTACGCATGGATACCCCGGAAAATCCCATGATGATTTCCGCGGTACTGGCCTTTGAACACCCCATTCCGCTCAAGCGACTCAAGCGCACCCTGGAAGAACGTTTCCTGAAGTTCCGGCGCTTTCGGCAACGCATCGTTGACAAAGGTGACAAGGTCTATTGGGAAGACGATCCCCTGTTCGATCTGGACAATCACCTGCACACCATCGCTCTGCCGGGAAATGCCGGCAAGCAGGAGCTTCAGGCCCTGGCCAGTGACTTCAACAGCACCGCCCTCGATTTCCGCCGCCCACTCTGGCAGATACACTACATCGACAACTATGAGAACGGCTGCGCCCTGTTAATCAGGATTCACCACTGTATTGCCGATGGCATTTCCCTGGTGCGGGTACTGCTTTCGCTGACCGATCGCACTCCTGAACCCAAGCTAGAGCGCGTTGCACACCCAAAGCTACCCGCAAAACCCAATGGCACAGCCGCCAGCCGGTTCCTGCACCGGATTGTAGACAGCACTCAGGCGGCCTGGGGACAGGCCAACCTGTTCGTGGATTCCATTCGCAAAGAGCCTGACTACCCACTGAAGCTGGCCACCACCGCCGGCGATATTGTTCTGGACCTGGCCAAACTGGGACTTGCCCCTTTCGAGCCCAAAACCAGCCTGAAAAGCCCGCTGCTGGGCCGCAAACAAGTGGCCTGGGCCGAGCCCCTTGAACTGGAAACCGTGAAACAGTGCGCGCGGACACTGGGGGGAACCGTCAACGACGTATTGCTTTGCGCCGCGACCGGTGCGCTGACCCGGCATTTTACGGAGCACGGCCAGAGCATTCCGGACTGCGGCATTCGGGTTGCCGTTCCTTTCAACCTGAGACCGCTGGACCAACCCATCGAAAACCTCGGCAATCAGTTTGGCCTGGTGCTGGTGTGCCTGCCCGTTGAGGTAACAGATCCAATCATGTGTTTTCGCCAGGTTCAGGAAAACATGAACCGGCTCAAACGGTCTTACCAGGCCCAGGTAACCTATAGCCTGCTGGACCTGTTTGGCCGCGGCCCGGACATTCTCGAACGCCGGGCACTGGACCTGCTCAGCAACAAGGCTTCAGCGGTGCTGACCAACGTTCCAGGCCCACGCCATGCGGTTTACCTGGCGGGCAGCAAACTGGCTCAACCCATGTTCTGGGTACCCCAGAGCGGCAACATCGGTATAGGCATGAGCATTTTCAGTTACGCCGGCACGGTACAGTTCGGCATAACCGTCGACAAAGGCATCAAAGCCGACCCGGGCGAGGTGATGAATTATTTCCGTGACAGCTTCGAGAACCTGCATCAGGCTGCACTCGTGAAAGCTGGCGCCGGCGGTTTCCGCCAGGCCTCCTAGGCTCACCAGAGCCAGCGGTAGGTACAAATAGTAACGCCGTTACACAAAGAAGCCTTGAAGTCTGGCAATCCGGACACATATACTGAAATAACAAGGGGACGACTTGGCTTCGACGCCGGTGACGAACCCTTGGGTGCATGCCGAGATGGCAGCGAATCTCGTAAATCCAAAGCTGCAACGTAATAGTCGCAAACGACGAAAACTACGCACTGGCGGCGTAAGCCGTTCCAGTCGTCCTGGCTGAGGCGCCTATAACTCAGTAGCAACATCCCAGGACGTCATCGCTTATAGGCTGCTCCGTTCACCAGAGCTCACTGGTGTTCGGCTAAGATTAAAGAGCTCGCCTCTTGCACCCTGACCTTCGGGTCGCTTGAGGTTAAATCAATAGAAGGACACTAAGCATGTAGACCTCAAGGCCTAGTGCTGGCGGACGCGGGTTCGATTCCCGCCGTCTCCACCACCTTGCAAGAGAAAAGCCCCTGATTTCAGGGGCTTTTTTCGTTTGTGGAATGCCTCAATTCCTGCAGCACCTTCGCAGCACTCTGGAAAAGGAAGCCAACCATGAACCAGCCAAACGACCCGGAAAGCCTGACAGAGCTGGTGGCCAGAATCCGTGACCATACCCGGGATCAGGACCGAGTGTCGGTTGGGGATCTGATGACCGCAGTGGGTGAGCGCTCTTTTGGCCCGCTGGTCCTGCTGGCCGGCCTGGTAACGGTGGCGCCGCTTATTGGCGACATTCCCGGCGTACCCACCTTACTGGGCTTGCTGGTTCTGCTCACCTTGGGGCAGCTGCTGTTCCAGCGTCGCTCAGTCTGGATTCCCTCCCGTTTATCGAACCGCCATATTTCCAAACAGACACTGTTTAAAGGCCTGCAATGGGCAGACAAACCGGCGGCATTTGTCGATCGCTGGACCCGGCGGCGCTTACCCTGGTTGGTTTCCGGGGCAGGCCAGTATCTGATGGCACTGATTTGCATGGCGGTGGCCGCTGCCATGCCGATGATGGAACTTATCCCCTTCAGTGCCAATGGCGGTGGCCTGGCACTGATGGCGTTCGGGCTGTCCATTGTCGCCCGGGACGGGCTGCTGGCTCTGGTTGCCATCGCCACTAGCGTTGGCACTGGCTGGTTGGTGATTACAAACCTGCCCTGGTAGGCGAACTGTCAAAAGACCTGTCACCATTTGATACAAAGCTGATGACGAATCGCTGAGCATAAAGCTGCTATTATTGCTACATAACCTTTTGATCGCTGGCGCCTTGTTTCATTTCTCAGAGCACCAATCGTGACAGCAAGCTCAGCAAGGAGCTTTCATCTTTTTTGCAAGGATCGGTTTATGTCCAGCAAAGCGAAGCAGTCCCAGAAACTCCTTCTGTTCCGCCTGTTCGGATCGCGGCTGTTTGGCATTGGCACCCTGAAAATCCGGGAAATTCTCCCGTTTCAGCGGCTAACCAAGCTACCCCATAGCCATCACGCCGTGATCGGAACCGCAACCTTCCGAGGCTCGGCCGTGCCGGTCATCGATATGTCCGCAGCCGTGGGCTACCCGGCCCTCACCCGCGAAGAGCAGGCGAAAGCGTCCATCATTGTTACTGACATTCAGCGCCAGGAAATCGGCTTTCTGGTGCGCAGTGTTCAGCAGATCATCGAGACAGACTGGAAGAGCGTGATGCCGCCGCCCAAGGCCCTGGGCGCCAACGCCTTTATTACCGGCCTGCTGGATGTGGATGGCGACATTATCCAGTTGCTGGATGTCGAGCTACTCCTCGCCAAGGTCTACCCGGAATCGCTCGACGCCCAGACCGTGGCTCTTACGGATGTACAGAGCGAGACACTCAAATCCCTGAACATCCTCTTGGTGGATGACTCTCAGGTGGCCCGAAAGCAGCTGTCTGACGTCCTCGACAGCAAAGACATCAGCTATCACGTGACCGCCAATGGCGACGAAGCTCTGCAGGTTCTTCTCCGGGAGCATGAGTTGGGGCACCCGATCGACATCCTGGTGAGTGACATTGAGATGCCGGGCCTGGATGGCTACGAGCTTACTTTCGATATCCGGGATAATGCCAGCCTCCAGCAACCCTACATCATCCTGCATACTTCACTGAACAGTGAGATGAGCCTGAGCTACGCCAATCAGGTCGGGGCCAACGAGGCCCTGACCAAGTTTGACGCAGAGGAACTGTTACAGGCCATGCTGCGCGGAGCTGCCCAGGCCGGCTAAAGCCGGCAGGTGAGCTCCGCCAGCTCTTCATCAAAGACCCGCCGGTTCTCGCTGTAGTCCACCGGCACATCCACCAGGTGAACACCCCCGGCCTCCAGTGCACGCTCGAGGGTCGGGCGCAATTCCTCGGTACGGTTAACCCTGTGGCCAACGGCACCGTAGGAATCTGCGTATTTCACGAAATCCGGGTTGCGGTAATCCAGCCCGAAATCTTCGTAGCCATCCTGCCCCTGCTTCCATTTGATCATGCCGTACGCGCTGTCGTTGATGATCAGCACGACCAGGTTCAGCCCAAGGCGAACAGCCGTCTCCAGCTCCTGGCTGTTCATCATGAAGCCGCCATCGCCGCAGATCGACATAACCTTCAACTCCGGATAAAGCATGGCCGCCATCATGCCGCTGGGCAGGCCCGCGCCCATAGAGGCCAGGGAATTGTCCAGTAGCACGGTGTTGTTGTCGTAAGCCGGGTAGTTACGGGCAAACCAGAGTTTGTACATGCCGTTATCCAGCGCAATGATGCCATCATCCGGCATCACGGATCGGACATCGTGGACAATGCGCTGGGGAATCACCGGAAAGCGGTCATCAGTGGCCCGCTCCTGAAGATGCTTGTCGACCGCCTGTTTCACTTCCATCAGGCCGGTGAAATCATGGTTGGCACATTGTCCGCAGTGCTCGGCCATGTACTCCACACTGTTGGCAATGTCACCCACCACCTCATGCTGCGGAAAATACACCGGGTCGACATCGGCTCCGCTGAAATTCACATGGATGACTTTTTTACCGCCCGGAGTCATAAAGAAAGGCGGCTTCTCCACTACATCGTGGCCGACGTTGATCACCAGATCCGCCCGGTCGATGGCGCAGTGAACGAAATCGCCGGCAGACAGGGCTGCATTGCCCATGTAACGGGGGTGACGCTCATCAATCACACCCTTACCCATCTGAGTGGTGAAGAACGGAATGCCCGTCACATCCACCAGGTGCAGCAAGGCTTTGGATACCCGTTTGCGGTTAGCGCCGGCGCCAATCATGATCAGTGGGTGATGGGCCCTGCGCAGCATGTCGCAGGCCATGTCCAGGCTCTTCTTACTGGCCGTTGGCCGGCGGGCATCACTGGGATTAAAGATATGAATGCCCGCTTCGGCGCACTCCTCGGCAATGTCCTCGGGCAACTCCAGGTGCACAGCGCCGGGGCGCTCTTCCGAGGCGAGGCGAACCGCTTCGCGAACCTTGGCGGGAATGGTGTTGGCGTTGCTGATCTGACGGGTATATTTGGTGAGCGGCCGCATCAGATCTACCACATCCAGAATCTGGAACAGCCCCTGCTTCGAGGACTTGATCGGCTTCTGGCCGGAGATCATCATCATGGGCATGCCGCCCAGCTGGGCGTAGGCGGCAGCCGTCACCAGGTTGGTGGCGCCCGGCCCGAGCGTGGACAGGCAAACTCCCACCTGGCCAGTCAGTCGCCCATAGGTCGCCGCCATAAAGCCGGCGGCCTGTTCGTGCCGGTTCAACACCAGGCGGATACTGGAATTGCGTAACGCTTCCAGGAAGGCGAGATTCTCTTCGCCGGGCACGGCGAAAATGTATTTTACGCCCTCATTCTCAAGTGCCCGGATAAACACTTCGGCGCCGTTAAGCGCCTGACGATGATCATTGGCCATAACTGTCCTCTTGATCTGAGAATTCTCAAATCAAGAGGATAGCATTACCTGAGCTTGAGCGTTGACAGGGTCCGTTCACGAACGCTATTGAGCAGTTCTTCATTATCGACCAGAGACTGGCCATAGGATGGCACCAGCTCCTTCATGCGGGACTGCCACTGCTCGCTCTTGATCTTCTCCGGGAAGCAGCGCTCAAGCACATTGATCATGGCGTTAGCCGCAGTAGAGGCCCCGGGAGAGGCACCCAGCAAGGCGGCGAGGGTGCCGTCTTTGGCTGCGACAATCTCGGTGCCGAACTCAAGCTTGCCACCACCCTCTTCGGTCTGCTTGATAATCTGCACCCGCTGGCCAGCCATCTGCAACTTCCAGTCATCTTCGCGGGCATCCGGGAAGAAGTTGCGCAGGGAATTCACACGGTCGGCATGGGATTGGAACACTTCGCCGATCAGATAACGGGTGAGGTCCATATTGCTCTTGCTGACTGACAGCATCGGGCGCAGGTTGGTAGCGCGCACCGAACCAATCAGATCGAAGATGGAGCCCTGCTTCAGGAAGCGGGTGGTGAAGCCAGCAAACGGTCCGAACAGCAGGGCAGGTTCGCCATTGATGATGCGGGTATCCAGGTGCGGGACAGACATCGGCGGCGCGCCAATCGGTGCCTTACCGTACACTTTGGAATGGTGCTCCTTGACGATGTCCGGCTTCTGGCATACCAGCCACTGACCACTGACCGGGAAGCCACCGTAACCGCGGGCCTCATCAATGCCAGACTTCTGCAGCAACGGCAGCGCGCCACCACCAGCACCTAGGAACACGAAACCGGCTTCCAGCTTGGTCAGTTCGCCGGTTTTCTGGTTTTTCACCCGCAGTTTCCAGCGGCCATTGTCGCGCTGATCAATGTAGTGCACCGGGCTACTGAGCATCAGTTCAAAGTTGGGCTGGGTTTCCAGCCATTTCACCATGCTGCGGGTCAATGAACCGAAATCCACGTCGGAACCATGTTTGATTCGGGTCGCGGCCACACGCTGCATAGGATCACGGTGGCGAACTACCAGCGGCATCCACTCTTCGAGATCCTCCGGGCTTTCCGTGTATTCCATTTCCTGGAACAGGTGGTGCCCGCTCAGACGCTCGTAACGGCGCTTTAGAAACGCCACGTCTTTCTCACCCCAGACGAAGCTCTGGTGTGGCGTGCGGTTGATGAAAGTAGACGGCTCCGGCAGGATGCCCTGCTCTACCAGGTAAGACCAGAACTGCAGCGACACCTCGAACTGGGCATTGATTTTCAGTGCCCGCTCAATTTCGACATCGCCATCATCGGTTTCAGGGGTATAGTTCAGCTCGCAGTAGCCGGCATGCCCGGTACCTGCGTTGTTCCATCCGTCGGTGCTCTCATGGGCAACGTGGTCAAGACGTTCCACCATGACGATGTCCAGAGACGGATCCAGCTGCCTGAGCATCATGCCGAGAGTAGCGCTCATGACGCCCCCACCGACCAGCACTACATCTGCCTGTCTAACGGCCATTGGTTTTCACCCTAGCTTAGTGTTGAAGCCTGCTGCCACTCCACGATCAGCAAAGTGGCCTGTCGGAAGCCGGCCTGGCGCGAGGTAGACGGCGCTGCCGTGAGCTTCCGGTCTGAAATTGCGCGCAATTATCCCGATTTTCGCCGAAAGAATAAATTGCGATTATCAATTGATGCGTGTCGGTTGCGGGCACGGCTGGCACCAGTGGTGCAATTACCGGTGTGTTGGCACATTGCCCGTCATCTTATCGTTTTGCCGGGATTGTCTCGTGTTTTGTTAACAATATCAGCGCCACTTTAGTCTGATACCCCGGCACCCAACCATTGGATCATCCGTAGTTACCTGCAACGGCGCGCATCTCAGTGCTGACCAATCGCCCCCTAATACGGTATCTTGTGCGCCAAACACTTTCCTCCGGGCCATGGGCCGGAGTTTCCGACGTTAATCTTTTTGAGGTTTCTCTATGTTGATGGCCATCGGTGCCGTTATTGCCGGCCTGATCCTGCTGGTCTGGAGCGCGGACAAATTTGTGGAAGGAGCCGCCGCCACCGCGAAACACCTGGGCATGCCTACGCTACTGATCGGCATGGTCATTATCGGTTTCGGCACCTCTGCTCCGGAACTTGCGGTCTCTGCCATGGCTGCGTCTGACGGCAACCCCGGCCTGGCTCTCGGAAACGGGTACGGCTCCAATATCACCAACATCGCCCTGATTGTTGGCCTGACCGCCATCATCGCGCCGATCGCTGTGCACTCACAGGTCATCCGCAAAGAACTGCCACTACTGGTCGTACTCACTCTGATTGCCGGTGCGCAACTGATCGACGGAGAGCTGAGCCGACTGGATGGCTGGGTGCTTCTGGGCGTCTTTGCCGCGGTCATGGGTTGGTCCATCTATCAGGGGATACGTGGCAAAGCTGACCCGCTTGGAGGGGATGCTGAGTCCGAAATCGTTGCCCACCCCATGCCCCTGAAAACCGCAATTATCTGGCTGGTGATCGGGCTGATTCTGCTGATTGTCAGTTCAAGGCTTCTGGTGTGGGGTGCGGTCGCTATTGCCCAGAGCCTGGGTGTGAGTGATCTGATCATCGGCCTGACCATTGTCGCTATCGGCACATCACTGCCGGAGCTGGCCTCAGCTATTGCCGCTGTCAAGAAGAACGAGCACGACCTGATTCTGGGCAACATCCTGGGCTCAGGCATCTTCAACACCCTGGCCGTGGTCGGGCTCGCCGCGGCGATTCAACCGTTGTCGGTAGACCCTGAGGTGCTGTATCGGGACTGGACGTTAATGCTGGGCCTGACTCTGGCGCTGCTGGTCATGGGCTTCGGCCTGACCGGTTGGCGTAAGCTCGTATCGAGGGTTGACGGTGCCCTGCTGCTGGCCGTTTACATCGGTTACACCGGCTATCTGTTCTCTACCGTGGTCTCCGCCGCCTGAGCATCGCCGGCGGGGCAGCTTATTCTGCCTCGCCGTTGCCCAGTAATTCCTCCAGGTTCTTACGCACGCCCGCCATAATCTCCGCGATGTCGTCCTTGCTTTTTCCTGCCGTGTCGATGGGAGTGCCCACGCGCACGTCCACCGGCTGTCCCAGGTTAATTTGCCAGGTGCGCGCAGGCAGCACCCGATGAATCCCCCGAATCGCCACCGGCACAATCACAGCCTGGGTATCCAGAGCCAGGTGAAAGCATCCCTTCTTGAACGGTAACAGCTGACCATCCGGCGAGCGGGTGCCTTCCGGGGCTGCCCACAACACAATGCCACTTTCCATCATCTGACGGGCTTTCTCGAGATCCTTCACCGCCCGGTTTCGACGGGAACGGTCAATAGATGGAAACTCGGCCGCCCTCATGGCCTGCCCCAGCAGAGGAATGCTGAACAGCTCCTTTTTGGCGAGCATGCGGATTGAACCTGGCAGCGACACGAAACTGACCGGGATGTCGTAGTGGCTGGCATGGGTGCTCATGATGATGTAGCGCCGGCCATCGTTGAAGTCCGGCACTTCTCCGCGAACAACCAGGCTCGCCCGAACCAGCCGCAACAACGCCGCCGACCATTCCCGGCAATATTTGTCGACAATCGGCCGGTTCAGGCGTCCGAAAAGCGCCCGCAACAGGATCAAGAGCGAATACAGCGCCGTCAGCCCCACGGAGCCAATCACGACGCCGGCACGTCGGAGCAGGGTAGCCGATTCAGTGAGCGGGTTTAATTTCAGTCTGACCATCGATCACCTTTCACCAGAGCCGATTTCAGATGGTCGGCCCTAAAAAGAAAGGCGCATTATAGCCGCAACAAAGAGCTCGCGATATTCAGACTCTAGTTCGATTCAGAGAACACCATTGCAATGGAGTTCAGACAATAACGCTGCCCGGTAGGCGGCGGCCCATCAGGGAACACATGGCCCAGGTGGCTGTCGCAACGGGGACAACGAATTTCGATACGGGTCATACCAAGACTGGAGTCCTCCAGGTACCGGATATGCTCCGGGTCGAAGGGCTGGAAAAAACTTGGCCAGCCAGTGCCGGAATCAAACTTGGAGTCGGAGCTGAACAGCGGCAGATCACATAACCGGCAGTGATAGGTGCCGGACTTTTTGTTATCCAGCAAGGTGCCACAGAAGGGACGCTCGGTGCCGTGATCGAGCAGCACCCGGCGTTCTTCCTCAGAAAGATGCTCAGCCCGGGCTTCCACTTCTGCCCGGGTTAACGGCGTCAGGTCATAGCCTGCTGCAGATACAGTCATGGGTGCCTCCTCAGGCCTGGCCCGGGTCGTCTTTGCTGAATTCGGGCTTCAGCTGTTCGGGCCAGGTGTTGGCCAGTTTTTCCATCTTCGGTGCCGCTACCGCCATGATGTATGGTTGCCAGGGATTACGGGCGGCAAAGTTCTGGTGGTGCTCCTCAGCCGGATAAAAGGCTTCCAGGGGCTCCAGGGTGGTCACGATGCGATCCGGATACACGCTGGCGGCATCCAGCTGGCGGATATACGCCTCGGCAACGTCGCGCTGCTCTGGGGTCTCATAGAAAATTGCGGAGCGATACTGGCTGCCGACATCGTTACCCTGTCGGTTGAGCTGGGTCGGATCGTGGGCCACCGAGAAGAACAGCTTCAGCAGTTGGCCGAAGCTGACCCGTGCCGGATCGTAATGCACTTCGATGACTTCGGCATGCCCGGTTTTCCCGGTACAGACCGCCTCGTAGTTCGCGGTACTGGCCTCACCGCCAGCATAACCGGAAGTCACACGTTGAACACCGTCAACCGCCAGAAATACCGCTTCCACACACCAGAAACAGCCCCCCGCCAGCACAAGCCGGGACTCACCGGCGGCTTCAGACAGATCCTGTTCAGGGTCTGGAAAACGACTCCTGGGAACACTCAGGCCGGGCAGATTGCATGCGTCGGTCATGGGGCACTCCGTACACTGTACATCGTCGAATGATCACTGATTGTGGCGTCTCAAGACTGAAAAGCCAAATCAGCACCTGTAATTTGCACTACCCAAGGCAACAACCATAATTAAGACAGGAACCACAGATAAGGTTCCGCTCGGCATCAGGGATAACAGCATGACCGCAAGGGTTCGCGTAACGGAAGATCAGGATGAGCTGCTCCACTACCGCTTGAGCCTGAGGCTCGGGCCCGTTCATGCCCGTCAACGCCTCGGCATTGAGCAGGAGACCGAAGCCCGGGTATTCGGAAGGGACAAGCGCTCGTTCCACCTGGAAAACCTGACCAACGCTCCGGGGCTGATTCGTTTCTGCCTGCAGGCTGTCGGCCTGCTACGCCGGGCTCAGGCCAACAGCCTGAAACTGACCACCGAACACAATACCTTCGTGTTGCCCGATCTCCCCTCTGCTTTTGAGGGCTTCCGCATTCTTCACCTGACCGACCTGCATGTCGATATGGACGAAGCCAACCTTCAGGCAGTTATACGGCAAATCGCGCCGCTGGATTACGATCTGTGCGTGCTGACCGGCGATTACCGGCAGCGCACCTGGGGCCCCATAGACGATGCTCTGGACGGCATGGCCAGACTGCGCAAAGCCATTTACGGCGATGCCTATGCTGTCCTTGGCAACCACGACAGTGTGCGCATGGTGCCGGCTCTTGAAGACATGGGCTATCGGCTGCTGATGAATGAAATGGTACCGCTGGAGCGGGGCGACAGCCGCCTGTACCTGGCTGGCGTGGACGATGCCCATTATTACAAGGTTCACAACCTGCACCGGGCCGGCGACGACATACCCGCAGGGGGGATCAGCCTGTTGCTCAGCCACACGCCGGAGATCTGGCGGGAAGCCGCCCATGCCGGTTACGACCTGTTCCTCTGCGGCCATACCCACGGCGGGCAGCTCTGCCTGCCTGGCGGCATCCCGCTGACGCTCGACTCCGATTGCCCGAGGCGCCTTGGCCGCGGGCTCTGGCAGGTGAACGGCATGCAGGGTTACACCTCACCCGGAGCTGGCACTTCGGTCTTGAATGTGCGCCTGAACTGCCCTCCTGAAGTGACTATTCACACCCTCACCCGCGGACCCGCCGGCTAGTGCGGCTGTTTACGAATACCCAGGCGGTAAAACAACGGTGAGAACAACATATTGGACAGTGCGAATAGAAGTGCAATCGCCATAGCTTCCCACAATGGCAGCGCCAGCCAGTACCAGGCCAGCACCATGGGTAGCAGCGCCTCGGGCAGCTGATCCAACCAGACCGCCCGGGCGCTGGAAGCCAAACCCATACGGCGCTTGGTGAAACTGCTGAGCATATCGCCCCACAGCGACAAGAACGCAAACAGCGCCCCGAACAGCCAGCCCAGGCCCACCCACAGGGCGAACAGAGCGCAGGTCAGAACCCCGGATACCAGACCACGCCAGGTTTTGCTGGGCCCCAGCAGCGGTCGGCCATCGCGCCATAACCGGCCACCATCGATGGGCCAGTTGCCGTGCTGATGGAACAACCGCGCCACAACCACCGGAGATCCGTTGGCCAGCACCAGCATGACAAACAACTCAAGCGACAGCAGCACTCTGTTTACCCCTGTTTACCGCCGGCCAGATCAGGTCAGTCCGCCCCGGGTCAGCTTGAGCGGGTCCATCAGTTCTTCAAGCCGTTTGCGGCTCAATCCGCTCCGCTCTTCGGCAACGTCGATAACCGGGCGCCCGCTACGGTAAGCCTCTTTGGCAATATCCGCAGCCAGGGCGTAGCCGATTTCCGGGTTCAACGCCGTCACCAGAACCGGGTTGCGACCCACCCCCGCGTTCAGGTTTTCGGTATTGACGGTGAACCCTTGCAGGGCCTTGTCCGCCAGCAGGTTCGCAGCATTGGCCAGCAACCCGCACATATCCAGCAAGTTCGCCCCCACCAGTGGCAGCATCACGTTCAACTGGAAGTTGCCGGACTGCCCCGCCATGGTGACGGCCGCATCCAGCCCCGTCACCTGGGCACTGACCATCGCCACCGATTCCGGAATCACCGGGTTAACCTTGCCGGGCATGATGCTGCTGCCCGGCTGCAAGGCCGGCAGGCTGATTTCCGCCAGACCATGGATCGGGCCACTGTTCATCCAGCGCAGATCATTGGCGATTTTGGTGAGCACCACGGCAACACCACGGAACTGGGCAGACAATGCCACAGGCGCATCAACCGCGCTCTGGCCCACAAACTTGTGCTCCAGCGACCGGAATGGGTGGCCGGTATTGTGCTTCAGAAACTTCACAAACTGGCCAGCAAACTCCGAGGCCGCATTCACCCCGGTGCCAACGGCGGTGCCGCCCTGGGGTAATGCCGCCAGATCCTCCATGGCCCGCTCAAGGCGCAGCTCGGTTGCCGCGATCTGCTCCCGCCAGGTTCTGAGTTCCTGGCCGAGCGTCACCGGCATGGCATCCATCAGATGGGTGCGCCCGGTCTTCACCTGCCCGGACAGTTCCGCCTCCCGGCCGTAAATCACCCCTCGAAGGTGCGACAACGCCGGCAGCAGTCGGGCTTTTACCGCCAACACGGCACTGACATGAATAGCCGTAGGGATCACATCGTTGGAACTCTGGCTCATGTTGACGTGGTCGTTGGGATTAACCTCCACGCCCTGCTTGCGGGCCAGAGCCGCGATCACCTCGTTCACGTTCATGTTGGTGCTGGTGCCGGAGCCGGTCTGGTACCGGTCCACCGGAAACTGATCCGCATGCTCTCCTTTCAGCAACCGGCCGCAGGCGTCACAAATGGCATCACGCAGTTGCGGCTCCAGCAAGCCCAGTGACGCGTTGGCCTGGGCCGCCGCGCGTTTGACCTGAACCACAGAGGCAATGAATTCGGGCGGCATCGGCTGCCCGCTGACCGGAAAATTGTCCACCGCACGCTGGGTCTGCGCGCCCCAGAGCGCGTTTGCCGGTACCCGGACCTCACCCAGGCTGTCTTTTTCAGTTCTGAACTCGGTCATCACATCCTCCTTATGTCACGCTCGATGGCTTCCCACAGCGGCCCTCACGTGCCGTTGCCATGGGATTTCAGGCGGACATGGTCGCAGATGCCGGTCACCTGCTCAAAGTTCAGAATCAGCGTGTGCACGGTATTGGTGTAGGTATCGTGCAGATGAAACTTGAAGCGGCTCTGCTTCTCGCCCTGCAGAAAGGCATCGTACTGGCGCACCAGCTCCCTCACATCACCGCCGGCGTCCTGGCTCCAGGTGGCATTGAACGGCCCCAGCACGGCGCCGCCGGCAAGGCAGATGGTGACTTCGTGGTTGGTGAGATGACTGTCTTGAGTGGTCATGACATTTACCTCCTGAAAGCACTCAGCGTTAAGTGTAGTCGCTCTCAGACAGTGGGCTCTGGCAATTGCCAAAGTCATCACAGAAACGAACATTCTCGGCGCCACAACCTGCATTTGTAGGAAATTCCTACAAAACGACTGACGCCCGCCTGATAACCTGTCCAGCCGATTCGATATCAAGGAACGACCGGAAACATGGGGCACTTCCACTCACCCACCGTTTTACTGCGCTACCACAGCGAAGAGGCAAAGCAGACGTTCGAGGCCTTGTTCGAACAGGACTTCTCGATACACGTCTTCAACTCAGATGAGGCAGTGCTTGAGTACATAGCGGCCGCTGAAGCCCCGCCCGCAGCGCTGGTGATAGCCGGATGCGAAGCATCAACCGCAATAAACTCCAGTCTGCTGACCAAGGCCAGAACACAATATCCCGCCGTGCTCCGGGTGTTGATAACCGAGCGCGTTATCCTGAGCGAACTGGTGGCGCTGCTGGACACCCAGGTAATCGATCGTTGCTTCGAGCAGCCCCTGGACCCTGACCTTATCCGATCACACCTTATGGCGGCGGCCCTGACAGGCCCGGAGCTGCGCGGCCAGACCGAACACCAGCCATCGCTCCCAAACACTGACGGGCAGCGCCCCGTCGTGCTCATTGTCGATGACGAACCTGCCGCCACAAAATATCTGATCCGTCAGCTGGAACACCTGCAGGATGAGTTCACACTCCTGTCCGCAGACAGTGCGGAAGCGGCACTGGAACATCTGCGAACGCCAGGCGCCCCCATTGCAGCGGTGATGACCGACCAGCGGATGCCGGGCATGCAGGGCAAAGAGCTGCTGGATGAGCTGCGTCAGTCTCATCCGGCCATTATCCGGATTCTGACTTCCGCCTGGGGCGAGGTGGATGTTGCCCTCAATGCCGTGAATGAAGGCCGGATCTTTCGCTACCAGAAAAAACCCTGGCAAGCACAAACCCTGCTACCACTGTTCCGGGAGGCCATCGCTCGCCACCGTGAGCTGGCGTCGGCCCTGGACAACACTCGCTGCGAAACCCGGAAACGCTTTGCCCAGCTGCGCCTGCAGCGCCACGGCAGGCTCCTGGACCATTTGCGCCCCATTCTGGGGCCACAGATTCCCGACACCACGCTGAACGCTTTTCTGGATACCGTCGCCAGCATTGACCACCTGCCTGCGGCGAAAGCACACCTCAGGGCCAGCCAGGATATGCATCTGGAACAGGAGCTTGTCCGGCGGTTCTGCGACCGTGTGCGGCAGGAACTCAGTCGGCTGGAAAACATCGTCCCGGCAGGCCCCGGTCAGAGCCGGATTGCATCACTGTTCAGCGGGACCCCGCCCCAGGAACGGGCCACATCGTCTCCCCCCTGCTCGCCGGCAGAATTACTGGGGCAAGCCCTCAACACCCTGCTTGTCAGCTCCGGTCTTGACTGGAGCCACCTGGTGCTAACCGAGAGCCGCGATCAGCTTCACGTAGCCCCGGAACAACCGCTACGCATCTACAGCCATCTACTGGCTCCGCTCACGCGGCTCTCCGGCCCGCTTCTTGAACAACAGGCGGCACTTTTGATGCTGTTCGTAACCGCCAGCCTACTGGGCGGGGACGTCAGTACCAAGGCAGATGGCCAGTGCCTGCATCTGGCCATTACCCTGCCAGTGCTTCCAGCATCGGGTGACTGACCGTGAACCCTCAGCGCAGACTCCGGCTGTTCGCGACCGTCAGCCACCGCCTTTTCCGAGACAGCCTGCTGTTCCAGATTCTTCACCATGAAGACATTGAATTAGTGGGCGAATCCGAAACCGGCGTTGAGACTTTGCAACGCCTACCCGGCGTCAGGCCCGGCGTGCTCTTGATTGAGGAGAACCTGAAAGACAATGACGGGCTCACCATTGCTGAAAATGCCCTCAGCCTGCACCCGGCACTCTCGGTGCTGTTGATCTCAGACACTCCGGTAAACAGCGCCCGCATGGCGATTTATCTGGAATCCGGCATCAAGGCAGTGGTCTCAAAACAGCAGTCGATCCAGGAACTGATCAAAACCCTGTTCTACATTCGCAGTGGGCAGGTATACCTTGGCAACTGGCAATCGACACGAGATCGGGCCGATGAAACCCTGAACGCCTACCAGGCACTGTCCGGCCGCGAACGGGAGGTGGCAAGGCTGATGTCGCAACGGGTAGCCGTTCGTGACATCGCCGAGGAACTGGGCGTGTCCTGTAAAACGGTGCATTCCTACAAGGACCGGATTTTCGTCAAGCTTGGCTTTGAGCGCCTGCCGGAGCTGATTCTGTTTATGCAAAGACATCACCAACAGGCGTTACCATGAACCTGCTTTCCGGCATCGAGCAGATCAAACAGCTGCCCGCTGATCGTCAACGGCGGTTTGAGCGTTTTTCCCGCACCCAATACCGTTACCGCGTGCTTCCGCTGTTCGCCGATGTTTACCTGATCATCGCGTTTATTGGCACCCTGCTTTTCCTGGCCGGACAGATCACGCACTCGGCTACGTCCCAGGTGTTTGCCGGTTACCTGCTCTACACCGGGGTACTGACAGCACTCATTCTGGCTCATCGCTTCACCCGGTTGCGGCGAGCGGCACCGCTGGTTGTCTATCTCGTATTCATCAACATGGCGACGTTCAGCTACCTCGGCTATATCGGTGCCGGCGCCGCCATCGCCCCTGTGGTGGGGCTGTTCTTTTTTATCAGCTCGGTCGGCATCATCACCCTCTCGCTGAAGCACACCAGCATCATTATGGCGGCCAACCTGATCCTTTTGGTGCTGGCCACGGTCCTCTCGGTCCCGGCCGATCAGGTTGTCACCGTGCTTATCGGCGTAATCACCAACTGGCTGATTCTGATGTGCCTGGTGGTTTCGCCGTTATCGGCATGGTTTTTCTCCAAGTTCCTGCGCAACCTGCTGGCCCTGCAGTTTCTGCTCAGAGACCGGAACCGGCAGCTCTCCCGCGCCTTGCAGACACTGGAGGCCACCGAGGACAAACTGGCCCAGGAGCAGAAACACCAGGCCCTGAGCCACATGGCCAAGGGTCTGCTGCACGAGATCACCAACCCGCTCAATTGCGCCATACAGGCAGTGGACTTTTCCGCGGCGATCAACCGGAATCCGGACGTGGCCGAGGCACTGGACGATGCCGCAACCCATCAACACCGGATTGCCGAGATCGTGTCGGACCTGATCGAATTCTCCCGCCCGGCACCGGATCATGGCCCGGAGGCTGTAGATCTCGACAAGCTGGTGCAAACGGCCCTGCGATTTTGCCGGCACCAGCTGCAGGGCACCGCAGTCACCACCCAGATCCCCGCTGGCCTCTCGGTCGCCTGCTTTCCGTCACCGCTGATTCAGGTGTTCGTCAACCTCCTGATGAATGCATCGTCAGCCATCCGTGCTGCTAGCCCTGCACGACCGCAAATCCGGATTACCGCTGCCTCCACCGCAGCCGTGACCAGCATTACCGTCCGGGATAATGGCAAAGGCATCGACTCCAGTAACCTGCAGCGACTGACTGACCCGTTTTTCTCCACCAGCGAGACGCCGGATAACCTGGGGCTGGGGTTGAGTATCTGCCACACCATCATGCGGCATCATCGTGGCACCATGAAAATTGCCAGCGAACCCGGGCAATGGACCGAGGTGATACTGGAGTTACCCCGGCATATCGATGGGCCCAACAAAAGCCCTCGCCCCCCCAATTAAAACCGGTAAACCAGCCGCAGCGTCGCGGCATTACCCTCGGGATCCGGCGACAGACGATTACCGCTGATCTCCGGCATCAGGTAATTCAACCGAAGCTGAATGTCTTTACCCAGATAGTAATTCAGGCCCACGGTGGTCACGCTGGCTTCCGCCCCGATGTTTCGATCCCTCAGGTCAACGGCACTGTAACGCGCCACCAGTTCCAAGGCGCCGCCGTTACTCTTTGGTTTGATGCGTTTGAACTCGCCCCGTTCGTAAGGGCGCTGGTCGTCGGTCAACAGCAGGCCGGCCTGGACATAGCCCCCGGTAAACCGCCACCATTCTCCGCCTTTACGACGCACCTCCTGAGCCATGACTTCTGCTGTCACGGTCAACCGATGAAACTGCCAACCGGCCTCCACGCCCGCAAGCCTGCTTTCACGGGCCTCAAAGCGGGGACTGCGAACCACGTTGTCAGCGCTGAACACCTCGGCCTCATCCTTGATCTGGAATTCCTCCTCACGATGCTGGCGCCAGGATGCTGCTGCACCGAGATGGAGTACCTGATCCTCCGAGCGGACGGGAGCACGGGAGACCCTGGCAGTTACAGCGCTGCCGTCTTCCGGTTTACGCTCATCGCTGAATAACCCCAGCGCCCAGGTTGAGGATTTCCGGTACTGCCCCACCATAACCCCCAGTGAACGGCCCGGCGCAAAAGCCGAGGTAACCATTGAGCGCTCACCTGTACTGAGACTTGAGTAGCTGGTCAGCCGTTCCATACCGAACGGCTCCTTGAACTGGCCCAGCCGGACGGCAAGGCGATCAGGGCCGTTGTACTGAACATAGGCATCGCCCAACTCTGCGTCTCTGTTGTCGCCTTCAATCTCGTAGCCGCCGTCAATCTCGGCCTCCCAGGCGTCGCCCCACGCCAGTTCAACCTGGAGCTTGGCGTTGCGCAACACGCCACGCGTCGTGGATTCTTCTCCGTCCTCATCATGGAACGCGCCGTAGTGGTCGATACCGGCCGCGATGTAACCACTCACCTCCGCCAGAGCCCCCCCGTCGCCATCGCTCGCCAGGGCGTCTGAACCAATCATCGGCAGCAGCGCAAAGGCCAGCAGTTTGCCCGCTTGCTCATTCATGTCCCACCTCCAGGTGATAGTGCATTCGAAGCATCGCGGTGTCTCTCAGGTAGCTGACAGACACCACATCAACCCGGAACACATCCAGCCCGGTGCGTTCCCTGAGATCGGCAATCAAGGCTGCCTGTTGTTGCCGGTGCACGTTCTCGATCTTTTCGTATTCCACCTCCTTCTCACCGTGTCGCGGTAACAGGATGCGGGTTTCGAGCACAACCGCCAGGGCGATGACCAGGCCATTCAGCATGATCAACTCCAGGTGGTGCATGGTCCCGACTGCGGCCAGCAGGGCCATGGCGATCACCAGGAACAGGTAGGTCATCTCCTTGATACCCAGGGCTTCGGTGCGATAACGCAGCATGGAAAACACGGCAAACAGGCCAAAGGCAAAGCCCATCGTAACCGTCACCGAATGCAGCAGCGCCGTCACCAGAAACACGCCAACGCCAAAGAGAATGAAAGAGGCTGCATTCTCCCGGTGACGGGAATAGCGGTAATAACAGCGAATCAATACCAATACCGAGGCCGCGTTAATCAACAGCCGGATAACAAAATGGAGGTCAACTGCAGATTCCATGAACGCTCCTTAACAACGGTTTGAATCGATTGGTTTTCAGGTTGTCTCCGTCCAGAAAAACCCGACCAACGCAGTACTTGCTGAAAGTCACCGGCCTGTATCCGAGCGCGGCCAGACGCGCCATCAAAGGCGAGCCAGAGGCTTTCCGGTCATATTTGATTTCGAAAATGGCAAGACCCGGGAGCGCAACGGAACGCTGTCGATCAGGCGTCTGGAAGGAGAGCCCGGTATCCACCGTCACCCGCTCATGGCCGTCCCGCCGGAGCAAAGTCATCCGTTCATACCGGACAAAAAGTGCCGGCCGCATCCCTGCAGCCGGAAGGCCGAATTGCCCGGAAAGGAAATCATTGATGACGTGCGGGTCCCGACCGTCTCCGGTTAACGACAACCGGGTTTTGATGGTGCGTTGCCGGTTGCTCTTCTTCTTGACTTCAAGAAAGCTCTCTCCGCTTTGCCGGTAGTGACGAATCCGCAGCTTGAAACGATTAAGCTTGCCGTTGTGATGATCCAGATACAGCTGGCTGTCCGGCGTATCCAGATACAGGGTGTCGTAGGTAAAACGCCGAGCCGCCCCAATCTCAAGCATCGAATACTCGCGCTCCAGCCCCTGAAGACACTGGTCGAGCTCATGAGCCGGAATCATGAACTTGGTGTCCACACGGTTCATCAGGAGCGCTCTTGCCTGCGCCTCAAGGGAATGCCCGGCAAATCTCGCCACCGGGCTACCAACTGCCATGTTCATGGCACGTCGGCCACGTACTCCAGGGTGGCATCCAGGGTGATTGCCACGTCCCCGGCCTGCTCCCCGGTGCCAACACTGGTCAGGGTAATCTGCCCTTGAGCTCCCAGAGCAATCGTCCGGACATCTCCGGGCAGGCTCTCATCCACCTCAAACAGCAGCGCATTGGTGGCAAAGCCATGGAAGCGATGGCTACCCGGTACGTAGTCCGACGATTCAATAAACAGCTGAAGCACATAGGGTTTGAAGCTGTCACCGGCATCCACTCCGATCATCAGGAGACTAACGACCGCCGGTTTGGTTTCCCGGTCCACGGAATACACCAGGCTGTCCACTTCAAAGGCGGCGTAGGTCAGGCTGGCACTGACGTTGCGCCCGTCCGGCAAGGTGAAATTGAATGCGCCTCGGTCATTTCCACTCTGGGATGTGATGTTGCCGGTCAAGGCCGTCGTGGCGGGCGCGCTGCAATCCGGCTCGTTATCCGCCAGTAGCGAGACTTCGCCAGTCGGCGTCTCCGCCGCCATCGCCTGCTCCAGAACAACCCTGCGGGCGGGCTGGTAATCATCGTCGCCCGGCTCGCCGTTGCCGATGATAAAGCGTTCCAGGCTGGCCGCCGCTTCCTCGGTGGTTCCGGTCAATTGCCGGATGCGCGCCAGGCGGTCGGTCAAGGCATTCTCATCCCACTGGGTTTCCAACAGGTTCTCCAACTCCGCATAATAGGCTGCCCGGTATTCGGGTATCTGGAACAGACGATCTGCGAGCCGGAAATTGCGATAGAAAACACCGGTTAGCGGCTTGAGCGGATGGTCCCCGCGAAAAGCTGTGTCCGCCCCCCAGGGAATGAAATGGAACAGTCCGTCCTCCGGGTTACGGTAAATATGGAAGTTGTTGGCATTACCGGTGGCAGAATCCCAGGCGCCGAGCAAGGTTTCCACCGCCCAGAAGCGGATGAACTGGTCCACATCGACCAACTGCGGCAACACGTTCAGCATCTGCTCATCTGGCAACGCCAGAGCTTCTGCAACGGCTTGCAGGTCACTTCGGTCGTTTTCCTTTTCGTTGGTCTTCTTCTCGAATCGCTGGCTCAGCCAGGTACCAAAATCGGCAGTCTGCGCCTCATACTGATTGCCCTCATCGTTGCCGAACGCACGGGTCAGGAAAGGCTTTTTAAGAGGCTCGACATTGGTAAACACGCCGAGTGTTTCGCCGTTCACGGTTACCCTGGCGTAGTTGCATCTCGGCGCCGCAATGCCGGCTTCACGGAACTGGTCATACGCCATGCATTGCCTGGCATTGGAAGGATCCTGGCGATTGTTGTTCAGGGTCATCCGGGAGGAATTCTGGTAGGTCCGGCCTTTCTGCAGGTCGTTGAAATCCAGCTTGAGAGAGGGAATGCTCGGGCTCAGGGAGCCCATGTAGCCTTTTTTGCGAACGACGACCTTGTCCATCGATTCGCCATCGATCGTTACCCGGGCCGTATACTCGGTGTATTCGAATGCCGGCACACACTCTCGATCGGTACTGGCCAGGGTTCGGGCCTCGCTGCGGAGTTGGCGAAACTCGTCAGCCGGCATGCGGATGTCTACGGCCAGCACCCGATCCGGTGCGTATAGATCGCCGTCACCTCCGACGTTCACCGGCTCAACCGGGGCATCAAAGTCCGAGGGATCAGAAGAGTCCGAGCCTCCGCCCCCGCAGCCCTGCAACAAGATCAATACCGCGCAGGCCACCAGCCAACGATAGCCACCCCTGAATGTTCTGGATTCCGCCGTTATTGTTTTCATGTACCACTCCCTGAATATTATTGATCTTTGCCGGAACCGAACCGGCTTCAGGGAGTATTGCGAGGAGACGTTCAGGAGTATGTAAGAAGGTATTACAGGGGAGACGGCAGGCCGGAAAATCCGGGGCGAAGCCCCGGCTGTTTATCGTCCCAGGGAGTAGAACTCGGGGTTTGCGCGCATGCTGGTGACATTGGCCATGCGGTTGGACAGGCCGAAGAAGGCCGCGATGCCGGCAATATCCCAGGCGTCCTCATCGGTGAAGCCATGCTCGTGCAGCGCTTGAAAATCGCTGTCGTTGACTTCGTACGCTGATTGGGAAACCTTCACGGCAAAATCCAGCATGGCCTTCTGACGCTCGGTGATATCGGCTTTGCGATAATTCACAGCCACCTGATCGGCCACCAGCGGGTTCTTTTCCCGGATCCGCAAGATTGCTCCGTGGGCCACCACGCAATACTGACACTGGTTCAGGTTGCTGGTGGCCACCACGATCATTTCACGCTCCCCCTTGGTGAGGTTGCTCTCTTTTTCCATCAAGGCATCGTGGTAATCGAAGAACGCCCGAAACTCCGCTGGCCGGTGCGCCAACGCCAGGAACACATTGGGGATGAAACCGGACTTCTCCTGAACCTTGAGAATGCGGCTGCGGATATCCTCCGGAAGAGCATCCAGCTCAGGCACCGGGAAGCGGCTGATGGGCAATTCGTTCTGTACTGACATGGTACGTCCTCTGTTTCTTTGTATCGTTAGTGAGACGGGCCGGCATTACCCGGCCACGGGAATCACAATCCGGCCCCGGATCTTGCCGTCCATCAGCTGGCCGGCAGCGTCGATGACGTTGTCAAAGGCCACTTCGGTGATCATGCTGTCCAGCAACTCAGGGGACAGATCCTCAGACAGGCGCTTCCAGGCGTACAAACGGTCTGCTTTCGGCGCCATCACACTGTCGATGCCACACAGGGTCACGCCACGCAGAATGAAAGGCGCCACCGTCGCCGGGAAATCCATGCCCGCTGCCAGCCCGCATGCGGCCACCACACCGTGGTATTTCATGCCGGCACAGACGTTTGCCAGCACCTGGCCACCGGCCACATCCACCGCCCCGGCCCAGGTTTCACGAGCTAGCGGCTTACCGGGCTCGCTCAGCTCGGCCCGATCCAGAATCTGTTTGGCACCCAGAGATTTCAGGTAGACTTCTTCTTCGGGCCGGCCGGTCACTGCCGTTACCGAATAACCCAGCTTGGCAAGGATGGCGACGGCTACGCTGCCGACTCCGCCAGTGGCCCCGGTCACCAGAATGTCGCCGGAATCCGGTGTGACGCCGTGCTTCTCCAGCGCAATCACGCACAACATTGCGGTATACCCCGCGGTACCTATGGCCATGGCCTGACGGGCCGTGAATGGCGCCTGCAGCGGGATCAGCCAGTCCCCGGACAGTCGTGCTTTCTGGGCCAGACCACCCCAGTGCTTCTCGCCCACGCCCCAGCCATTAAGAACCACTTCGTCTCCGGCCTTGAACTCAGGGTTGGACGATTCCGTCACCACGCCAGCCAGGTCAATGCCCGGCACCATCGGATAGGTTTTCGCGATGGGCGCGCGGCCGGTAATGGCCAGTCCATCCTTGTAGTTCAGGGTGGTGTAGGCCACCTCAACGGTCACATCGCCTTCGGGCAACTGGGACTCATCAACGGATTTCAGCGCCACCTGCTGGTCGCCACGGCTGCCTTCTATCAGGATTGCTTTGAACATGTTGCCTCCACTGTTTCGTGAACGTGAGTAGATCGGTTGTCATCAGGAACCGCGCACCAGCGCCATAAAGCCCTGGGCAAAACGGTCAAGCGGTTCCGGGGATTGTTCCAGCTTGGCCCTTAGCACCGCACCTTCCCACCCTGTCCAGAAGAATTGTGCCATCTGGTCGCAGGACAGGCTCTGGGGCACTTCACCAAGCTTGCGAGCTTCTTCGAGAACCCGCTCAACCCGCGACTCCCAGTCCCGGAAAACGGCGCACAACAAACTCCGAAAGCTCTCTGGCAAAGCCGCCATTTCCTGACCGAGATTGCCAATCAGGCATCCCCGGCGATAATCGAACTTCTGCATGCCCGCTTTGGCGCCATCCACAAAGGCCTGAATCCGCGCCAGGGGGCTGAGGGACGCATCGGACAACGAGCGCTCCAGCTTCTTCGCAAAGAACTGGCCGTAAGCCTCAATCAGGGCCCTGCCGAAGGCTTCCTTGTTGTCGAAGTAATGATAGAAGGAGCCCTTGGGCACGCCCGCCTGTCGCAGGATTTCGTCTATACCGGTGTAGGAGTAGCCCTTCTCTGTCAGAACCCCCAGGCCCACTTGGATCAAGGCATCCCGTGTGTTCTGATAACTCGCTGCCGAGGATTTGGGCGGCCTGCCCCGTCGGCGCTTTACTGGTAGCTGATTCATCCATCACCCTTAATTAGACCGAGCGTCTAATTAATATCCCAGAAATTAGACCGAGTGTCTACAAAATATAAAGTTGGACGAATAAAGCGGCCACGGAAGCCCGCGGCCGCGCACCCACATTATTCAGAAGAATCCGAGTGGGTTGGTGTCGTAGCTGGTCAACATACACTTGGTCTGCTGGTAGTGCTCCAGCGCCATCTTGTGGGTTTCCCGGCCAACCCCGGATTTCTTGTAACCACCGAACGCGGCGTGGGCCGGATAAGCGTGGTAGCAGTTCATCCAGACCCGGCCGGCCTGGATGTTGCGGCCCATGCGGTACGCAAGATTGGTGTCGCGGGTCCACACGCCGGCACCCAGACCAAACTCGGTGTCGTTGGCGATGGCCAGGGCTTCTTCCTCGGTTTTGAAGGTGGTGACCCCCACCACCGGGCCGAAGATTTCTTCCTGGAACACCCGCATCTTGTTGTCGCCCTTGAACAGGGTCGGCTGGATGTAGAAACCGTTGTTGAACTCGCCTTCCAGATGCTCGCGGTCACCGCCGGTCAGCACAACCGCGCCTTCCTGACGACCGATTTCCATGTACGACATGATCTTGTCGAACTGCTCCTTGGATGCCTGGGCACCCACCTGAACGTCGGTATCCAGCGGGTTGCCACGCTTGATGGCCTTGGTGCGCTCAACCACTTTCTGCATGAACTCTTCGAACATGTCTTCCTGAACCAGTGCCCGTGACGGGCAGGTGCAGATTTCGCCCTGGTTGAAGAACGCCAGCACCAGGCCTTCCACGCACTTGTCGATGAATTCCGGCTCTGCCTTCATCACATCAGAGAAATAGATGTTCGGGGACTTGCCACCCAGCTCAACCGTCGACGGAATAATGTTTTCGGCTGCGCACTTGAGGATGTGCGAGCCAACCGGGGTGGAGCCGGTGAAGGCGATCTTGGCGATGCGCTTGCTGGTGGCCAGGGCTTCGCCGGCTTCCGGGCCATAGCCATTGACGATGTTGATCACACCCGGAGGCAACAAGTCACCAATCAGCTCCATCAGCACCAGAATACTGACCGGAGTCTGTTCGGCGGGCTTGAGCACCGTACAGTTGCCGGCGGCCAGGCAGGGGCCCAGCTTCCAGGCCGCCATCAGTAACGGGAAGTTCCAGGGGATGATCTGACCAACCACGCCCAGCGGTTCGTGGAAGTGGTAGGCGACGGTATTATGGTCAATTTCGCCCATGTGCCCTTCCTGAGCCCGGATACAACCGGCGAAATAACGGAAGTGATCGGCGGCCAGCGGGATGTCGGCATTCAGGGTTTCACGCACCGCCTTGCCGTTGTCCCAGGTTTCCGCCACGGCCAGTTGCTCAAGGTTGGCTTCAATGCGATCGGCAATTTTCAGCAGGATGTTGGAACGTTCGGTTGGCGACGTTTTGCCCCAGGCCGGCGCCGCCTTGTGGGCGGCATCCAGCGCCAGGTCGATATCCTCGGCCGAGGAACGGGGCACTTCACAAATGACCGCACCGGTAACAGGGGTGATGTTCTCGAAATACTGGCCTTTAACCGGCGCCACCCACTCGCCACCGATAAAGTTTTCATAGCGGGATTTGAAGGAGACAATGGAACCTTCTTTTCCGGGTTGTGCATAGATCATGACATCTTCCTCTTTGTTGTATTTGTCGCGGGGCAACGCAGCCTTTCGCGCTAACAAAACAAAGGTAGACCTCAATCCGGAACATTTGTATGGAGAGGGAAGATAATCCGCTTATCCGATGGTCTTAGTCGGCACCGAAGTGCTCCAGCTCTTTCAGGCAATCCTCAACAAAGGCTGCAGGATCCGCCATCACAGCCTCGTCCGCCACAACACCAAACTGCACTTGTCCGCCGTAGCTGACAATGCTGACACCCAGCCCGATATCACCGGCCTGAGGCACCCAGAACATCTGCTCGGTGATCTCACATCCAGCCAGATAGCGGGTGTCCGGAGTGCCAGGAACGTTAGATACCACCGCCGAAGCTTTCCCGAAGAACAGGTCGGCGAAGGGCCTGCGTCCCGGTTCGGGAATCAGTGCCGCGCAGCTGGTTAGCCCCCAGGCCAGGCCAGGCTGCCAGCTCTTCTTCAGTTTCCGGGTTTCATGCTTGATCCGGAACAACCGCTCCAGGGCACTCTCTCCATCCACCGGCAAAGGCACGAACACCGTGCCGAAGCAGTTACCGGGCTCGCCCTCTTCCGGCCGCACGCCGTCGGGCAGGCGAGCCCGGATGTCGACCGGCACGGCCGCGTGCATCACCGCCTCATCCAGTTGCTCCGGGGTCATGCCCAGTCGGGGCTTGACTGCCGCCGCCACGCAGGCGAGCAGGACATCGTTGATGGTTGTACTGGTTGCCCGGGCAATGGTTCGGAAGCGGGACAAACGTACCGGGGAGGACCAGCGGCAGCTGCGTCGGCCCAGTAGCGGACGCTTCAGCTCAGATGGAGAGTCCTCTGGGCTCACCAGAAACTCACTGAATTCGTGCACCAGGCGCAGACTGTTTTCCAGGGCACGGCCTGCCATGCTCTTGCCAGTGCCTGGCATTGATGGCGTATCGACAGAACCTGAGACAGCCGGAATCGCCTCTGCCATCCGAGCTTCCAGCCAGCTTTGGGCAGCCGCCATCCAGGCTCCTGCGCGAGGCTCCTCCTTTGATCCATAAACGGCCGGATACTGGCGCGGCGATGCCGGGCACAGGCGGTCAAAAATACCCAGCAGGGACAAGCCATCAGCGTAACAGTGATGCAGCCTCAAAACTAACGCAGCGCCACCCTGTGCGTTGGGGGCCAACCAGAATTTCCAGCGTGGACGATACAGCGGTAAGGGCTCGTTCAGGCGCTCCGAGACCCAGTCCTGCAACTGTTCCGGCTCGAACCGGTCCAGCGCCACGTCAAGATGCTGGGGCGCGGAGAAGGTCAGGTCTTTTTCCCAATACCAGGCGGGGGCACGCCATACCGGGCGGCAACGGAACCGCTCCCAGGCCAGCCAGTATACCTCCAGAAACTCCCGGAAACGGCCCGGCGTCAGCCCGTCGATCCTCAGCATGATGGTGATGGTCATCGGGTTTTCGGGCCGTTCCAGAGCCAGCCAGGCTGAATCCGAAGGCAGCATGAGATGCGATTGCTCCTGGCTCAAACCCGATTATCCCCGATCAATAGCGTGCCTGTATGAAAGAAAACCAATCCGGCATTGTGCCAGAGTCCGGATACCGGCTCCATCCTCGGACACCATGCGCACAGTTACAAAAAATTACACGTGAGTAACTGTTCAGTCCTATACTGGCTACATGGTCCGGTGCGATGGCTATAAAACCGTGTCCCGGATCGGCCAATTGGCCTCAACACACCATTTTTGAAGGCACTGGCGCCACTAAACCCGTTCGGCATTCACGGTACAAATGTCATACCGGCTCAGCAAAACCAATAACACAACGAAAAGCGGCCGGAGGGAGATGAATCATGAAAGCCAGTCATGTTCGCAAGCTGATCAAACCGATCGAAAGCGCCTATTCCGAAATGTTTTCCGGCCGGGTTTACCGCGTGGGCCGGGGTGCTGTGTCTGTGCGTAATCACAGTGGCACAGCAGAGCACACCGTTATTGGCGTGCATGGCTTTCTTGAGAATCACTGTTACTTTACCCAGGCCTACGATGGCCCCACCACCGAACTGATTTTGCTCACCTGCAGCAACTATCACATCCCGGTGAACGGTGTAACGCCAGAGAATCCGGCCTGGGAAGTGCCCATCAAGCACCTGGAAGGCACCATCGAATACGACGCCTGCATCCTGAATCAGTCGTTGCAGAACCTGCCCAGCACCGAGAACATCCGGATCCATGGCCACTCCCGGGGTGGCGCGGTCATTCTTGAAGCTATCCGGCAGTGGCCGGAGCTCTACGAAAACGTGGAAGTGGTACTGGAAGCGCCGGTTTTACCCCAGGGCAAACTGCATGCTCTGGTAACCACATTGCTCGAACCAGTCAGCCATGGCATGTGGCCCTGGTTGATTCGTCTGATCAACAGCGCCCCCCAGTCGGCCTATGGTCAGACCTTCTTCGGCAAGATGAACCCGCGCAAGCGCCAATTGCTGAGCAAACTGTTCTATGCCACCAAAGACCATCTGACCATTGTTCGCAACATCGAGAACATCATGGAATGGATGGCCCGCACCGACACCTCGGTCTATCGCCATGTGCGCCACGGGACTTTCCTGATACCGGCCACCGACCGAATACTGGATCGCCAGGCCATGCTGGCCAGCGCCCGCACCAGCCCCACCACCATGCGCATTGTCGAAACCGAAGCTCCCAGCCATTTCATCACGCTGGACAGCAAGGAATGGGTGCCGGGTCTGGAAACCCTGGAGGCCGCCGCCCAGGGCTGAATTCAACCGTAACGGGCAGGTGCGCCAGATCCAAGGCTCCGTTAAACTGGCGCTTTTCTGCCCGGTTGAATGGAGCCTTTAATGTATCGTGAGCGGCTGGTTGCCACGGATGTGCACACTGAGAACGCCCACCGCCTGAAACGCCTGCTGCTGGAATACCACGATTTCCGCCAACACAAGGCCAGGCATCCTCTTCGGGACGAGGCCCACCAGGTGGCGGACTGGCAGGCAGAGCGGCTAAAAAACACCCACCAGGATTTATACCGTCACCCGGGCTACCACACCGGCCTGGAATTTCTGCTGACCGACCTCTATGCCCCTGCCGGCATGACCCGCCGGGACGACAACATCGATCGGGTGTTCCCGAAGATGGTGAAATGGCTTCCCGACCACCTGCTGGCCACCTTTGCCGGCCTGGTCGAGCTCAACCTGATTACCCAGAGCCTCGATCTTGAGCTGGCAGAGATACTTGCGCAGCAGGGCTTTTCGGCAACAGGTCTTGATGATGAGCGTTACTGCGAGGCTTATCGCGCCGGCAACCAGCTAACGATTCGCAAACGACAACTGGCTCTGGTGGCAGAAACCGGGCAGGAACTGGATCGCTACGTTCGCAACCGCACCCTCGGTTGGCTACTGTCCATGACCCGCGGCCCGGCCGAGATGGCCGATCTGGGTGATTTGCACAGCTTTCTGCACCGGGGCTACAGCGCCTTTCGGAAAATGGATCGGGTCGACCTGCTGATTGATCGCCTGCTCAGCCGGGAACAACGAGTGATGAACAACATTCTGGCGGGCCACCGGACCCCTTTCTCCCTGCCGGACGACCTGTAGCGGGATTCAGGCCTGGATGATCTGGTCCAGCTGGGAGTGAATCTCCTGCTCAATGCGGGATTTGAAGGGCCGAAGCATCAACCCCAGCTCCAGCCGGATATGCAGGTCGTTCTCGGAAATATCCAGCTGCCCTTTGACACCGCTGCGTTTGAACTTCAGCAGATCGCCTTCCCACTGGTAATTGACATCGAATTGTTTGGACAAATCCTTGGCCAGGGTTTCGGCCGCCTCGCGGGCGTGCTCCTTGTCCAGGGAATGGGCGCGATGGATATCGATAACAGACATGAATCAGTTTTCTCAGTGATTTGGAAACGGTTTTACAGTGTAAGCCGGCAATAAACTTGTAGCCAACCCCTCAAAGGTTAGAATACAGGGCTTAGATTCTGACAGGACCAACTTCCATGAGCGAGCAGCAAGCACCGGGCACCCAAGGCAACGGCCAGGACGACGTTACCCACTTCGGCTTTCGCAATGTGCCGAAAAGCCAGAAGGCCGGTCAGGTGGCCCAGGTTTTCCACAGTGTCGCCGGCAAGTACGACCTCATGAACGACCTGATGTCCATGGGCATTCACCGCCTGTGGAAGCGCTTTACTATTGAATTGAGCGGCGTACGCCCGGGCCATCAGGTGTTGGACATTGCCGGCGGTACCGGCGACCTGACCATGAAGTTTTCCGATCTTGTGGGCCCGTCCGGCAAAGTGGTGCTGGCCGATATCAACGCCTCCATGCTGCAGGTGGGTCGCAGCCGCCTGACCGACCGGGGTTACGCCGGCAACATCGAATACGTACAGGCCGATGCCGAACACCTGCCGTTCCCGGACAACAGTTTCCAGGCGGTGTCTATTGCTTTCGGCCTGCGCAATGTGACCGACAAGGATCAGGCCCTGCGGGATATGGCCCGGGTACTTAAGCCGGGCGGCAAGCTGATGGTGCTGGAATTCTCCAAGCCCACCAACCCGCTGCTGAGCAAGGCCTACGACACGTATTCCTTCACCGCCCTGCCCCTGATGGGCCAGCTGATTGCCGGGGACAGCGAGAGCTACAAGTACCTGGCCGAGTCCATCCGCATGCATCCGGATCAGGAAACCCTGAAGGGCATGATGGAAACTGCCGGCCTGGTGAACTGCAAGTACTACAACATGACCGGCGGCATCGTGGCCCTGCACGTGGGAATCAAGCCCTGATGTTCCCCGGCCCGACCCTGCTGTCTGCGACAGGCGCCATTATAGAGGGCGCCCTGAACCGGGCGCTGACACTGGACCCGGCGGGCCAGCGCGCCTTGCTGGGTGCCTTGGGCGGGCCGGTTCAGTTCACCGTTACGGCCCCGGTCACCATGCACTGGACCCTGAATCGCGTTGGCGAACGGGTGCAGGTTCGCAGCCAGCCGGATCCGCAACCGGCGTTAATCATCACCGGGCGACCGGTCGCCTTTGCCGCCCTGGCACTGGGCGATGAGAGGGTATTTGCCGACGAACGCCTGACGGTGGAGGGCGACACGGCCCTGGCCCACCAGCTACAGCGCGCCCTGAACCAGCTGCAACCGGATTGGGAAGCGGCCATGGCAAACCACCTGGGCGATGTGCCGGCCCATTTCATCGGCAAACGCATCCGCCAGGCGGTCAAATGGAGCCGCCAGGCGTTCAGCACCATGAACGCCAATGTGGAGGAATATGTCCACGAAGAGAGCCGCACTCTGCCCGGCCGGCGGGAGCTGGAGGCCACCTTTCAGGATATCGATGAGCTGAGCCTGCGCACCGAACGCCTGGAGGCTCGGCTGAAGCAACTGCAAGCTCCCGGCAGCGATAACAATACGGAGACCCTGTGACCCGCCTGCAACGCCTG
Source organism: Marinobacter sp. ST-43 (assembly GCF_030541085.1). Classification (NCBI taxonomy): domain Bacteria; kingdom Pseudomonadati; phylum Pseudomonadota; class Gammaproteobacteria; order Pseudomonadales; family Marinobacteraceae; genus Marinobacter; species Marinobacter sp. ST-43. The sequence goes on from NZ_JASSVO010000003.1 coordinate 138,456, forward strand.
TTCCGAATTGCCTGGGTATTCTGCCGCTACCGGCTGGACACGTTTCTGCCCTTGTCTGAACTGCCTACACCGCTGAAAATCTTTTTTCTGCTGGCACCATGGCACCTGTTCCCGCAGCCAAAACTGAGCCGGGGTGACCGCCTGCGCCTGGCGCTGGAAGAGCTGGGCCCGGTTTTCGTCAAATTCGGCCAGATTCTCTCCACCCGCCGGGACCTGTTACCGGATGACATGGCCGAATCCCTGAAACAGCTGCAGGACAGGGTCCCACCTTTTCCCAGCGAACAAGCCCGAGGCATTATCGAGAAGTCGTTGGGGGCGCCCGTCTCGGAACTGTTTGCCGAATTCAGTCCGGATCCGATGGCTTCCGCCTCCGTGGCCCAGGTGCATGCTGCAACCCTACCCAACGACCAGAAAGTGGTGGTCAAGGTTTTGCGCCCCGGCATCGAAAAAGTCATCCGCCAGGATCTGGGCCTGATGTACCTGATGGCCGGCCTGCTCGAAAAGTACTGGTCTGAGGGTAAGCGCCTGCACCCCGTGGAGGTGGTGGCAGACTATGACTCCACCATCCACGACGAACTGGATCTGCAACGGGAAGCCGCCAACGCCAGCCAGTTGCGCCGGAATTTCGAGAACTCCCCGCTGATCTACATCCCCTCTATCGACTGGGACTACACCCGCAAGTCGGTGCTGGTGATGGAACGCATTCACGGCATTCCTATTGCCGATGTAGCCGCCCTTGAAAAGGCGGGCGTCAACATGAAGGTGCTGGCGGAAAAAGGAGTGGAGATCTTCTTTACCCAGGTATTCCGTGACAGCTTTTTCCATGCTGACATGCACCCGGGCAATATCTTTGTCGATGTCAGCAATCCCGCCGACCCGAAGTACATTGCCATCGACTTCGGTATCGTCGGCACTCTGGCCCCCGACGACCAGAGCTATCTCGCCCGTAACCTTTTGGCCTTTTTCCGCCGGGATTACCGCCAGGTAGCGCAACTGCACATCCAGTCTGGCTGGGTGCCGCCGGAAACCCGCGTCAACGAGTTTGAGGCCGCCATTCGGACAGTGTGCGAACCCATCTTCGAGCGCCCCCTGAAGGATATTTCCTTTGGTCACTTCCTGTTACGCCTGTTCCAGACCGCTCGGCGCTTCAACATGGAAGTGCAGCCACAACTTGTGCTGTTACAGAAAACCCTGCTCAATGTCGAAGGCCTTGGCCGCCAGCTCTATCCGGACCTGGACCTGTGGAGTACCGCCCAGCCGTTTCTGGAAGACTGGATGCGGAAACGCATCGGTCCGTCAGGCCTGATCAAGTCTCTGCAGAACCACCTGCCATCATGGCTCGAACAATCGCCAGAGATGCCCCAGTTGGTTCACGACGCATTACTTCAGATACGCTCCAGCGGTCCCACCGAAGCGCAGAACCGGGCAACCCTGGCGCTGATGAAAGAGCAGCAAATGCGCAGCGAACGCCGTTGGCGCCGGGGCTTCATCGCCCTGGTTCTGGCAGGCGCGGCCCTGGTGGGCAGCCAGCCCCACGCCGGGCAGTGGCTGGCCGATCTGCCGGTCTGGAGCTGGGTCTTGCTTGCCGGAGCGGCAGGCGTCATGCTCCGGGGCAGTCGCTGAACCATCAAAGATTCAGGATTCATAAAAATGCAAGATTCTCCCGCTAACGTCGTACAGCCTGACTGGCTCGACGAGATCCAATGGACAGAAGACGGTCTGGTGCCGGCCATTGCCCAGGACGCCAATAATGGCGATGTCCTGATGAAGGCCTGGATGAACCGGGAATCTCTCCGGCTCACGGTTGAGGAAGGACAGGCGGTTTACTGGTCCCGTTCCCGTGGCAAACTCTGGCGCAAGGGCGAGAGCTCCGGGCACCAGCAGGTGCTCCGGGATATCAGGCTCGATTGCGATGCCGATGTGGTGCTGCTGAAAGTGGAACAAAAAGGCGGCATTGCCTGCCATACTGGCCGGCGAAGCTGTTTTTACCGAACCCTGAAAGATGGTCAGTGGGTGAGCGCCGATCCGGTTCTCAAAGACCCGAACACCATCTACGGCAGCAACTGAGGAGCAGACACCGTGAGTGATGTACTGGAACGACTGGCACAGGTACTGGAAGCCCGCAAAGACGCGGATCCCGACACATCCTACGTCGCCAGCCTGCATGCCAAGGGGCTGAACAAGATTCTGGAGAAGGTGGGCGAAGAGTGCACCGAGACGCTGCTCGCTGCCAAGGATGCAGAGCATTCCGGCGAAACCCGGGACCTGGTGTACGAGACGGCCGACCTCTGGTTTCACAGCCTGGTGATGCTGTCACGGTTAGGCCTGGGGCCGAAGGATGTTCTGGATGAACTGGCCAGTCGCTTCGACCTGTCAGGCCTGGAAGAAAAAGCCTCCCGGAATCCGTAAAGGAGTACCCCCAAGGGGTATTTCCGCAAGGGGTAGCGGTTGGCGTACAATGTCATGCAACAGCAACATTTGAACGAGGAACCCTCATGGGTATCAGCATCTGGCAACTTCTTATCGTACTTGGCATCGTCATCCTGTTATTCGGAACCAAGAAACTCCGGAACATCGGCAGCGATCTCGGCGGCGCCATCCGTGGATTCAAAAAATCCATGAGCGACGAGGAAGAGAAGAACGCCGAACAGCAACCGCTGGAAAAACAGAACGCCGAGCAACAAGCCCAGGCGGAAGACAAGCCCAAAGAAAAGCAAGGCTGAGCACCCCCTGAATGTTCGACATCGGCTTTCTAGAGCTGCTGATCTGCGGCGTGATTGCATTGCTCGTGCTCGGCCCGGAGCGTTTGCCGACGGCGGCGCGGGCGGCTGGCCGCTGGATCGGTGGCGCCCGGCGCATGGTCAGCCAGTTCACCAGTGAACTGGACCGGCAGTTGAAGGCCGAAGAACTCCGGGAGGAGCTGCGCAAGGCGGGTGATGTGGGCCTGGACGATGTGGAGAAGACCGTGCGCGGCGCCCTGGATGAGGCGAAAAAGTACGAGCACATGATCCTGCCGGACGATCAGACCCGCAAGCCCAGGCCGGCGCCGGCAACCCGGCGGGTCACGCCCCCCTCTCCGGAGGCGGACGACCAGCCCGAACCTCCGCATGAACCCGTCAGGGACGAGGCGGCGGCCAGCGATCAACCCAGTGAATCCTCACCGACCAGCCCTTCGGACAAGCATTCATGAGTGCCACCCAAAACGGCCAGCAGACGTCGTCTGAACAGCAGGAAATGCCCCTGATCGAGCATTTGCTCGAGCTGCGCAACCGGCTACTGAAAATGGTGTTGGCGGTGATTATCTGTTTCGCCGTCATCTATCCATTTGCCAACGAGCTCTACCTGCTGTTATCCCAGCCGTTGCGCGAACTTTTGCCGGTCGGCCAGACCATGATCGCCACCGACATCACCTCGCCTTTCTTTGCGCCCCTGAAGCTGGCGCTGGTTCTGGCGGTATTTGTCGCCATTCCGATCATTCTCTACCAGCTCTGGAGTTTTGTGGCGCCCGGGCTCTATGCCCATGAAAAGCGCCTGGCCTTCCCGCTGTTGTTTACTTCCGTGCTGTTGTTCTACGCTGGCGCGGCTTTCGCCTATTTCGTGGTCTTTCCGCTGGTGTTCGGTTTCTTTACCGCCATCGGCCCGGAGGGCATTGTCGAACTGCCTGACATCAGCAGTTATCTGAACTTCGTGCTCAAGATGTTCTTTGCCTTCGGCATTGCGTTTGAAATCCCCATTGCGACGGTACTACTGATTCTGACCGGCGCCACTACTCCGCAAGACCTGGCCGCCAAGCGCCCCTATGTGGTCGTGGCCTGTTTCATCATCGGCATGCTGCTGACCCCACCAGACATCATCTCCCAGACGCTCCTGGCCGTGCCCATGTGGATTCTGTTCGAGTTCGGCATCATATTTGGTCGCCTCGCCTACCGGGAACGGGAAGAGGCCGACGGAGAAGAGCCCGAAGCCTGATGAATCTGGCCCTGCTGTTTGAGGAAGACTTCGTCGCCCCGGACCGGGTGCGTCTCCGCGGCCGTCGGCTGGAGCACCTGAAAACGGTGCTCAAAGCCGGCACCGGCCATCGGATACCGGCTGGCCGGGTAAACGGCCTGATGGGCCATGGTGAAGTGCTGTCAATGACAGAGACCGAGGCCGAATTGCTGGTAACCCTGAATCAGCAACCCCCTGCCCCCTTACCGCTCACGCTGATACTGGCTATGCCCCGGCCCAAGATGTTCCGGCGGGTACTGCAGACCTGCGCTTCTCTGGGTGTGAAGGATCTCTGGCTGATTAACAGCCACAAGGTGGAAAAGAGTTTCTGGCAAACGCCCTGGCTCACCGAGGATCATCTGAGAGAGAACCTGGCCCTCGGCCTTGAACAGGCCAAAGACACGTTGATGCCTCAGGTCCATATCCGCAAGCTGTTCAAACCCTTTGTGGAGGATGAACTACCGACACTGCTAGGTGGCAAACAGGCCCTGGTGGCGCATCCGGGCATGGCGGCCCCCTGCCCCACCCACCTCAATGAGCCGGCTGCCCTGTGCATTGGTCCGGAAGGGGGCTTTACCGATTACGAAGTCGGAAAGCTGGAGGAGGCCGGCTGCCGGAGCGTGCATCTGGGCCCGAGAATTCTTCGGGTTGAAACCGCTGTGCCAGTGCTGATCAGCCGGCTGTTTGACGCCTGCCTGTGAACGGGCCGGCCCCGCCACGGATTACGCCGCCCGGCGCTCCCAAAGCTTCGCAACGGGCGTAATAACAAGAACCAGAATAGCACCGGCCAGCAGGCCAAACAGGCCATCCCCGACCGTGGTGACCAGCACTTCCGGCACTGAAGAAATCATTCCGGCCACATGGTGAATGGCCCCGTACACCGCCGGAATGCCGTGGGTCAGGATACCGCCGCCCACCAGGAACATCGCGATGGTGCCCAACACCGACAGGGTTTTCATCATCCAGGGCGCCAGCCACAGAATGCCCTGCCCTAGCTTCTGGGCGAAAGCACTGGCTTTCTGGCTCAAGTAAAGGCCGGCGTCGTCCAGCTTCACAATACCCGCCACCAGCCCATACACCCCGACGGTCACCATCAACGCCACGACGGTCAGCACCGCAAACTGCATTCCGAAGCTCTTGTCGGCCACGGTTCCTAACGTGATGGCGATGATTTCGGCGGAGAGAATAAAGTCGGTCCTGACAGCGCCCTTGATCTTGTCTTTCTCAACCGCTTTAAGGTTCACCTCCGGCTTTTTCAGAGCCTCCCGCAGCTCTTGCCGGTGCTTTTCTTCCTGCTCTTTGTGCAGGAACCTGTGAACCAGCTTCTCGGCCCCCTCAAAGCACAGGAAAGCACCACCGAGCATCAACAGCGGGGTAATGAGCCAGGGTACAAAAAAGCTGATGGCCAGTGCCGCCGGCACCAGAATGGCCTTGTTGATAAACGAACCCTTGGCGACCGCCCACACCACCGGGATTTCCCGGGCAGGTCGAACACCGGTGACCTGCTGCGCATTCAACGCCAGGTCATCGCCCAGCACACCGGCGGTTTTCTTGGTAGCAGCTTTGGTCATCACCGCCACGTCATCCAGTACGGCAGCAATGTCATCAAGTAATACGAGCAGGCTGGAGCCGGCCATAGACAGTTCCTTTGCAAATTGAACACGAAGGCGAGGAGTTTACGAAAACAGGCCGCCGGAAAACAGTTCCGGCGGCTCAGAATGGACAACCGTTAGCGTTTTATACCCATAGCCTCGGCGGCAATGCGGTTCTTCAGCGGCGCCAGGTTGTCCAGCCAGCGCATACCGGTATTGCGCAACCACCGGATAGCCAGCTCATCCCGGGCAAACAACTGCTTGAAGCCCTCCATGGCCGCCATCATCGCCAGGTTCTCGCCTTTACGGCGGCGCTGATAACGAGCCAATACGGTCTGGTCTGCCGGCGAAAGTGCGAGCTCTTTGGCCCGCCCCAGCTCGCCCATGAGGGCCGACACATCGCCATAGCCAAGGTTTGCACCCTGGCCGGCGAGCGGGTGAATGGTGTGGGCAGCATCGCCCACCAGTGCCAGGCCGTCGGCAACATACTCCTTGGCATGACGCTGACGCAGCGGAAACGCAAAGCGGTGCGAAACGGATTCGATAACCCCGAGCTGCTGCTCAATCGCTCGCTCAAGCTCCAACCGGAAAGCGTCGGTTTCCAACGCCATCAGGCGGCGGGCTTCGGCCGTATCCTGTGACCAGACGATAGAGCAATAGTGCTCGTCTCCAGACTCCGTCAACAACGGTAAAAACGCCAGCGGCCCGGTGGGCGAAAAACGCTGCCACGCAGTGTACTGGTGCGGCTGCCGGGTACGGACGGTGCACACAATCGCTTGCTGATCGTAATCCCATTCCCGGGTAGCCAGTCCCGACCACTGGCGCAGCCGCGACTGGGCACCATCGGCCCCGACCACCAGTTTGGCGGACAGCGTTCGGCCATCGTCCAACTGGATCCCGGCTCCGGCACTCCAGCCCTGCACACGCACACCATCGATCACCGTAACGTTACTGTCTGCAAGCTCGGTAAACAAAGCGCGGACAATCGACCGGTTCTCAACGATGGTACCCAGGGTATCAGCATGAAGTTCAGCCGCATCGAAGTGAATTCGCCCGGTGCCGTCGGCATCCCAGACCGTCATGCCGCGATAGCCGCAATGCCTGCCGGCCTGGACATGGCGCCAGGCCCGGAGACGATCCAGCAGCTGCTCACTGGCCAGGGAGATGGCGCTGACCCGGGGCTCGAAGTCATCGGTATGACTGGCGGTCTCTCCCGGGGCCAACAGATCCTGAACCCGGGCTCCTTCCACCAGTCCGGTGTTCCAGCCTTGCCGCGACAACCCCAGAGCCAGGGCCGAGCCGACCATTCCGCCACCAACCACCAGAGTGTCAAAACACGCCGCACCCACCGACTCACCTGTCATGTTTTTCCGCCTCGAAAGATGACACTCCGGAACCTACCAGCGGCTTGCGCCCACCGGTGCCCATGGCTTTGCGGGCGAACCAGCGTTTGGCCCCCGGCAACAGATCCAGCCCCACCAGCCCTGCATCCCGGGCGGCGGCAACGGGCGCCAGCGGCTGCCCAAATATCCGGATCAGGGAATCGGAGAACTGCACCGTCTGCTGCCAGTCCTGCCGATGCAGTTGTTGGTAACGCCCCAGTACCGAAAGTTCACCAATAGAAATCCCTTCATCAACCGCCCGACGAAACTGTTCCACCAGGGTCATCAATCCCCTGAGTGCCAGGTTAAAGCCCTGGCCAGCCACCGGGTGCAGGGCATGAGCGGCATTACCAACCAGCACAACCCCCGGGCGGGCGGGTTCATCTACCGTAGTCAGGTTCAGGGGATAATGATGGCACTGGCCAATGTGGCTAAAACGCCCAAGACGCCAACCGAACCGTTCCTGCAGTTTCTGACATTTCTGTTCATCCGACAGTGACAGGATCTCGGCCAGAGCCTCGTCTTCCAGGGTCCAGACCAGGGCCGATTGATGCCCCGGCCGCTTCGGGGAACCATGGGGCAGCAAAGCCATGGGACCGGCCTCAGTAAAACGTTCATAAGCCGTAAACTGGTGGCTGTCGCTGGTGGAGACATTGGCTATCAGCGCGTTCTGACCATAGGCTTCGGTGCGGGTTACAAAGCCCAGCTTCTCCCGCAGCCCGGAACGCCCGCCATCGGCGATCACCAGACAACGCGCGGTCAGTTCCTTCTGTACACCATCCTTTCGGATGGCCACCCGGACACCGCCAGCCACGGGCTTCATGCCTTCCACCTGAGCCGGCGCCTGCCAACTTACCCTGGTGTCCAGCAAAGCCCGCATCAGACACAGGCCCATCCAGCGGTTGTCTGCCACATAACCCAGGGCATCCTGACCGTGTTCGTTGGCATGCAGACGGGTAGCGCCAAAACGACCCCGGTCAGAGACATGAATGTGGCGGATCGGGGTGGCGTGCTCAGACAACTGCCGCCACAGCCCCAACTGATCAAAGATCAGGCGGGAGCCCCAGGCCAGTGCCGTCGACCGGCTGTCATAGCTGGGCTGGTAATCCTCCGGCAACGCCTCTGGTGACAGCGGAAACGCCTCAACTACCGTTACCTTCAGTTCCGGCACCAGGCGCGCCAGGGCCAGGGCCAGAGTGGCACCGGCCAGGCCGCCACCGGCAATGATCAGGTCAGTATCCACGCGCTCGGTATTCACTGAATCAGTCCGCCATCAGAGCTTCAATATCGGCAATGGTCTTCGGCACGCCCTCGGTCAGGTTTCGGCAACCCTCTTTGGTGACCACCACATCGTCTTCAATACGGATGCCAATACCCCGCCAGCGCGGCTCTACGTCGGTATTGTCGGGCGCAATATACAGCCCTGGCTCAACGGTCAACGCCATCCCCGGTTCCAGTACCCGCCAGGCATCGCCCACCTTGTAATCGCCAACATCATGGACATCCAGCCCCAGCCAGTGGCCAGTGCGGTGCATAAAGAAAGGTTTGTAGGATTCGTTGGCCAGAGCATCGTCCAGCGTGCCTGCGAGCAGGCCCAGATCGATCAGGCCCTGGGTCAGCACCCTCAGAGCCGCTTCATGGGGCTGGTTCCAGTGATTGTCCGGCTTCACCGCATCGATCGCCGCGTACTGGGCCGCCAACACCACTTCGTAAAGCGCCTTCTGTTCCGGGCTGAACTTGCCACTGACCGGGAAGGTGCGGGTGATGTCCGAGGCGTAGCATTCCAGCTCACAACCCGCGTCTACCAGTACCAGGTCGCCGTCTTTCAGCGGTGCCGCATTTTCGATGTAGTGCAGGATGCAGCCGTTGGCACCACCACCTACGATGGAGGGATAAGCGGTAGAGCGCGCACCATGCTCCATAAAGGTATGAATCAGTTCAGCTTCAAGATTGTACTCATACCCGCCCTGACGAGCCCGCTTCATGGCCCGGCAGTGGGCCTCGGCACTGATCTGGCCGGCCTTTGCCATCACCTTGATTTCGGCAGCACTCTTGTACAGCCGCATATCATGCAGCAGGTGCTCCAGCGCCACCAGCTCCCCAGGGGGGTGCGCTCCGGAACGAACCTTGCTGCGAATCACCTTGAGCCAGTCCATCACCCGGTTATCGAATGCCGGATCCTTGCCCAGCGGATAGTAGACCCGGCTTCGGCCTTCAATCATGCCGGGCAGAATATCGTCGATATCCGCAATGGGGAAAGCATCATCGAAGCCGTAACGTTCGATGGCGCCCTCAGGGCCCACCAGAAAACCATCCCAGAGCTCTTTCTCCGGATTCCGCTCCTTGCAGAACAGAACCGCTTCACCATGCTCGCGGCCTGGAATCAGGGCCAACACCGCTTCGGGCTCGCCGAAGCCGGTCAGATACTGGAAATCGCTGTCCTGGCGAAACGGGTGTAACACATCGCGGTTACGCACCCGCTCCGGCGCCGCAGGCAGAATGGCGATGCTGTCCGGGGCCATCCGGTCCATCAACTTGCGACGGCGCTCGGCAAACTCTTTCACGGGAATGGTCACAGCCATGATAGCTCCTGATCAGTGCAGGGTGGGCGAATCGCCTGCCGGCTTCTCCGGCTCATTGAACTCGGTGAACACCGCCAGCGCGCCAAGGCGCACGTACTCGGTAATTTCAAGCAGTTGCTGTTCACTTTCGTCGTCGGGTTCTTCGTCCTCCGACAGCTGGCTGATGGCCACCATATCCTCGATCAGCTCCCGGATCTCATCCGGAGCCTGGCCAAGGGAAGCGCCGGCCGCCAGCGCCATGCCTTCCAGAAATCCTCGAACCCAGGCCACCAGGGCTTCCAGTCGTTGTTCGATGGCATAGTCGTCATCTGGCAACAACGGCTGAAAACTCATGTCGGTGGACTGCAATTGCTTGAGCGTTTTACCGTAGGCGCTGTTCATAAAGGGGGCGAGGTCATCCGACTCTTCAGCCGCTTCATCAGCCAGCCCCATGTGTTCGCAAACCATAGCCAGCCACTCGGGCTCGTCAATACGGGAGCCTGCCGCCAGCCGGCCACAGAGCACGCCATGCAGCTCAGAGGGGTGGCTGAACGCCTTGTGCGCGGTAAACACGTTGGCCCAGCGTTCAAATTCAGCCGCACGGGCGGCGGAGGTATCGGTTTCGGACATGAAGCTGCCGTTTCCTTAAATCGGTGGTGTACGTTCAGATACGCGCCGGGGCGGTGCCCCGACGAATACCGTATCCTAGCATTCTGGGGAAATCCTGGCACGAATACCCGGGCAGGCGGGGTTGCTTTTATCTTCACGTCAGACAAAAATGTTATAACATATCAGATATGGACAGGATGACCCGATGCGCAGAAACGTTATGCCTCTCATGACCGTGGCACTGGCAAGCGCCGTACTGGCTCCGCTGCCCGCGGGCGCGGCCAACAACCCCAGCGCCCATCAACATGGCCACGCGGAGCTCCAGGTAGCCATAGACACCAACACCGCCGATGTCTTCCTTCGCTCACCCGCATACAATCTGCTTGGCTTCGAACACGAGCCACGCACAGAGCAACAGCATCGGCAACTGGCGGATCTGGAGCAGTGGCTGATGTCGACCCCTCTGATTAACACTGAGGATGGCAACTGCAACGTGGAAGATGCCAGCTTTCACAGCTCGTGGCCCGAGGCGACCCGCCATCACAGTGACCATGCGCACGAACACCATGACCACGATCACGAGGACGGGCAAGCAAACGACCACAGCGATATCGAGATTACCCAATCACTGACCTGTGACGGACTTGCCGATCACCAGACACTGACCACACCGATGGTGAAGCACTTTCCGGCACTGGAACACCTGGATGTTCAGTGGATCGGCCCTGAAGGCCAGGGCGCCACAAGACTGGAAGCCGGCGACCAGCAATTCCGGGTTGGCCGCTGAACCGTTACTCGGTGTAAGGTTCTACCGACTGCGCCACCATGGAATAGGAGGAAGTGCCGAGATCATTCTCGGTTCGCTCAATCACCAGCTCCCCCTCGATCCAGACCGGGTCGTATAGAGCCTCCAGGGTAAACCCTTCATGGTATTTTACGTGGATGATCTGGTTTGGGGGTGGTGGCGGCACATGGATGCAGGCGCCGTAGTAGGGCACCAGGAAGAACTCGAGAATGCGCATATCGTCCGTGGTTTTCAGAGGTACCACAAAGCCCGGAATCCGGCCCTCGACGTTGCCCATTTCCGGAACCACCCGCCCGGTCATGATTTCGTCCGGCAACAGGGGCGGGCCATCGCCCTCATGTTCGATTTCCGGCATAGTCTCGAGCAGCGCCAGATCTTCCGCAGGCATTAACTCAAGCCAGTCGATCTCCCGGGGCTCGGCACGGACCGCCAGGGAAACCAATAACAACAAGCCCAGGCCAAGACAGGCAAGCAGCTTGCGGGACAGAACATCAGTGAACATCAACACGGGTTCTCCAAAAAACCAGATCAGCAACCGGCGCCATCATACAACGGCGAGCACGATACGGATATGAACAGCGAGACACGACAACCGCCGGACAGTTCCCGCCCGGACACTCTGGCCATCCGAACCCGGAATCTGCACTTCCGATGGCAAAATCAGGCTCGAGAACTGGCCTTCCCCGATATTCAGCTGACACGGGGTGAACACCTGTTCCTGCACGGCCCCAGTGGTACGGGTAAAAGTACGCTGTTGGGACTACTCGCAGGCATGCACACGCCCAGCCGTGGCAGCCTTCAGCTGCTGAATCAGGAACTGACCACCATGAAGGCCGGCGCCCGGGATCGACTTCGCGCCGATCATATGGGCGTCATCTTCCAGCAGTTCAACCTGGTGCCCTATCTGAGCGCTGTGACCAATGCACTTTTGCCTTGCCGGCTATCAAATCTGCGCCATTCGCGAGCGATACCCTCCGCCACCGAAGCTTCCCAACACCTGCTGACACAACTGGGCATTCCGCAAAGCCACTGGCACCAGGGAGTGACCCGGCTATCGATCGGCCAGCAGCAGAGGGTGGCTGCCGCCCGCGCGCTGATCGGCGTTCCGGAGATCATTCTTGCAGATGAGCCCACGTCTGCTCTGGATAGCAACAATCGGGACCGCTTTCTTGAACTACTGCTAACTCTGGCCGAGCGCAGTAACAGCTCGGTTGTATTTGTCAGCCATGATCAGTCACTGGCCAGGCACTTTCATCATCGCATGGCCCTGGAGGTGGCGCCATGAACAAGCTCAAGCTCACCATCTTCCTCTCCGCCGCCAGTCTGTGGTACCGGCGCCGTGTACTGGCTCTCGTTTGCCTGACCCTGACGCTGAGCGTAACCCTGCTGCTTGGCATCCAGTACCTGCGCACAGAAATCCGACAATCATTCACCAGTACCATCAGCGGCACCGACCTTATCGTAGGGGCCCGCAGTGGCCAGCTGAATCTGCTGCTTTACACGGTGTTCCACATCGGTGATGCCACCAACAACATTCGCTGGTCCACCTATCAATCCATGACTGAGGACAGCCGCATCGACTGGCTGATACCTATTTCCCTGGGCGACAGCTACCGCGGCTTTCGGGTTGTCAGCACCAACGAGCAGTTCCTGGCCCGCTTCCGCTATGGCAACGACCAACCGCTGACCCTGGCGAGCGGAGACTGGTTTTCTGACCTGTTTGACGTGGTGATCGGCGCCGGCGTGACACGGCAGCTTGACCATAAACTGAACGACGACCTGGTGCTTTCCCATGGCGGTGGCCGCACCAGCTTCTCGAACCACAAGGACCTGCCATTCCGGGTATCCGGCATTCTCGCGCCAACCGGCACGCCCGTCGACCAGGCGGTTTACATCAGCCTTGAAGCCATGGAAGCCATGCATGTGGGCTGGGAATCCGGCGTGGCCATCCCGGGCCGGACCCTGTCGGCCGACCAGGCCCGTAACCGGGATTACACACCGGACACCATCACCGCCGTGTTCGTTGGCCTGGACCGCCCGATCCTCACCTTCCAGGTTCAACGGGAGCTGAACCAGGCCCGCGAGGAACCTCTGTCGGCCATCCTGCCGGGTGTGGCCCTGAGCGAGCTCTGGCGGATGATGGGGCAATTTGAAAAAGCCCTGCTGGGCATCAGCGGCTTTGTCGTGATCACCAGCCTGGTGGGACTGATTGCGGTTTTGCTCACCCTGCAAGCCCAGCGGCAACGGGAGATTGCCGTTTTGCGAGCGACCGGAGCTTCACCGGGGCTGATTGCCGGCCTGTACAGCCTGGAGTGCGTCGGGCTTGCCCTGGCCAGTTGCCTGTTCGCCCTGCTGCTCGGCGCTGCCGCCATCGCCGGCCTCAGCCCCTGGCTCCTGGAACACTACGGACTGCAAATCCGGCTTCGGCCGCTGGCCCGGGAGGAGTGGCTGTTACTGGTGGCAGTGCCGCTCTCTGCGTTGGCAGTGTCCGCCCTCCCCGCACTGAACACCTGGCGAGCAGGCCGACAACAGGGGTTCGGGGCACCGGACTCCAGCTGAACTGACGCAAAAGGTGACAGGCCTCACGGCGAGCACGCCATGACAATGCGGTAAATTGACCGGTCTGGCGCGCGCACTTATAGTAACTCTCATCAAAATCACCGATGTTGGGCAGGTCATGGAACAGTCCGAAGTACAGGCATTAGCGGACAAGCTGGACAAGCTGATCGAGCGCTGCGACAAGCTGGAGAAAGACAACGCCCTGCTAAGGGAGCTGCAGGACGACTGGAACCGGGAACGGGCCCAGCTAATGCACAAAAACGATCTTGCCAAAAACAAGATCGAAGCCATGATCGGCCGTCTTCGGGCACTGGAGCACCACTGATGTCACAGACCCCAACCACCGTGGAAGTCAGGATTCTCGACAAGGAATACCTGGTGGCCTGTCCGCAGGAAGAGCAGGAAGCCCTTCTACGTGCGGCCCGGCATCTGGACACCAAAATGCGTGAAATCCGCTCCAGCGGCAAGGTATTCGGTACCGAGCGCATTGCCGTGATGGCCGCCCTGAACATCACCCATGAACTGCTGGAACGCGACACCATGTCAGACGCCACCAGCAGCATCCTGCGTGCCATGGATAACCGGCTTGATGAAGCGCTGGGAGAGCCTTCGGACAACTGATCCGGAAAGAATCCGGAAACGGGGTTGCAATCCTCCCCGGCCCTGCCCGTATAATGGAACCAACTTCCTGGGCTGTTCGCTGGTCGGGTACGTCCTCGAGCCGATGCGCATTACCCAGGTGGCTACTTCAGGGCATTGTGAGCATGTCCCCCAAGGGGGAAAGCCTAATATGTCACAGCGGCCACCGACCTTGAACTTCTGGGTTCAAGGGCTACATCCGATAACGGCAGCCCGGGAAGCTTTTCACCGTTACTCCGATTGCGACTTCCTGAATCTCAAGTGCAGCAAAGCGTCCTGAACCTCCTGGTTACCGAACCGCTCATCGAACAACAGTCCAGACCACACTGAGTCGTCCGACCTGGCCTGATCCTTTCGTTGCTGATACAGCGAATCCCAGCGTTCCAGGTACTGATAGGCCAGCTCATCATCCGGGGCCACCTGCTCACCCCGGTAGTACATCAGCCCGAGGTACGCCAGGGCGGCCATGTTCTCCTCCTCCGCCGCCCTCTCCAGAAGCTGTCGAACTTCTTCTGCATGAACCTCAGCCTGACCGGCGTAATACATTGCCTGTCTATAGCGCGCATTTGAGACAGCTTGACGCAGATTATCCGGCACATCGGCAACCGGCATAAATACAAACCGCTCGCGAGCTTTCGCAGCGCTCTCATCCCGGCCATCCTGCTGCAACTCTCGCGCCAAAAGCAGCTGTGCGGGCAGGTGGCCCTTATCAGCGGCGCGCCTCAACCAACCTACAGCATCCACCAGACTGGGCGGAATACTGGCCAGCCCCTGACTGTAGATCGCACCAAGTTTGTAGGCCGCCTCCGCATCCCGGTAAGCCATGCTTTCCAACAGATCCAAGGCTCGGCGATGCTGTTCTTCGGCCATACCCGGCAGGCTCGAGAGATAGATATCGGCCAGCAAGTGCTTGGCCCGATCGTCTTCTCGCTCTATCTGTTCAAGACGCGCAACGGCCAGACCCACTTGCATCGAGCGCCCGTCTTCGGGATTCAGATACAGGTGAGCCAACCAGAGATTCGCCTCTTTCTCGCCCCGGTCGGCCGCACGCTCCAGCTGATCGAGCGCCTCAAGATAATCAGCCTCGGAACGCTGCTTTCCGCGAGCCAGCGCCACACCTCGGGCCAGCAGTGCTTTCGGGTAGTTCTGATCGGCAGACCGTTGCAGCCATTGCTCTGCTTCGGCAGGGTTAAACCAAGGTGAATCTGGCGCTCCGTATATTTGGGCCATCATGTACTGGGCGCGGGCGCTGCCTTTATCTCCGGCATACCGGTACCACGCTATCCGGCGTTGCGCACTGGGATCCACCAGGGCCGGATACAATGTAGCCAGGTAGCGCATGGTGCCTGCATCGGTGTCCGGACGACTTGCGCGCCATACCTCGTCTGCACTCTGGAGAATAAACTCGCCTTCCTCATCCAGACAGGCCCAGGCAGGTACCCTGTCCCGGGTGTCGGAGCCGCAGTATTCAGCCAGAGCCCGGTGATGAAACAGATTCGAAGCATTATCTACCTCACCGATTTCGGGGATCAGTGCCACCGCCTGTTTGCGATCCTGCTCGACCAGCTCCCCGGACCAATAGATCATCGCGAGATCAATCAAGGCTCGCGGATAGTCCGCCGCACGGAGAAGCACTAACGACCTGGACACATCACGGTTCTCTGCCTGCCCTCGCCGATAGATCTCCGCCAACAAATGCCGCGCTTCGCGCTCGTAGACCGAAAACGGTTTCTGAAGCTCTCGCTCCAGCAACTCGGCAGCTGCCTGCTCATCCGCTGGCCCGCCCAGGCCAAGATACATTAAGCGAGCCAGTTCATAGCGCGCCCGACTGCTTTCATAACTCTCGGTCTCACCGTCAAGGTAACTCTGGAGATGGTGGCGGGCACCGGAATATTCAGCAGAAGCCAACGCACGAACACCCACCCGGTAAACCTCGGGGGATCCGGTCGCGCAACCAGACAAAGCAACAATCAAAACCGCAGGAAGCAACAGGCGAGCGTATCGGGGGAAATCCATGGCAGAATACAGCCTCTGAAAAAACAACGGACTGCAGACTAGCAGAATTTTAACGGGGCGTTATTGATGTGATACAACATAGGCCGAATTCACGACGCAGCAGCAGGTAATCGCCATCTTGAATCCGCATCATCAAGCAAGGACGTTTGACGCCGGCAATGATCGGGCCTCACGCCGCCAGCTCCGCCAAACTCTTCGCCAGAAACGGAGAAGTCTGTCGTTTGAAGAACAGCGGCAAGCTTCCGAACGTCTCGCCCTTAACCTGCTGAGGCACCCCGACCTGCACCGGGCACGCCACATTGGCATCTACCTGGCCAACGACGGCGAAATTGACCCGTCCCTGTATATTGATCTGGCTCGCAAAAAAGGCATCCGGTTCTACCTGCCCATTCTGCACCCGATCTACACGGGCAAGCTGGTTTTCAGCCCCTATTTTGATGGAGTGCAACTGACGGCAAACCGCTTCGGCATTCCAGAACCCCCGTTCCCGCGCTCAAGACGCAAGCCGGCCTGGGCACTGGATGCAGTGCTGTTTCCATTGGTAGGGTTTGACGAAACCGGAGGGCGACTGGGTATGGGCGGCGGCTTCTACGACCGAACCTTCGCGTTCAGCCGAATCAGGCCCTGCATGGCACCAAAGCTGGTTGGCCTGGCCCACGATTTTCAGCGCGTGGAACAGTTGCCAATTGAGCCCTGGGATGTGCCTTTACACGGTGTGGTAACGGATAAGCGTTGTTACCGTTTCAGACCCTGATTGGCAGACAGAACATAGCCTACTGCAGATGCTTCGCGGTCGGCACGCTTGTCCTCAGACGCCTGAATGGACGTAAAACCCGTAATCACAAGGCCGACAGCAAAGATGAGCACAATGGCACGAATGATGTCAGGCTTGCTCCCCATTTCTTGGATTCCCGTTATTCTTTCATTCAATTGGCAGGAAAATCAGACAACTATTACTGATTCGCAGAATTAGACGAAAGACTAACACGTAACTTGATTTTTACAATTTTTGACAGATTACCGTTATGTAAGAGTTGTAGCGTTCCACCCTCAGGTGGAACGCCCGTTGCCTGCTCCCAAAAACAGCCGATAGGCCTCGTTGTCAGTCATGTTTTCATAACGAAAACCGACCTTGTCGAGCATGCCCTCAAAGTCCGCCACCTCATTGTCCTCAACCTGCGCGCCCAATAGCACCCGACTGTAGGCCGCACCATGATTGCGGTAGTGGAACATGGAAATATTCCAGCGCGTTCCCAGCGACATCAGGAACTTCAGCAAAGCGCCCGGCCGCTCCGGAAACTCGAACTGGAACACCTTTTCGTTGGTAATCGTCGGCGCATGGCCCCCGACCATATGGCGAATATGCTGCTTGGCCAGGTCGCTGTCGGTAAGGTCGACCACCGAGTACCCGCTTTCCCGAAGATCCTGCACCAGTTCTTCCCGGCCATGTCCGCCAGCGGCAATCTGGATCCCCACGAAAATGGTGGCGTTCTGAGCATCCGCATAGCGGTAGTTGAACTCGGTGATGCTGCGCTTGTGCAGCGCATTGATGAACGTTTTGAACGCGCCCGGTTTCTCCGGGATCGTTACCGCCAGAATCGCCTCGCGCCTCTCTCCCACTTCGGTGCGCTCGGACACATAGCGCAGTCGGTCGAAGTTCATGTTGGCACCACTGAGGGTGGCGATCAGGTTTTCATCCTCGATCTTTTCCCGCTCGATGTACTTCTTGATACCCGCTACACCCAGAGCACCTGCCGGTTCGGCAATGGAGCGAGTATCTTCAAACACATCCTTGATGGCCGCACAGATCTCATCCGTGGACACTGTGATCACTTCATCTACGTGATCCTTGCAGATTTCCCAGGGATACTTACCGATCTGTTTAACCGCCACGCCATCGGCGAAGATGCCCACCTCATCCAGCACCACACGCTCACCGGCCTTCATCGCCGCCTGCAGACAGTTGGAGTCTTCCGGCTCCACACCAATCACTTTGATTTCCGGGCGCAGATACTTGATATAGGCTGCCATGCCGGCAATCAGCCCGCCGCCACCGACACAGATGAAGATGGCATGAATCGGCTTGCTGAACTGCCACATGATTTCCATGGCTACAGTGCCCTGACCGGCGATGACGTCCGGGTCATCGTAGGGCGGGATGTAGGTGTACCCGTGTTTCTGGATCAGCTCCTGGGCGTGGGCCGCAGCCTCATCAAAAGCATCGCCCTTGAGAACCACCCTGGCACCATGGTCGCGAACTGAGCGTACCTTGATCTCCGGGGTCGTCTGGGGCATCACGATAACGGCTTTGATACCCAGCTTCTTGGCGGCAAGCGCCACGCCCTGGGCATGATTGCCAGCGGAGGCGCAGATAACTCCCTTGGCCTTTTGTTCTTCCGACAGCTGAGCAATCCGGTTGTAGGCGCCGCGAATCTTGAAGGAAAACACCGGCTGAAGGTCTTCACGCTTGAGCATAATATTGTTGCCAAAGCGCTTGGAAAGACTACGGGCTTCAGTCAGGGGTGTTTCGATGGCCACGTCGTAGACGCGCGCATCGAGTATCTTCTTGATATAGCGTTGCGGCATGATGGTTCCGGTTGCTGGTGAGTGATCAGGAAAAACCCACAGTGTAGAAAGTTTGCACGCTTGCCGTCTATAAGCAGAGTTGCTGCAGGCGTATAATAGTGCCCAAATTCAACGCAAACCTCCGGGAGCCCCCCATGACCCAGGACGAACTGAAACAAGCCGTTGCCAAAGCTGCAGTGGATCACATCGCCCCTCACCTGGAACCGAGCAGCATTGTCGGGGTGGGCACCGGCAGCACCGCCAACTTTTTCATCGACTACCTGGCGGAATACCGCAACGACTTCGACGGCGCCGTCGCAAGCTCCGAGGCAACCGCCGAACGACTGAAAAAGCACGGCATCCCGGTATACGACCTCAACGCCGTTAACGAAATCGAGTTTTACGTCGACGGTGCCGACGAAACCAACGAGAGCCTGGAACTGATCAAGGGCGGTGGCGGTGCCCTGACCCGGGAAAAGATTGTGGCCGCCGTCGCCAAGACCTTTATCTGCATCGCCGATGAGTCCAAGCAAGTCGGCATCCTGGGCGAATTCCCGCTGCCCGTGGAAGTTATCCCCATGGCCCGCAGCCATGTCGGCCGCGAGATCGTAAAACTCGGGGGCGATCCGGTTTACCGGGATGGTTTTGTCACCGACAACGGCAACATCATCATCGACATCCACAACATGGATATCTCCCGCCCGCTGGTGGTGGAAGAAAAGCTCAATAACATTGTCGGCGTGGTCACCAACGGACTGTTCGCCCGCCGCCCGGCCGACCTGCTGCTACTCGGCACCCGTGACGGGGTGAAAAGCATTGCCCGCGGTGCATAAACCCCTGTAAGGCACTCCGCCTGACAAGCTGGCCATTCGGGCCAGCTTTTTTATTGCCGGAACAAACCCAAACCAAGCGCTTGCTTGGTAACCAGGATTGCGCGACACTCACCTCATCGCAAAACAAGAACACAGGGAGCCAATCCGTGTCTGACTACTTCAACGAAACCCACGAACAGGTGCGCCAAACCGCCCGGAAATTCATCGAGACCCACGTGCGGCCCCATATTGACGACTGGGAAGAAGCCGGTGAATTCCCCCGTGAAATCTATAAACTCGCCGGCGACGCCGGACTCCTGGGCATCGGCTTCCCTGAAACTCTGGGCGGCATCGGTGAAGGCGATATCTTTATGAAAGTCGCAGTTTCCGAGGAACTGATGCGATCCACCTCTGGCGGCTTCGTGGCCAGTATCGGCTCCCTGGATATCGGCCTGCCGCCGGTGGCCAAGTGGGCCAAACAAGACATTCGCGAACAGATCGTGCCACCCGTCCTGCGCGGCGACAAAATCGCCGCCCTGGCCGTGACCGAACCCGGTGGCGGCTCCGACGTCGCCAACCTGAAAACCCGTGCCGTAAAAGACGGCGACCACTACATCGTCAACGGGAGCAAAACCTTCATCACCAGCGGCATCCGCGCCGACCATTACACCGTCGCCGTGCGCACCGGGGGCGAAGGCCACGGCGGCATCAGCCTGTTGCTGATCGACAAAGGCACACCAGGCTTCACCACCGGCAACAAACTCCGGAAAATGGGCTGGTGGGCCAGCGACACCGCCGAGCTCTTCTTCGAGGACTGCCGGGTACCCGCCGACCGCCTGATCGGCGCCGAAAACGCCGGCTTTATCGCCATCATGAGCAACTTCCTGGCTGAACGCCTGAGCCTGTCCGTCATGGCCTACATGACCGCCCAGATCGCCTACGAGGCCGCTCTGGATTACACCAGACAACGCCAGGCCTTCGGCCGCCCCGTTGCCGGCTTTCAGGTCACCCGCCACAAACTCGTTGACATGGCCACCCAGATCGACATCGCCCGGGAATACACCTACCGCTGTGCCGCACTGATGCAGGCCGGAAAAAACCCCATTAAACAGGTGGCTATGGCCAAGAACTTCGCCGTGGACGTGTGCGAAAAAGTCACCCGCGAGGCGGTACAGCTGTTTGGTGGTATGGGCTATATGCGGGAGTCAGTGGTGGAGCGGCTGTACCGGGATGCCAAGATTCTGTCCATTGGCGGCGGCACCACGGAAATCATGAAGGAGCTGATTGCCAAACAGATCAGGCTGTGACCAAGGTTTAGTTTCGAATGGCAAGAGACTTCCGTATAATTGCGCCCACTTTTTAAACGCAGTTAAACGAACCCTAACGTACCAGGAAGGATCGCACATGCAATTCGACAACATCCCCGCTGGCAAGAACCCGCCAGAAGACATCTACGTTGCCATCGAAATCCCGGCCAACAGCTCTCCGGTCAAGTACGAACTGGACAAGGACATGGGCGCCCTGCTGGTTGACCGTTTCATGGCCACTCCGATGTTCTACCCGGCCAACTACGGCTTCATCCCCCACACCCTGGCCGACGACGGCGACCCACTGGACGTCCTGGTGGTCACCCCGTACCCGGTGCAGGCTGGCTCGGTTATTCGTTGCCGCCCGGTAGGCGTACTGAACATGGAAGACGAAGCCGGTGGTGATGCCAAACTGGTGGCCGTGCCCCACGACAAGCTGACCCAGACCTACCACAACGTTCGTGAAATCGAAGACCTGCCGGAACTGCTGCGTGATCAGATCCGTCACTTCTTCGAGAACTACAAGACTCTGGAGCCCGGCAAGTGGGTGAAAGTGCAGGGCTGGGACAACGCTGCAGCCGCCAAGAAAGCTATCGAAGACGCCATCAACGCCTACAAGGGCTGATCACGCTTCGAACATAAAAAAGCCGGGCAAGTCTAACGACTGCCCGGCTTTTTTGTGCCTGAGCCAAAGCTCAGACAACGGCGCTTATCAGCCCCGCGACAACAGGTCCCGCATATCACTGATCGCAGCATTCGCCCGTGACAGATAAGCCGCCATGGTCAACGAATGGTTGGCCAGCACACCGAAACCACTGCCATTGAGAATCACCGGACTCCACATGGAAGCCTGGGTGCCCTCCAGTTCGATAATGATCTGCTTTACGCTCGCCATGGCGTTCTTGTCCTGCAACACCTTCCGGAAGTCCACTTCCACCGCCCGGAAAATATGCAGCAACGCCCAGGCACTGCCTCGCGCCTCGTAAAAGACATCATCAATTTTGGTCCACGAGGTTTTGACATCCTCGCCACCGGTCTCTTCCGCCAGAGGATCATCCGGATTCAGATTGGCCACGGCATCCGACACCGACGCCTTGCCCACGCTTTCGCTGAGCGTGCGGGACAGGCTACCCAACCGGGTTTCCAGATCCGCCAGCCAGTTGTTCAGGTTATCCGCCCGGGCAAAAAACTGGGCGTCCGCCTGGGCCGGATCGGACAGGCGATTCAGATAGCGCTTGAGCGCATTGATACCACGCCGGTACTCGTTCTCGGTCGATGGAATGGCCCAGCTTTCACTGTCAAAGTGGAACTGGGGCTCGGCAATGGTCAGATCCGGGTCTTCCGCTGACTGGCTCTGGGAACGACTGATATCCTTACGCATCGCCCGGGAAAGATCCCGCAACTGGACCAGCACGCCATATTCCCAGTTCGGCATATTGTCCATCCACAGACCGGGAGGCGCGATGTCGTTGGAAATATAACCGCCGGGCTTATCCAGCAGGGTCTCGGCAATGCGGATCATGGTGGCGGTGGTGGCAAAACCGGTCACCGGCTCCCTATCCATGGTGCTTGCCAGCGTACGGGTGTGATCACGTACAGAAAAGGTATCTGGCTCACTGCTCCAGTAGATACCCAGAACCATCGTAATCAGCAGGTAGACCACCAGCAAGGCAACCACCAACTTGCCAATAACACCGCTACCGCCGGTGTAATCCTGCACATCGTCTTTCTTGTCCCTGAAGTACTGTCTGATCTTGCCAGGCATAAGACTCCTGATCTCCTGTTGATTACGTGTCTGCGGCAAATGGTCTGCCAAGATGGTAGCCCATGGCGCCGTCAATACCCAGCCTACAGAGTACCGAGTATTCCGCCGCGGTTTCTACTCCCGTAGCGTACACCTTCACCCCCCGACTGTGGGCAATACCCACAACCGACTCCAGCCAGAACCGGTTTTCATCATGACGGTCCAGGTTGTGGATGAAGCTGTGATCAATCCGAACGGCCCTGAACGGCAACCGTTTGAGATAACTGAACGGCACACCGCCCACGCCGAACCGGTCAACCAGCACCGGTACACCAAGCCGCGACAACTCTCTTACCAGAGAGCTGACGGCTTTGCGGTGATGCTGAATGGTCACTTCGGCAATACCAACCCACAAGCGCCCGGCTGTGCGCCCGGCCCGGGTAACCATGGTCAGCAGATCGTCACGGAAGCTATCAGACGCGATCGAATTACTACCCAGTGATACCGCCAGCCGTCGCTCCGGGTGGCGTTCAAGACACTCCAGCGCCCGGGTAAGCAGCATACGGTCGATATCGCTCACCAGCCCCAATCGCTCGGCCATGGGTACAAACAAACCGGCTTTCAGCGGCCCTTCTGCAGACTCAATACGGGAGAACACCTGATAATGGACCAGTGTCTGCCCCTCACCATGCACCATGGGCTGGAGCCAGAGAGACAGCTTATCTTCCCGAATCGCCTGGGTAATGATCGTGCGCCAGGTCTCCATATTGTGATGGCTCTCAACACCGGAATCGGGTAGCAGCAGACTGCAGGAGTCCCCCCTTTGCTGGGCTGCCCTGAGAGCTTCATCGGCGGCGGCCAACAAGACCCTGATGCCATCACCGGGTCTGGCCACCGCCAGGCCAGCATGAACATGAGCGTCCATCGGGGCGGAGAGGTCAGAGTAGATTCCATCCAGCTCCCGCACCAGCTGCTCGGCCCAGATTCGCACGTCCGCTGCGGAGGCACCGGGCACAAACACCGCAAATTCTGCACCGGTTCTGCGCCCGGCAAAGGATTCGGCATGTCGGGCGACAAACGCCCGGATGCCACCGGCCACCTGGCGCAACAACCGGTCCCCCTCGTCCCGGCCATAGGCCAGGTTATAATCTGCAAAATAGGCCAGCTGCAGCATGATCAGAACGCCAGGCGCCGACTTCTCTTCCGATTCCACTTCCACCTTCATGCGTTGGTCAAACGCGCTGCGGCTCGCCAGCCCCGTCACCGGATCTTCATTGTTCACGCGCCGCAAGTGCTGGATAAGCTTGCCCTGCCCCTCGAATAACTG
Organism: Marinobacter sp. ST-43; assembly: GCF_030541085.1. Taxonomy (NCBI): domain Bacteria; kingdom Pseudomonadati; phylum Pseudomonadota; class Gammaproteobacteria; order Pseudomonadales; family Marinobacteraceae; genus Marinobacter; species Marinobacter sp. ST-43. Next base: position 162,361 of record NZ_JASSVO010000003.1, read on the forward strand.
ACCCAGGTCATCCGCCATCTGGTTCATAGCCTCTGTCACCCGGTTCAGCTCCCGGGTGGAGCGAATACTCACTCGCTTCCGGAAATCCCGCTGGCCAAGCGCCCGGGCCTGGGCCTCGACCTCTTTCAAGGGCCTCAAAGTCCTCCGGAGTAACAGAAACAGCCCCAGCAAGCCACCAGTGGCGATCACCAGGGCGGATAGCAGCAGCCCCAGGGAAATATGCCAGAGGTCGTCGTAGGCCCGCCCGGGATGACTCACCACCCGCACCTTGCCCAACCGGCTCCAGCCCCTGACCACCTCCGCTTCCGCCACCGGCAAGGGCAATGCCGCCAGGGAAACAAACCACTCTGGCGCGCGGTTAGCCTGCAGCGGCATGCGCCGACCGGCAATCATCTCACCATCGTGCCCCAGATATTCGACAGCCAGGTAACGACCACTGTCGAATACCGCATCAATCAGTGACGCCGAGGCCACCGGATCAGAACCGTCAATGGCATTGGACAGTGAAAGCCCGGTTGCGGTGGCACCATCGCGGGCATGAGCGGACAGTTGATCGGCAACATAGCCCCGGAAATAGCCATAGCTGGTCACGAACGCAACCACCAGCGTGAGCGTCAGCAGAGTGCCGGCGAATAGCAACAGCAAGGTCTGCAAGGTAATTTCCCCTCGCTGCCTGCGGTTATAAAAGTTGTCGAGCATCCCTGCCATCACATCGGGGCTCCATCAGAGAAACGAGTATCAGGTTAGCTGTGACCCGGGCCGCAGAGTTGACAAACATTTACATAGCGCAACCTACGCCCACAACATTAAACACTATAGACTCTACACAAGGACCATAAAGCCTCTGTATAACTCATAAATGGCAAAAATTCGCGCAGACGGATATCGCGATCAACAATTGGACAGACAGGCCGGAGCACCATGAACGACGAAAGCCAGAAAGAGAAACTCAGGCAGCATTTCGCCCGCCGTGTCACCACCCAGGCCCGGGTGGTGCTTGATACCTGGCAGAAAATCCGCGACGACCGCAGTCAGGCGCCAGCCCACCGGGACGATCTGACTGCCGCAGCCGACAAACTCGTTCGTTATGCCCGGCGTTTCGAGATGGACAGCCACGCGGCTGCCGGCGAGTTGATCCTGTCCCTGTTGACGGACTGGCATCAGGACACCCCCCTGGACGATGCCAAAGCCAAGGCACTGGAAGATGCCACCGAGAATCTGCGCCTGTCCACCCAGCGGCGCACCGACCAGGACACCTCCAGCGCCCCCCAGCAGTATCGTCGCACGCCAGTTTATATTGCCCTGTCGAACGAAGAGATGGCCTCACGACTGATCCGGCAACTGGAATTTTTCGGTTTTCGCGCTTCCGCCTTTAGTGCATCAGCAGACCTGATTGAGGCCTGTGCGCTCAGCAAACCGGAAACCATCCTGATGGATGTCAGCTTCGGCGGCAGAGATAATGACGGCATTGCGACCGTGGAACAGTTACAGGAGCAACACGACACTCCGATCCCCATCATTTTCGTCAGCGACGAGGACGGCAGCATCGAAACCCGGCTGCGCGCCTCCCGCTGCGGCGGGGAGGAGTTCTTCTACCCGGCGGTGGACCCCGGCCAACTGATAGAAAAGATCGAAACCTATACCCACGGCAACACTGTCGAGCCCTACAAGGTGCTGGTCCTGGACGATTCCCGGGCCCAGGCCAAATACATGGAAACGGTATTGAAAAAGGCGGGAATGACCGCTCACATCATCACCGACCCGATGCAAATCATTCATGCCCTGGAGGAGTTCTCGCCGGAAATCATCATCCTGGACATGTACATGCCCGGCTGCACCGGCATGGAGATTGCCCGTGTCATCCGCCAGCAGGATCGTTTCCACAGTGTTCCCATCATTTACCTGTCGGCGGAAGAGGACGTCAGCAAACAGCTGCACGCCATGAGCCTGGGTGGTGACGACTTCCTGACCAAGCCCATCGATCCCAAGCACCTGATTGCGACCCTGCACAACCGGGGTCGGCGAGCCCGCTCACTGCTGGCACTGATGATCCGCGACAGCCTGACCGGCCTGTTCAATCACACCCACACCCTGCATCTGCTGGAGCAGGAAATCGTGCGTGCGCGCCAGAAAGATCAGCCCATGTGCTTTGCCATGATCGATATCGACTTCTTCAAGAAGGTAAACGACACCTTTGGCCACCCGATTGGCGACCGGATTCTGCGCAGCCTGTCCATGTTCCTGAAGCAACGTCTGCGCAAGACCGATCATATTGGCCGCTACGGTGGAGAAGAGTTCGCCATCATCCTGCCGAACACCCGCCCGGGCGATGCCCGCAATGTCCTCAACGAAATTCGTGAGCGCTTCTCCGAGCTGACCCAGCAGGCCGGCGACCGGGAATTCAATGTCACCTTCAGTTGCGGTATTGCCGACTGGCAGGGTGAAACCGCCCAGGCCCTGTGCGAGCGCGCAGACCGCGCCCTGTATACGTCCAAGGAGCACGGCCGCAACTGCGTGACCCTGGCCGAGACCTGACCTTCCGGGCCGGGCAATCGCCCGGCCCATGAAACCAATGTCGAATACCGACATTCACCGCCATGATCAACAATGATTGTCATCAACGAAATGTCATCGCGTGACAGCAGGTTGCTGTGTAACCTTTTCAGAGCAATGGACAACCGGCAGGATTGTCAAAAAGTGTTGATCTGGGGATAACAAGCACGCACCATTGGGGTAACGTGCCGTCATCTTCGGCGATCCTGTTCAAAAACCATCAAGGCAGACAGAACCATGTCGACCATTCTTGTGCTCCACGGCCCGAACCTGAATATGCTCGGAACCCGAGAGCCCGAGGTCTATGGCCACGAGACCCTGGCCGATATAGACGACCGCTTGCGCAGCAAGGCGGCTGAGAAAGGCCATCATCTGTTACACCTGCAGTCAAACGCGGAATATGAATTGATAGAAAGAGTGCATGAAGCCAGGGCTGAAGGGGTGGATTTCATCATCATCAATCCCGCCGCCTTCACCCACACCAGCGTGGCCCTTCGGGATGCCATGCTGGCGTCGGGCATTCCCTTTATTGAAGTGCATCTTTCAAACGTGCATGCGCGGGAACCTTTCCGCCATCACTCTTATTTTTCAGATATCGCCGAAGGCGTTATCTGCGGGCTGGGCAGCCAGGGCTACGATCTCGCCCTGAAGGCGGCCCTGCAACGAATTCACCGATAGAACACAGAAACGGGACTGGAACAGTTATGGATATTCGCAAAATCAAGAAACTCATTGAGCTCCTTGAGGAATCAGACGTCGAAGAACTGGAGATCCAGGAAGGCGACGATTCGGTTCGCATTTCCCGCCGTCGCGAGCCCGCCGCCGGTGGACATTACGTCAGCCATTACGCGGCACCAGCCCCCCAGGCCGCTGCCCCGGCTCCGGCACCCGCGGCTGATGCCTCCCCGGCTGCGGAATCCTCGGCTCCGGCAGCCCCCTCGGGGCACGCCGTGAAATCCCCGATGGTTGGCACCTTCTACCGTGCGCCGTCCCCCACCGCCAGCTCCTTTGTTGAAGTGGGCCAGAAAGTGAACGTGGGTGACGTGATCTGTATCGTTGAAGCCATGAAGATGATGAACCAGATCGAAGCCGACAAGGCCGGTACCGTGACCGAAATCCTGGTCGAAAATGGCCAGCCGGTTGAGTTTGACCAGCCCCTGGTCGTCATTTCCTGAATTCGGTGATTGCTAACCATGGCCATGTTAGAAAAAGTTCTGATCGCAAACCGCGGTGAAATCGCCCTGCGTATTCTCCGCGCGTGCAAGGAGCTGGGCATCAAAACCGTTGCGGTACATTCCCAGGTAGACCGCGACCTGATGCACGTTCGCCTTGCCGACGAATCTGTCTGCATTGGCCCAAACAGTGCCACAGACAGCTACCTGAATATCCCGACCATCATCAGTGCCGCTGAAGTGACCGACTCGGTGGGCATCCATCCGGGTTACGGATTCCTGGCCGAGAATGCCGACTTCGCGGAGCAGGTCGAAAAAAGCGGTTTCCGCTTTATCGGCCCCCGGGCAGAGACCATCCGCCTGATGGGTAACAAGGTGTCCGCCATCGAAGCCATGAAAAAGGCCGGCGTACCCACAGTTCCCGGCTCCGACGGCCCGCTGACGGACGACGACGAACGCACCCTCAAGCTGGCGAAACAGATTGGCTACCCGGTGATGATCAAGGCGGCCTCTGGTGGTGGTGGCCGAGGCATGCAGGTGGTGCACTCTGAAGCCGCCCTGCTGAAAGCAGTACAGATCACCCAGAGCGAAGCCAAGAATGCCTTCGGCGATCCCACCGTGTATCTGGAGAAGTTCCTGGAAACCCCACGCCACGTGGAAGTCCAGGTTCTGGCCGACATGCACGGCAACGTCATCCATCTGGGTGACCGGGACTGCTCCATGCAGCGCCGCAACCAGAAGGTCATTGAAGAAGCACCGGCACCGAACATCAACCAGGAATCCCGCGAGCGAACGCTTAAGGCGTGCGTGGATGCCTGCAAGGAAATCGGCTACGTCGGCGCCGGCACCTTCGAATTCCTGTATCAGGACGGCGAGTTCTACTTCATTGAAATGAACACGCGGGTACAGGTTGAGCATCCGGTCTCTGAGATGGTCACTGGTGTGGACATTGTGCGCGAGCAGCTGCGTATTGCCAGCGGTCTTCCACTGCAATACAGCCAGGACCAGATCCACATTTCCGGCCATGCCATTGAATGCCGGATCAACGCCGAAGACCCGAAAACCTTCGTGCCCAGCCCTGGCAAGATCAGTCATTTCCACGCTCCGGGCGGCAACGGCATCCGCGTGGATTCCCACCTGTACAGCGGCTACACCGTACCGCCGTACTACGATTCCCTGGTGGCCAAACTGATTACCTGGGGCGACGACCGGGAGATCGCCCGCCGGCGCATGAAGAATGCGCTGGACGAAATGCTGGTCGAGGGCATCAAGACCAACCAACCCCTGCATCGAAAACTGGTGCGCGATGGTGGCTTTAAACAGGTAGACTTCACCATCCACTACCTTGAGAAACTGATGCGGGATTAACCATGCCCTGGATACAACTCCAGATTCCAGCTGATCCGGACACTGCGGATCAGCTGGAAGATCTGTTAATGGAAATGGGCGCCGATGCCGTTTCCATGGAAGACGCCGCCGACCAGCCGCTGTACGAGCCCGACCCGGGCACCACCCCCCTCTGGAGCCAGACCACCGTCACTGGCCTGTTCCAGTCTGATCGCAATATCGAACAGTTACTGGCGGAGATTCGCGACGCCTGGCACCAGCAGACCCAACAGTCTTTGGCCGACATTGACGTTACCCTGGTGGAAGACAAGGACTGGGAGCGGGCCTGGATGGACGACTTCCACCCGCTGCAGTTCGGTGAACGCCTGTGGATTGTGCCCAGCTGGCACGAGGCGCCAGATCCGGACGCCGCCAACCTGTTGCTCGACCCCGGCCTGGCTTTCGGCACCGGCACCCACCCGACCACCGCGCTGTGCCTGGAATGGCTTGACGGCCAGGATGTCGCGGGCAAGCAAGTGACCGACTACGGTTGTGGCTCCGGCATTCTGGGCCTGGCCGCCCTGTTACTGGGGGCAGAACATGTCGTTGGCGTGGATACCGATCCCCAAGCCCTGGAAGCCAGCCGTGACAACGCCCGCCGGAATGGCGTTGAAGATAACCGCCTGGATTTGTACCTGCCCGGCAACGATCCGGACACCCGAGCCGATATCATGTTGGCCAATATCCTTGCCCAGCCGCTGATCGGCCTGGCACCGAGACTGGCCGAACTGACCAGGCCCGGCGGGGATCTGGTACTGTCCGGCATCCTGTTCAATCAGGCCCGTGACGTGATGGAAGCCTATGAGCCCTGGTTCATCATGGACGAACCGGAACAGAAAGAAGACTGGATACGCCTCACAGGACGGCGCAAGGACGGATGACGACACAGGCGTTTATGTCTAAACTGCCTCCATCGTAGTGATCGACCAGAGATCGAGCTTTCAGGAACGAAGCATGACCCAGAGCAGCCTGCAGACCCAATGCCCCAACTGTGAGACCCGTTTCCGGGTAACAGACGAACAGCTGAGCGTCGCCAGGGGCAAGGTACGCTGCGGGAACTGCATGAAGATTTTCAATGCGGTCGAACACCAGGTGATCTCTGGCAAAGATAATGCCGGGGCCCGCCCGTCGCCCTCATCATCTGGCTCTGAAACCGGAGCACCCAGGCCCGGCCGGTTCGACGATGAAGAGGAACTGATCTTTGCGGACAACCCCGAGGAAGATGCCACCGAAGGCCGCTATGCCGGCAGCAAACTGACGTTCTCAGATGATGAGCTCAGCGACAGCTTCCGCAATTTCGACGAGCCCGAGGAATCCAGCTTCAGCGACGACGACCTGACGCCGGAAAACCAGAATATCGACGAGAGCTGGGCCGAAGCCATGCTCAACGACGACGAGCCCGCGAAGCCATCGGCTCAGCCAGAATCAGCGAAGCCTCAGCGCCCTGCCCCGGCGCAGCCCGAACCGGAACAGGCATCGCTTCAGACGTCCCCTGCTGCCGAAACACGGCCGGAGCCGCTTCGCCGTGAGGACAGCGAGTCCGATGAAACAACCCTACCCGCCAAGGAGACCTCTTCAGCGGAGCCGTCCACGGAACCGGATATCACGGACCTCAGCCTGGCGGATGACGATCGCGTGGGCGACCCGATTGTCAGCCGTACCCGCAAGCAAGCGGCGCCAGACACCCTCTACCATGACCTGCGACGGGATCCTGTATCCGTCGGTAACGGCGGAAGCCGGCTCAGAACCGTATTCTGGGCACTGGCGGTGCTGTCCCTGTTGGGCGTACTCATTGCCCAGGTTACCTGGTACCAGTTTGACCGGCTTTCTGCCATCCCCCAGCTCCGACCGTTCTACGAGAAGGGCTGCGAGATTGCCGGATGCGAACTCAAACCCCTGGTGAATGTCGAGGCTATCCAGAGCCGTAAACTGGTGGTGCGTACCGACCCGGAGAACCGGGATCAACTCATTGTCGATGCCGTGATTCTCAACCGCGCCGGCTTTGAGCAGCCGTTCCCAGCGATAGCTCTGACCTTCTCCAACCTCAATGGCGATGTGGTGGCCCAAAGCACCTTTACGCCAGAAGAGTACCTGGCCGGTGAGGCCGCAGAACTTGCCAGCATGCCGGTAGAGACGCCGGTGCGGATCGCCATCCGGATACGCGACCCCGGACGGGATGCCGTCAATTACAACCTGAGCTTTCGTCCCTGGGCGCCTTGATGCGAATCAATAGCCTTCGGGCCGACAGTTGACAGCGCAAAAGTCAACCAGAAAGCGCGAAAAATAATCAATTTTTTAACGCTTTCGCCCCTTCAATCAGCTTGCCCCCGGCGGTATCATTACCGCCCTTCGGAGACCGGAGCGGTCAGAAATTGAACAACCGCTCCAGCCGAATTTTGCTTAACCCGCTGTGACACGGACTCAGATCATGCTGCCAACGGCAAAAATCGGACCGTACACCCTGCCCAACCCGCTGATTGTTGCACCCATGGCCGGTGTAACCGATCGCCCTTTCCGGCTTTTATGCCGACGAATGGGGGCCGGGCTGGCGATATCGGAAATGGTCATAGCGGACAGCAAGCTCTGGCATACGCGTAAATCCCGGACTCGCCTGAATCACGAAGGCGAACCGGAACCCAGATCGGTCCAGATCGCCGGCGGCGACCCCGAGATGCTGGCCGATGCAGCCCGGCAAAACGCTGAATTCGGTGCTCAGATCATCGACATCAACATGGGGTGTCCGGCCAAGAAAGTCTGCAACAAGGCCGCCGGTTCGGCCCTGATGAAAGACGAGAAGCTGGTGCGGGAAATTCTGGAAGCCGTGGTGAAGGCGGTGGATGTGCCGGTGACCCTGAAAATGCGAACCGGCTGGGACAGAGACAATCGCAATGCTCCGGTCATCGCCAGGATGGCGGAAGATGCCGGCATTCAGGCTCTGGCCGTACACGGCCGTACCCGCGCAGACAAATACAACGGCGACGCGGAGTACGACACCATCGCAGAGGTCAAGGCCAGCGTTGGCATACCGGTGTTCGCCAACGGCGACATTACCACGCCGGAGAAGGCCAGGCAGGTACTCAGCCATACCGGTGCCGACGGCTTGCTGATTGGCCGGGGTGCCCAGGGCCGGCCCTGGATTTTCCGGGAGATTCTTCATTATCTGGAAACCGGAGAACACTTGCCCCAACCGCCCATGGATGAAGTAGAGCGCATTCTGGCCGGGCACCTGGAAGAACTGCACCGTTTCTACGGCGAATTGATGGGCGTGCGTATCGCCAGAAAACACGTGGGCTGGTATCTGCAGTCCCATGATGACAGCAAACAGTTCCGACAACGCTTCAACGCCATCGATGATGCGCTGGAGCAGAAAGACAGCATCGCACAGTATTTTGCAGGCTTACGAAATGGAGAGGTATTCGCAGCATGACCGCTGAGACTTTGGCAAATCAATCCCTAAGCACCCCGGCCAACGATGATCTGCATCAGTTGCACACGGTAAACCACAGCGGCAACAGCGTCACTCTGCGTGACAGCGTAGAAGTTGCCCTGAAGAACTACTTTGAGCAACTCGATGGCGCGCCGGTTACCGACGTGTACCAACTGGTACTGTCAGAAGTGGAAGCCCCGCTGCTGGAGCAGGTGATGAAATACACCCGCAACAACCAGACCAAGGCCTCCACCATGCTCGGGCTGAATCGCGGCACCCTGCGCAAGAAACTCAAGCAATACGGTCTGCTATAATCAGACCTGACCCCACAAGGGCCTCCCGGATGCGTTCGCGAGGCCCTTGTTATTTGCACCCAGGCTTACAATCCGGCTTATCTGACCAGCGAAGAAAGTGACCCATGGCAAACCAGGCAAACACCCCCGTCCGTCGCGCCCTGATCAGCGTGAGTGATAAAACCGGCATCGTCGATTTCGGCCGTGCCCTCACCGAACGCGGCGTCGAGCTGCTCTCCACCGGCGGAACCTTCCGCCTGCTCAAGCAAAACAAGGTACCGGTCACCGAAGTGTCCGATTACACCGGTTTCCCGGAAATGATGGATGGCCGGGTCAAAACCCTGCACCCGAAAATCCACGGCGGCATTCTGGGCCGGCGTGGCACCGACGATGCCGTCATGGCTGAGCACGGAATCAATCCCATCGACATGGTGGTGGTGAACCTGTACCCGTTCGAGGACACCGTGGCCAACCCGGACTGCGACCTGGCCACCGCCATTGAAAACATCGACATCGGCGGCCCCACCATGGTTCGTTCCGCCGCCAAGAACCACAACGATGTTGCCATTGTCGTGAACGCCTCCGACTACAACCGCGTTCTGAAAGAACTGGCGGACAACGACGGCGAGCTGACCTACAGCACCCGCTTCGACCTGGCCGTGAAAGCCTTCGAGCACACCGCCGGCTACGACGGTGCCATTGCCAACTATCTGGGCGGGCGTACCCCGGATAACGACAACGCCGACTTCCCCCGCACCTTCAACGCCCAGTTCGTGAAGGTTCAGGATATGCGCTATGGCGAAAACCCGCATCAGCGCGCTGCCTTCTACGCCGAGCGCCACCCGAAGGAAGCCTGTATCGCCACCGCCAAACAGCTTCAGGGCAAGGAACTGAGCTACAACAACGTCGCCGACACCGATGCGGCGCTGGAATGTGTGAAACCCTTCGCAGACCCGGCCTGTGTCATCGTCAAGCACGCCAACCCCTGTGGCGTGGCCATCGGTACCGACATACTGCAGGCCTATGACCTGGCCTTTGCCACCGACCCGACGTCGGCCTTTGGCGGCATCATCGCCTTCAACCGTGAACTGGATGCGGCGACCGCCAAGGCCATTGTGGATCGCCAGTTCGTGGAAGTGATTATCGCCCCGAGCGTTGCGCCGGAAGCAGTCGAGATTGTTGCCGCCAAGAAGAACGTACGCCTGCTGGCCTGCGGCGAATTCGACGGTGAACGCGCCCAGACCATGGACTACAAGCGCGTCACCGGCGGCCTGCTGGTGCAGGATCGCGACCTGGGCATGGTGGCCATGGAAGACGTGAAAGTGGTCACCGAACGCCAGCCCACCGAGCAGGAACTGAACGACCTGCTGTTCGCCTGGGAAGTGGCCAAGTACGTGAAATCCAACGCTATTGTCTATGCCAAAGCCGGTCGCACCATCGGCGTCGGCGCCGGCCAGATGAGCCGCGTCTACAGCGCCAAGATTGCAGGCATCAAAGCCGCCGACGAAAACCTGGAAGTGAAGGGTTCCGTCATGGCCTCGGATGCATTCTTCCCGTTCCGTGACGGCATCGATGCCGCGGCCGAAGCCGGCATTACCGCCGTGATTCAGCCAGGCGGCTCCATGCGCGACCAGGAAGTGATCGATGCCGCCAACGAGCATGGCATCGCCATGGTCTTCACCGGCATGCGCCATTTCCGTCACTGATCAAAGAACTCAGGAGTAACACATGAACATTCTGGTTATTGGCAGTGGCGGACGTGAGCACGCCCTGGCGTGGAAAGCCGCCCAGTCACCGCAAGCGGATAAAGTGTTTGTCGCCCCGGGTAACGCCGGCACCGCCCGGGAACCGAATCTGGAAAACGTCAACCTGGACGTGATGGACCTGGACGGCCTGGCCAACTTCGCCGAGCAGAACAACGTAGGCCTGACCATCGTTGGCCCGGAAGCCCCGCTGGTGGCCGGCGTGGTGGACAAATTTGAAGCCCGCGGCCTGCGCATCTTCGGTCCCAGCGCTGGCGCCGCCCAGCTGGAAGGCTCCAAGGCCTTCACCAAGGACTTCCTGGCCCGCCAGAAGATTCCCACCGCCGACTACGCCAATTTCACCGATGTCGACGAGGCCCTCGCCTACGTGCGTGAAAAAGGTGCGCCGATTGTGGTCAAGGCCGATGGCCTGGCTGCCGGTAAAGGCGTGATCGTGGCCATGACCCTGGAAGAAGCCGAAGATGCCATCCGCGATATGCTGGCGGGCAATGCCTTTGGCGATGCCGGCAGCCGCGTGGTGGTGGAAGAGTTTCTGGACGGCGAAGAAGCCTCCTTCATCGTGATGGTCGACGGCAAGAACGTACTGGCCATGGCCACGTCCCAGGACCACAAGCGCGTAGGCGACGGCGACACCGGCCCCAACACCGGTGGCATGGGAGCTTATTCTCCCGCCCCGGTGGTCACTGCCGATGTGCACCAGCGGATCATGGACGAGGTGATCTACCCCACGGTCAACGGCATGGCGGCGGAAGGCCACCCGTACAAGGGTTTCCTGTACGCCGGCCTGATGATCGATACCAGCGGTGCACCCAAGGTCATTGAGTTCAACTGCCGCTTTGGCGATCCGGAAACCCAGCCGATCATGCTGCGCATGAAGTCCGACCTGCTGGAACTGTGCCAGGCCGCCGTGGATGGCAAGCTGGACGCGTGCGATTCCGAGTGGGATGAACGCGCCTCTGTCGGCATCGTACTCGCTGCCGGTGGCTATCCCGGCAGCTACGACAAGGGCGATGCCATCTCCGGCCTGCCGGACGGCGAAACAGAAGGTGAGAAGGTCTTCCACGCCGGCACCAAACTCAACGGCGACGACGTAGTCACTGCCGGGGGCCGCGTGCTCTGCGCTACCGCTCTGGGTAACACCGTCACCGAAGCCCAGCAACGGGCCTATGAGCTGGCAAAGAAAATCAGCTGGAACGGCATGTTCTACCGCAACGACATTGCCTACCGGGCCATTGCCCGGGAGCAGAGCTGAGGCTCCGGCTCGTCGAGTAACAGCGTCAGCCCGGTCATTGACCGGGCTTTTTTATGGGTTAGTGTTGGCATTCAATAATAGTCATAACGAAAAGGAGTTCCCTGTGCGCCGTACTCACCTGAAGCTGTTCCTGCTGCTGACCGTTACCCTGCTGGTCAGCGCCTGCTCCCGCCAGAGCATCTACGAAAACGCCATAGACTGGGAACGCTCAAGCGCCGGCCTGAAGGCCGCACAGGTCACCGTTGGCGATCTGGACATTGCCTATCTTCGCAGTGAAGAACCGGTCGATGGCGACACTCTGGTTCTGATCCACGGCTTCGGCGCCAACAAGGATAACTGGACCCGTCTGGCCAAAGAGTTCCAGGGTGAGTTCAACATCTATGCCCTCGATCTGCCAGGCCATGGCGACAGCAGTAAACCCCTGGACATCGGCTACCGTTTTGAGGATCAGGTAGATTACGTCCACCAGATACTGAAGGAACTCGGGGTGGAACGCTTCCACATGATGGGCAACTCCATGGGCGGTGCCATCACTGCCCTCTACGCTGCCACCCATCCAGAACAGGTTCACACAGCCGTACTGTTCGACCCTGCCGGTATCTTCGAATATGAAAGTGAGCTGGTGGACCTGGTCATGGATGGCGACAACCCGCTCATCCCGAAACGGGAAGGCGATTTCGACCGCCTGCTGGACTTCGCTCTGGAAAAACGCCCTTTCGTGCCCTGGCCGATCTTTGATGTGATGGAAGAAAAGGCCATCGCCAACCGGGAAGTCAACGAAGTCATTTTCCGGGCCATCCGCGACACAGGCTTCGAGCCGGATTTCCGCAACGCCATCACCAACATCCAGGCGCCGGTTCTGGTGGTCTGGGGCAAGCTGGACCGGGTGATTGACTACCGCAACGCCGATGTCTTTGTCGAGGCCATCCCGAACGCGCGCAAGGCGATTCTAGACGAGATCGGCCACGCGCCAATGGTGGAAGCGCCGGAGCAGTCGGCAGCCTTGTTCCGGGACTTTCTTGCCGACCGGCAGCCCTGAAACCATTCGCCACTACAGCTAGGCCCGAAAAAAAGGTAGGCTTCAGAGCTTTGGATTCCGTCGTCAGAAGATTCGCCCATGCCTGAAGCCATCTGGATAAGTTTTGCCTTTGTTATCGGCCTTCTCGTCAAGGGAATCGGTTTGCCTCCGCTGGTTGGCTATCTGGCCGCCGGCTTTGTGCTCAGCGGCCTCAGCGCAACTACCAGCATCACTGCAGAGCCCACCGATGTACTGGCCCACATTGCTCATCTTGGCGTTTTGCTGCTCTTGTTTACAGTCGGCCTGAAGCTGAAGCTACGCTCCATTGTCAGCCCGGAAGTCATCGGCGGCAGTCTGCTCCACTTCGCGATTACCTGTGTGGTGTTTGCCCCCGGCCTCTACCTGCTTTTTGACCTGGACTGGACAACGGCCCTGATGCTGGCGATCGCCCTGTCCTTTTCCAGCACCGTACTGGCCGCCAAGGTACTGGAAAGCAAACGGGAACTCAGAGCCTTCCACGGCCGGGTCGCTATTGGCATATTGATTATGCAGGATCTGATTGCACTGGTGGTGATGAGTCTCGCGGCCGGCAAAACACCCTCAGAATGGGCTGTCATTGTATTCGGCCTTCCGTTGCTCCGGCCGCTGCTTTACAGGCTGCTGGATGCCAGCGGGCACGACGAACTGCTGGTACTGCTCGGGCTTCTGCTGGCCCTGGTGGTTGGTGGCCTTGGGTTTGAGGCCGTGGGTCTGAGCTCGGAATTGGGTGCATTGGTGTTCGGTGCCATGCTGGCCAACCACCCCCGTTCCCAGGAACTGGCCAAGTCCCTTTGGAGCGTGAAAGAAATCTTCCTGGTCGGTTTTTTCCTGCAGATCGGCATTGACGGCCTGCCAGACCAGCAGGCTCTGATCTTTGCGGCAGTAGCAGCCTTGCTCTTGCCACTCAAAGGCATCCTGTTCTACTTCCTGCTGCTGGCTTTCCGCCTGCGGGCTCGCAGTAGCTTCCTCACCTCGCTGTCACTCACAAACTACAGTGAATTCGGGCTCATTGTCGCCAGTGTTGCCCTGCCAGAATGGCTGGTTCCGCTGGCGATATCGGTTTCCCTGTCGTTTGTATTTTCGGCGCCGCTCAACCGGTTTTCCCACAGTATTTACGAGCATGTTGCCCACAAGCTGGTTCGTTTCGAGAGTCAGAAACGTCATCCTGATGAGCAACCTATCTCGCTGGGTACTACACGGGTTCTGGTGATGGGCATGGGGCGAACAGGCACTGCGGCTTACGATTGGCTTGCGCCCCATGAAACGCGAATCATGGGGATCGACTCAGACCCTGCCAAAACCGAGAAACACCAGAAAGATGGGCGCAATGTCGTCTTTGCAGACGCCGAAGACACCACCTTTTGGGAAGGTCTGCACATGCCGGAACTCAACTCGGTGGTACTGGCAATGAGTGACATCGAAGGCAAGCTTATCGCCGCGCGGATGCTGCGCAAGCTCGGCTTCGAGGGCTATATCGTGGCGCACACCATGTATGCCGATGAAGCCTTAAAAATTCGCGAAGCCGGCGCCAATGATGCCTACCTCACGATGAGTGAGACCGGCGTGGCCCTGGCAAGTCACCTTATGGACAAATCAGGAATTCAGGCGGCGCAGGTGCGGAACCCGGTGTAAACATCACTGCGAAACGGCAGATACGCCTGCCGGTAGGTGCCACGGATCAGGTTGGATGAGGTGGCACAGCTGCCGCCCTTGGTGACTTTGTGCGTGGCAAACTGCAGGGTCGACATGAACGGGTACATATCTACCTTGAAGCCGTCATAGGGCAGGAACTCGTTGCTGGTCCATTCCCACACCGAACCCACCATCTGCCGGCAGCCAAACGGGCTATCGCCGGCCGGGTAATCCGACACCGGGTTGCGAGCCATGGTCCGGGCATCCATATCCGCCCGCACAGCATCCGGTGACTCATTACCCCACGGAAAACGCCTGAACGGCTCACCGGGTTTATTGCCCAGCGCCGCCACGTCCCATTCATACTCGGTCGGCAACCGCCGCCCGGCCCAGGTACAGAAGGCTTCCGCCTCCCAGTAGCTGACATGGCTAACCGGGGCGTCTGGCTGCAACGGCAGCCAGCGATCAAACACCCGCTCCTGCCACTGTTCGTCATGCCAGCGCCAATACAGCGGATGCCGGGGCAACCGCATCATTGGCTCGTTTACCCCATGGACCAGACTGACGTCCTGCTCGGTTTCCAGCCACTTGCGGCCGCCGAACGACCAGAGTTCGGGACGCCTGTAACCATCATCGTCTACAAACGCCTGGAATTCCCGGTTGCTCACCAGCGTGCGACTGATGGCAAACGCCGGCAGCTCTACCTCAAAACGGGGCTTCTCGGCATCAAAGGCAAAGTCTTCGGTCGCGTACTGTTGCGACTCACCGGGCATGCCAATAACCCAGCGACCGGCCGGGATCTGAGCATCACCGCTGATCGACTCGCCCGGAGCAGGCCGATCACCTTTGTAATCCAAAGGCGCCGGATAGCCGACTGTCTGCCGACACCAGATGAGCGACTCGATGTGCATGTTCTGGTGGTAGATGGCGTAGCGGTACAGGTACAGCTCCCGGTCAGTGAGCTCCCGGGACTGAATCCGCTCCGCGACCCGGTCGTAGATGGTATTGAAATACTGAAGCGTGGCCTCCCGGCCGGGAAACAGATCACGGCGCCAGCGATCCTTGTGATCGACATGGAATGAATCCCAAAGGTCATCCATGGAGGGATCGTAGCTCGGTGTTCCGTCCAACAGGTTGAAGACAAAGACCTCGTAGAAAAACGCTGAGTGGCCCATTTCCCAGAGTGGCGGATTCACACCCGGATGATACGGGACCTCGAGCTTGTCTTCCGGTAACGACACAATCAGGCTCTCGGTGCGGACGCGAGCCTGTTCCAGTTCATCCAGAAGCTCTTTTTTGTTCATGGTTAGACCTTATCTCTCTCAGCCTGAAACCTCGGTGCAGGAGCAAGTTCCGAGAGGCTTTCCAAAAAGCGCTCCTGCCGGCACATCCATGTGTCGCTTATGTTCCGCCATCCATGGCTCCACAAATTTTTGGAAAGCCTCTCGGAACTTGCTCTTCATACGTCTTAGATAGACGAGAGTATCAAACAAAAAACCGCCGCCGGTAGTCACCGACGACGGTTATCTCTTTATGACGACGATAGCCTGCCCCGATTCAGCTCACTCGCAGTTGGCAAGCAGGGCGCAAAAACTGCGATCAGGCGGCTTTGCGTTTGCGCCGCCAGTCCGCCAGGTCTTCGATCAGCTTGTAGAACAAGGGCACGAAGAACAGGGCCAGGGTACTGGCCACCAGCATGCCGCCAACCACCACGGTACCGATTTCCTGCCGGCTCACGGCACCCGCGCCGGTACTGAATGCCAGCGGCAGGGAACCCACGATGAACGTCAGCGCGGTCATCATGATCGCCCGGAAGCGCTGACGGGCTGCGGTGCTGGCGGCCTCGAACGAACTCATGCCCGTTTGCCGGTTCTGGGCGGCGAACTCAACGATCAGAATCGCGTTTTTCGCCGCCAGGCCAATCAGCACCAGCAACCCTACCTGGAAGTAGATGTCGTTGGGGAAGCCACGCAACAGCGAGGCCAGTGCCGCCCCGAATACCCCGAAGGGCACCGCGGTAGCCACTGCCACCGGCAGACCCCAGCGCTCGTATTGGGCGGCGAGGATCAGAAACACCAGCAGCAGCCCCATGCCAAAGGCGAGGGTGCCGGAGTCCGCAGAGTCCTGCAGCTGATAGGCTTCACCGGTCCAGCCCAGCAACGTGTTTCGGTCAAACTGCTGATTGGCGACTTCCTGCAGCGCGGTCAGGGCTTCGCCCGTGGTGTGGCCCGGCGTCGGGTCCGCAAGCAGTTTGGCCGCGGGGTAGACGTTAAAGCGGTTCAGGATGTCCGGTCCGCTCACCCGCTCCAGCTCCACGAGTGAGCTCAGGGGAATCATCTCCCCATAGGAGGAACGCACAAACACCTTGCGCAGGTCATCCGGGTGGCTTCGGAATTCGCCTTCAGACTGCAGTGTCACCTGCCAGTTCCGCCCCTGCAGGGTAAAGTCGTTCACATACAGGCCGCCAAACGTGCTCTGCATGGTGGTGAATATCTGATCAACCGGCACACCTGCCGCCTGGGCTTTTTCCCGGTCAACAATCGCCTGATAGCGGGGAATGCCGGTATCCAGGGTCACCCGGACGTTGGTCAGTTCCGGGCGCTGGTTGGCAGCCTGAGTGAACCGGTCCGCCATCGCCTTGATCTCGGCTGGTGTGCGGCCACCACGGGCCTGGATGTAACCTTCCACACCGCCGGTGGTCGACAGCCCCTGGATCGGCGGCGGGGTAAAGGCAATGACAAAGGCTTCGGGCATACCAAACCCGATACCCATAATCTTGTTGGCAATATCGGCCGCGCCCTGGCCTTCGTCTTCCCGCTCAGCCCAGTCCTCCAGCGTTACGAACGCGACACCGCTGTTGGTGCGCAAGGCACTGGAAATAATGTCAAAACCGGCAAAGGCGACGACATCTTTCACCTCAGGCAGCTGCAGCATGTTCTGCGCCAGCTCGTCCCGGGTGGCTTCGGTGCGGCTGAGAGATGAGGTGGCCGGCAATGAATAAGCCGTCAGCACAAAGCCCTGGTCCTCCTGGGGGACCAGCCCGGACGGCATCTTGTTGAGCAGGAAAACGGTGCCACCGATCATGGCTGCGAACAGCAGTACGCCGATCACGGCGTGGCGCAGTAGCCAGTCCACAACCGCCGAAAAACCGTTGGTGAGCTTGTCGAAACCGGCATCGAACCAGCGGAATACGGTGAGCTGTTTGCCTTCATGGCCGAGCAACAGGGCGCACATGGCAGGCGTCAGCGTCAGGGCGACGACACCGGAGATCACCACAGATACGGCAATGGTGATAGCAAACTGCCGATAGAGTTCACCACTGAGCCCACCCAGGAACGCAACCGGTGCAAACACCGCCACCAGCACCAGGGTGGACGCCACCACGGCTCCGGATACCTGGCTGACCGTGGTCACGGCGGCATTGTAGGGCGACATGCCCTCTTCCTTGATCAGCCGTTCTGCGTTCTCCATGATGATGATGGCGTTATCCACCACCACACCGATGGCCAGTATCAAGCCAAACAGGGTCAGCAGGTTGACCGAGAACCCCATGGCCTGCATGCCGGCAAACGTGCCCACCAGGGATACCGGAATCGCGATCAATGGAATCAGCGTGGCATTGAAATGCTGCAGGAACAGGAAAGTCACCACAACCACCAGCAGAACCGCAACGATGAAAGTCGAGATCACCTCCTGAATGGAGATATCAATGAAGCGGGTGGTGTCGTAGGGTACATTGTATTCGAGGCCTTCCGGGAAACGGTCGGCAATTTCCTTCATGGCTTCGTTCACCGCTTCCGCAGCATCCAGCGCATTGGCGCCCGGCTGCAGATACACACCCATCGGCACCGTGGCTCCGCCGTTGTAGATGGCGGCGAAATCATAGTTCTGGGCGCCCAGCTCTATCCGTGCCACATCTTTCAGGCGCAACGACGCGCCCTGATCATCACTGCGAAGAATCACTTCGCCAAATTCTTCCGGGCTGGTGAGCCGGCCCGGAGCGGACACGCTGAAGGTGAACGCCTGGCCTTCCGGCGCCGGCTCTGCCCCTATCCGGCCAGCGGCAAACTGGGCATTCTGGGCCCGCAGGGCGCCAGCCACATCCGCCGGTGTCAGCTCAAACTGCGCCAGTTTGTCCGGGCGCAGCCAGATACGCATGGAGTAATCCTGGGCGCCAAACAGCGAGGCGTCCCCGATGCCGGGCAGGCGTACCAGCTCATCCAGCACGTTCAGCAGCGCGTAGTTGGAAATCTCCACCACGTCCATGGAGTTGTCCGGTGAGGACAGGGTAATCACCTGCAGGATTGAGGTGGAACGGGATTCCACCTTCAGACCCTGGTCCCGGACGGTCTGGGGCAACCGGGCCAAAGCCTGCTGCACACGGTTGTTGACGTTGATCGTAGCCTGGTCCGGATCGGTGCCGATTTCAAACGACACCGTCACTCGAAAGCTGCCGGAGTCGGTCGCACTGGACTCCATGTAGATCATGTCGTCCACGCCGTTGATTTCCTGCTCAAGCGGTGCCACCACCGAATCGGAAATCACATCTGCACTGGCTCCCGGGAAGCGGCCGTCCACCACCACCTGAGGCGGCACCACGTTGGGGTACTGTTCTACCGGCAAACCCAGCAGGGCCAGCGCACCACCGAGGGTAATGATGATCGAGATAACCGAGGCGAAAATCGGCCGGTCGATGAATGTTCTCAGCATCAGTTGGCCTCCTCCGGGCTATCCGGATTGGTGACGTTAACGGCGGCGCCATCACGGAGGTTCACCAGGCCACTGACAATATAACGATCACCCTCATCCAGGCCGCTCAGGAGGATCTGCCGGCCATCACTCACCGGCCCAAGCTCCACCTCCCGGACCCGGGCTTTGCTGTCGTCATCAACCACATAGACCACAGGGCCATTCTGCCCCTGGGTTACCGCCCTCTCAGGCACCGTTATCACATCGTCAAAACTCTGCAGTTCCACCCGCACCCGGACAAACTGTCCCGGTACAATCACTTGCTCCGGATTCGGGAACACAGCTCGGGCGGACACCGTGCCGGTGCGGGGGTCGAGGGTTGAAGCGGTAAAGTCGATGCGTCCATCCAGGTCGTATTCGCTGCCGTCCGCCAGAACCAGGCGCGCCGAGACATTCTGTTCCTGATCTGTTCTTACCATGCCCTCACGGGCAGCACGGCGAATGTTGGCGTCGTTTTCCGGCAGCGCAAAGCGAACGTGAACGGGATCGAGCTGAACAATAGTGGTCAGCAGGGTGCCGGTATCGATCAGGCTACCCTCCGGAAAATCCTCCAGACTGGTCACGCCGCTGATTGGCGCCGTGACATCGGTGTAGCCGAGATCCAGTTCAGCCTGGGCCACGCCGGCATTGGCCACCGCCAGGTTGGCCCGGGCCAGTTCCAGTGCAGACTGGGCTGAATCCCGATCCCGTTCACTGACGGCGTTACGCTCAAACAAGGAGGAAATACGGTTCCATTCCCGCTCCGCTTGCTGAACATCCGCTTCGGCAACCTGGCGCTGGGCCCGGGCTCGCTGCAGTGCCGCCGCTGCGGGCTTGCGATCTATGCGGAACAAGGCATCACCTTCCCGCACCATCTGGCCTTCTTCGTATAGCCGCTGTTCCAGAATGCCGCTGATGCGAGCCCGGACTTCCACCTCCCGGGCACCCCGGGCACGGCCGGCGTAATCCTGCCTCACCGTGACATCGGCCAGCGTCGCCTGTTGCACCACAACCGCCGCCGGAGGCATCCCGCCCGCGCCGGCCTGCTGGCCTTCACCATCCTGACCGCTGCACCCCGTTAGCATCAGCAGTGTCGACAAACCAGCAAAAAGCAGCCCCTTGCGGGCGTTAGGGCGATGAGACATTTCAACGGGCATGGCGCGCTCTCCTGAACACCGAAACAGATCGTGTCATCAATTATGTAAATGTGTCCGGGCCAGCCAGCCCGGAGTGGCAATCGGTAAGATCAGGCAAGATACATTCATCCGTGTATGTATGTAAACTGTCTTCAGGTATACTTACGTAGTTCCCGCAAGCGGTTCATACCCTGACGGGCCGGGACAAAGCCGGCGCAACACACCACCGGAAGACTTCATCATGGCGAGAAAGACAAAAGCCGAGGCGGAAGCCACCCGCGAATCCCTGCTCGATGCCGCCGAGAGCATGTTCATGGAGAAAGGCGTTGCCCGGGCATCGCTGGAAGAAATTGCCCGTACCGCCGGTGTAACCCGGGGCGCGGTCTACTGGCACTTCCGCAACAAGCAGGACATCTTGGATGCCATGCTGGAGCGGGTTCGCGCGCCGCTCGGCGAAATGCTCGATGAAGCGGCCATCAGCCAGGACAGCCTGACCAACCTGAAGCATCTCTGCGTTATCGCTCTCAGCAAGCTGGCCGAAGACGAACAGTACTTCCGGGTGTACTACATCCTCTTCCACCGCAACGAATCTGATCAGGCGCTGAACAAACACCGGGAGCTCGCGGAAGAGGGAATTGCCTTTGTGACCGACATTTTCCGCAGTCCTGAAAACGCGAAAAAACTGCGTCCGGGCCTGAGCCCGGAACTGGCGGGCTATCTGGTGCATACCCAGATGCTGGGACTGTTTTTCGACTGGCTGGCCAAACCTGAGCGCCTTCCGCTGGCCGAGGTTGCACCGATACTGGTGGAAACCGTTTTCAGTGGTCTGCTGGGTGAGCCGGAAGCCTGAGCTCCAGTCAGCCCCATACCCAGAGAATAACCGGCACCGCCGTGGCGGTGACCACCACAGACAGTGGCAACCCCAGGCGCCAATAATCGCCGAACCGGTAACCCGCGGGTTCTATGACCAGAGCATTGGATTGATGCCCTATCGGGGTCAGAAACGCGCAGGATGCGCCAATGGCGACGGCCATCAGCGTTGCGTCCGACGACAGCCCCAACTGACCAGCAACACCCAGGGCAATGGGTGCGACCAGAATGGCCGCCGCGGCATTGTTCACCACATTGGATAACAACATGGTGCCAATCAGAATAATCGACAGCACCAGCCAGGGCGCCTGTCCCTCACCGATGGCCAGAATCTGACGGGCGATAAGATCGGCGCCGCCGGTGGTCTCCAGGGCCTGCCCCACCGGAATCATCGCCGCCAGCAATACCACCACCGACCAGTCGATGGCCTTGTAGGCATCACTGGCTTCCAGCAGTCCGGCCAGCACCATGGCGACCGCACACGCCACCAGCGCAACGGGAGGCGTCACCCAGCCGGCGATAATAACGAGGATGGCAACGGCAAACAGCCCACCGGCCAGTCCGAGGCGTTTCTCCCGGCCAAACGCCAGCCCCCGTTCAGCCAGCGGCAGACAGCCCAGCGTCCTCAGATTAGCCGGAAGCGTCTCCTCGAAGCCCTGCACCAGCAGGATATCACCGGAACGAAAACGGATATCCGCCAGCCGCTGTTTGAGACGGTGGCCCTGCCGGGCGACGGCCACGACGTTGACACTGTAGCGCTCCCGAAGATTCAGACGGTTTGCGGTACGGCCGACCAGCTGTGAACCGGGCGTCACAACCGCCTCGATCAAGCGGGCATCGCCGGCAACCAGCTCATCCTCCGCCTGTTGCCGACGCCCTTTGCCTCCGGTGCCATCCTTTTCTTCCTCGTTCGGCGCGCCCGAAGCCAACGTCAGACCGGTGATCTCCAGAAACTCGCCCAGACTCTCGGTATCGGCTTCCACCAGCAGGACATCGTTTTCACGCAGAATGGTAAAGGTTGAGGGCGCCGGCGTTGTTTTGTCATCGCGGATCAACGACAAGACCACCAGATTGTTCTGGCTGTCTCCGGCCGTCAGCAGGTTGTGCAGGGTGCTACCGGCATAGTCAGAACCTTCGGTCAGTTTCAGCTCCGTCAGGTAATCGCCCACGCTGAACAGTTTCTCGCCGGCGGCCGGGTCCTCCCGTTTCGGTGTCAGACGCCAGCCGATCAATCCGATAAAGACGATACCCGCCAGGCTAATGGCCAGCCCCACCGGCGCAAAGTCAAATAGCCCGAAGGTGCCCGCCTCTCGATAGCTGGCAATGATGATGTTGGGCGGGGTACCGATCAGCGTAATGGTGCCGCCCAGCAGCGACCCGAACGCCAGAGGCATGAGCAGCAGTGAAGGCGAACGCCCGGCTTCCCGGGACATCCAGATGGCGACCGGCATCAGAAGCGCCAGTGCCCCCACATTGTTGATAAATGCCGAACACACGGCCACCACGAGGGTCAGGGTCAGCACCTGAATCACGGCATTGTTCCCCACCCGGGCCAGCAGCCGCGCCACCTCGTCTACCACACCACCGTTAACCAGCCCCTGGCTGATAACCAGCACCGCCGCCACCGTAATCACGGCCGGGTGCCCGAAACCGGCGAATACACTGTCAACCGGCACCAGTCCCGCAATGGCAACCGCCAGCAGCGCCAGCATGGCGACAACATCAAACCGCAACCGGTTCCAGATAAACGCTGCCAGGGTGACAAGCAGAACGGCAAATACAATCCATTGATCCGCTACCATGCCCCTCGACTTCCTCCATAACCGTCAATAAGTTTTACAGATCGAGCCCGCGCCAGCTCGGGAACCATTAGCAAGCATCTGTATTAACGGGATTACCCGATTCTGGTGCAAAACCTGCTATCGATCAGCTGAGACATTACCTGCATGGAAGCCCAGGCAGGTCACAGGGTCGTGGTCGACTATAGCAGTTCCCGCAGCAGTCCCCTCTCGTTTTCGAATACAGCGTTGTCGGTTGTTCAGTCCCTTTGCCGGAGCAAAGCTATGGAACAGAAACGACCGCTTGTCTGGTTGTCGGCGGCCCCTGATGCTGAAAACACACAGCTGCCCAACCTTCCTGGCTGGCAGATGACGGTCATCAATAGTCAGCATGCCCCCGTGCTCCCAATGCCCGACTACCTGGGCAAACCCGTTGGGGTCTGTGTTCTCGCCGACCAGGGCCCACCCACCCTGGAAAACACCAAAGGCTGGCTGGAAATGCTACCGGTAACCACCTGGTTGGCGGTGGTCGGGCGACAGCAACTGAACAACGCGATGGTGTGCCGCCTGATCCGCGACTACTGCCAGGATTACCACACTCTTCCACTGGATCATCAACGACTGATCAATAGCCTTGGCCATATGTGGGGCATGCACGCCCTGAGCGCGAACCTGACTGGCCCGGAACTGCTCAGTTACCAGGACTATGTACTGGATGGTCCGTCACCGGCTATTCGTCAGGCCCGCAGCCTGTTGCGACGCTTTGCCGCAACTCAGGAACCCGTCATCGTCTACGGGGAAAACGGCACCGGCAAGGAGGCAGCAGCCCGGTTTATCCATGAACACTCGCCGCGCCACCATGGCCCCATAGCGGTCATCAACTGCGCCGCGCTACCCGAGCCCCTGACCCAGAGCGAACTGTTCGGCCATGAGCGCGGTGCCTTCACGCACGCACTGAAATCCAGAAAAGGCCGTATCGAAGCCGCCAACGGCGGCTCCCTGGTGCTATTGGGTGCCGATGAGCTTGGCCTTATGCAGCAATCTGCCATCCTGCGCTTCCTGGAGGAAGGCACAATCGAACCCGTGGGCTCGAATCATGCCGTGCAAGTCGATGTGCGGGTGATCGCCACCTGTAATACCCAACTGGACCAGAAAGTCGCAGAGGGCAGCTTCAGAAGCGACGTGTTCTATCGGCTTGGCAACCTCACGGTAACCCTGCCACCGCTCAGAGACCGTCTGGAAGACCTGCCATATCTGGCCCAACGGGCCCTGGGCACATCGGAGGGAGAACACTACCGGCTTGGCAACGCCACCTTGCTGGCCATGGCCGCACATTCCTGGCCGGGTAATCTGCGGGAACTGCAGAACCGGCTTCGGCAAGCCGTCCTGCTTGCCCGGCAATTAAGCATCCAGCCCGAAGACCTGGGCTTGCCCCCGGTCAAATTACCCACACACATCGATCAGTTCAGCCTGGAGGCATACAGAGCCCGGGCGGACCAGGAGGCCATCGCGACCAGCCTCGCCCTGACGCATCACAACGTCTCGGCGGCCGCGAGGCTTCTGAATATTTCCCGAGTCTCGTTTTACCGACTGCTGGAAAAACACCAGCTGCAACCACCATCGAACCACGGCCTTTCCAAGAAACGCGATCATGGAGATCTGTCATGAAACGTCTGGCCCTGTTCAGCTTCAGCCTATGCCTCACCCCGCTCGCCCTGGCCGCCCCCCCTGCCCCGGATGAACGCACCACCGGCACCGCCGAGCAGCGGGAAGCTGCGGCCCAGGACAGCGCAACTACCATTGCCTCCATTACCGCAGACCGGGGTATCGTCACCCGGCCCGGGCGATTTACCATCGAGCCATCGTTTTCCCATGCCCACAGTAACGCCACCCGCGTGGCGGTTGAGGGGTACACAGTCATTCCGGCCCTGTTGGTGGGTTTGATCAATATCTCCGAGATCCAGCGCGATATCTTTGTCAGCGCGCTGTCCCTGAAATACGGCTTCACCAGCCGGCTGGAAGGCAGCCTGCGGGTGCCCTACCTGAGCATTCGGGAAGACCTTCGGGAACGGGAAGTGTTTCAGGGAACGCCAGTCGATACCGTCCGGGAATCGTCCGGTGATGGCATCGGTGATGCCGAGTTATCGATACGTTACCAGCTCAACGATGGCCTCGATGGCTGGCCTTATCTGATCGGTACTTTCCGGGCCCGGGCGCCCACCGGCGAAGGCCCCTACGATGTCGACCAGCGAATCATTACCGACAGCAGCGGCAACCCCATCGGGGTAGAGCTGGCCAACCGCCCCACCGGTTCAGGCTTCTGGGCGGTGGAACCGGGACTTTCCTTTATCTACCCGAGCGACCCGGCAGTTCTGTTCGGAAACCTGAGCTACGCCTGGACCATCAAGGAAGAGCAGGGCTTTGAAAACGGCGGCACCGTCGACCCCGGTGACGTGGTGCGATTCGGCTTCGGAATGGGCTTTGCATTTAACGAACGCACTTCGTTCAGCCTGGGCTACGATCATTCGGTCATTCGCAAAACCACCTTTGAACATGGCAACGACCTGTTCTCGTCCAACTTCGACCGAATTCAGGTGGGGTCCTTGTCCTTTGGGCTGTCGCACCGGCTATCGCCCTCAACCACCATGAGCCTCACCGTGGCGGTGGGAGTCACCGACAATGCTCCAAACAGCGAGATCACCCTCAAGCTGCCGATCAATCTCTGAGGCTGATCACGGCAACATGGGCAGACTGAAATCCCGAGGCAACCGATAGGCGCCACCGAGGTTGTTCAGTTCAATATTCAGTTGCCGGATGTTCTGGATGGTGGTTCCGTTCAGGCTGTTCTGGATGACCGTCATCCAGCCGCCCGAGCCGGCCACTGCGGTATCAAGCGCCAGTTGCCCTGCTCCGCTCTCCCAGGCTCCCTGAATGGATGCCAACTGGGTACTGAGTCTGTCTGCGGCCATGGGATCATTCAGATTCGGAATGGTCAGGCGGTTCACCACCAGGGTCTGACCGTTCACGGCCAGTACCTGCTCAAGGCCGATGGAGATCTCCAGATTGTTCATCACAAAGCCGCCCCGGAGCTGATCCAGCTCGGCATCCGCCAGACTGGTGACCGGTAACCGCAGATCAGCGTGAACCGGCCCGGCTAGCAGACTCAGGGAGATCAGAAAAGCGTATCGTTTAACCATGGCCTTACCACTCCTGTGTGCTGGGCCAGTATGGCAGCGTATGGCCCAGTGCCGGCGAGCCGAGGCCCTTGAACAGAGGCGCCCGGGCCAGACCCGGCCAGTCGTCCCGGTCCAGAAAACTGGCTCGCCCCATATCGAGATGGCTGCGTATCACGAAGGCGGAGCCATCCCAATGCTCGTGGAATTCTGCCCAACTGTAGGCTTTAAGCCCCCGGGCCGGATCGCCCACCAGCACTTCCTGATCACTGATGCCCTTGACCACCACAAAATGCCGGTAGCCACCCAGCGTTACCAGGGCAATCACCGGCACGCGAACCTGGTCCCTGAGACCGGCCAGCGGCATGCGAAATCCGTCCGCCAGATAACCCTCTGACTCCAGATAACGTTTCATATCCAGCATGGAAAAGCCCTGCTGACGGACTTTGTCCTGATCCGCCAGAGTCCACATGCCTTCAAACACTTCCTGCTCACTGACCTCATCACCGTAGTGAAAAGACAACAGCGATGCCAGTGCCGCCGAGCCACAGCTGAAATCGTATTCCTGCTGGAACACGGCCGAAAATCGCTGATTCTGAAAACTGGTGACAGACACCGGAACATCCCCGGCAGGCCCGGGAACCAGCACGGTGCCGGCGTGACCGGCTGTTGACAACATTCCGGCCAGCACACCGGCCAGACAACACCTGAAAAGCGGCCAGTGGGAAAGGCCGCCACACCTGGGTGCTACGGGAGTTGCCGACAGCGCCTGACGGCTGCGTCCCTGACGGTTCCCGATGCGATTGGTAGCCATGGCGGCCGCCCCTCCTCAATGGTTGATGAGAATATTGATTTGCGTGCTGTCCTGAATGACCACCTGGTTGCCGGTGTTCTGGATGACGGTGGCAATGCCGCTCATGTTGCCGAAAGCCTGATCACTGATACGGTTGTCTCCCGTCTTGACCGGGCCAGACAACACATTGCCAGAGACCAGAGCGTTCTGTTCTGACTCATTGAGTTGCCACTGGAGCGGAATTCCCTGTCGCCCGCTGGCAGCCTCCAACTGATCAGCACTCATTGGCTCCGCATCAGGCCAATCCCCGGCCCAGCTTGCAGACGCCACAGACACCAGCGCAGCCATCAGCATCCTGTTGATGAATCTGGCCATGACACATCTCCCGACTAAACCGGGCTGCCCTGACCGGGCAGCCCGACCTGTCTCAGTTGCTGCCACCACCGGTACTCAGGTTGGACATTACGCTTACATTGGCCTGGGTTACGCTGCCAACGCCGGCATTCTGGGCAAATGCCCCGACCCCGGTGAAGTTAGCGGAGCCACCACTGATCTCGTTACCAGTGCGGGTATCCACGTAGGAACCTTCACCGTTGGCGCTGCCATAGGTGACATTGGTGCCAGAGACCGAGCCATTAAGCTCTGCATCGTTCATGAACACTTCCAACGACAGGTTCAGCGTGGTGGTGCTGTTGTCTGAGTTGTCACTGCTGTCACTGTTGTAGGAATCGGTGGCATTGGTGGAGTTATCAGAACTGTCACTGTTGCCACTGTCCGCGATCTTGAACGAATCGTTTACGTTGGTGCTGTTGTCGGAATTATCGGAGTTGTCAGAGTTATCTGAGTTGTCCGAATTGTCGGAATTATCCGAGTTGTCCGATGCATCGGTGTTGCCGCTGTCGGCAATCTTGAAGGCATCGTTCACGTTGGTGCTGTTATCGGAGTTGTCAGAGTTATCTGAGTTGTCCGAATTATCGGAGTTATCCGAGTTGTCGGACATGTCATTGCCACTATCAGCAACCTTGAAGGAGTCGTTGACACTGGTGCTGTTGTCAGAGTTATCCGAGTTATCGGAGTTGTCTGATGCATCAGTATTGCCACTGTCGGCAATCTTGAAGGCGTCGTTGACACTGGTGCTGTTATCCGAACTGTCGGAATTATCCGAGTTATCCGAATTATCGGAGTTGTCAGACGCATCGGTATTGCCGCTGTCGGCAATCTTGAAGGCGTCGTTCACGTTGGTGCTGCTGTCCGAATTATCGGAATTATCCGAGTTGTTCGAATTATCGGAGTTATTGGAGTTGTCCGAATTATTCGAGTTATCAGACATGTTGTTTCCGCTGTCGGCGATCTTGAAAGAGTCCGCCACATCGGTGCTGTTGTCTGAATTGTTGGAGTTATCGGAGCTGTCCGAGTTATCGGAGTTGTTGGTGGAGTTGTCGTTGCCAGAATCCGCGTTACCGGAATAGTTGGTATTGGCAGCGGAATTGTCATTGGCATTGTTGTTGGGGTCACCGTCCCCACCCTGGTCAGCCAGTGCAAATCCGGAAATACCCATGCTCATGGCGATGGCAGCGGCTAGCAGATTTTTCTTGGTATTCATGATGTCATGTCCTTTTGATGGTATTGGCTTAAAGGGGTCCAACCCAACCCGCCAGCATTCGGGTAAGCCAAGGTCCAGACCCGCCCGGAGACAAGAGCGATTCCCGTGCCAGAAGCCAAGAAAATTGCTCAGGACATTGAAAACTATTGGGAAATTTGAATTTCAAAGGCGCCAGAAAACAACCGTGAATTGACGAACTGTTGCGCTGGTGAAACAGCAAACGGTGGCTACATATCAGCCATTTCGCTTTTGTCCCCCAATATCAGCAACCTGGAAAAATCCGCCAGTGTTAAAAAACAAAACCCCGCAGGGCGCGAGCCATGCGGGGTTTCTGGTAGCTGGCAGGCACCTGCGGGTGCCTGCCGGACAATCTGAACCGGTCGATTAACCGAACTGGTTCATGGTGTTGTCTTTACCACCGGCCTTCAGAGCCGCTTCACCAGCGAAGAACTCTTTGTGGTCATCACCGATGTTGGAACCGGCCATGTCCTGGTGCTTCACAGTAGCGATACCCTGACGGATTTCCTGACGCTGTACGCCAGCAACGTAAGCCAGCATGCCTTCGTCACCGAAGTAGCCTTTGGCCAGGTTGTCGGTAGACAGAGCCGCAGTGTGGTACGTCGGCAGAGTGATCAGGTGGTGGAATACACCGGCTTCACGGGACGCATCACGCTGGAAGTTACGGCACCACTCGTCGGCCAGCTGACCCAGCTCGGTGTTGTCGTACTCGGCGCTCATCAGATTGGCGCGGTCGTAGGCAGAAACGTCCTTGCCTTCTTCCTTCCATGCGTCGAATACCTGCTGACGGAAGTTCAGAGTCCAGTTGAAGGACGGGCTGTTGTTGTAAACCAGCTTGGCGTCGGGCACCACTTCCTTGATGCGGTTAACCATGCCAGCGATCTGGCCAACGTGCGGCTTCTCGGTTTCGATCCACAGCATGTCAGCGCCGTTCTGCAGGCTGGTGATGCAGTCCAGAACAACACGGTCTTCGCCAGAACCCGGCTTGAAGCAGAACAGGCCAGAGGCCAGACGCTTCGGCTTCAGCAGCTTGCCGTTGGACTTGATCACAACGTCGCCGTTCTCGATCTGGGAAGCGTCGTCGATGTACTCGCCGTCCAGGAAGCTGTTGTACTGGTCGCCCAGGTCACCCGGCTCGTTGGTTACCGCGATCTGCTTGGTCAGGCCAGCACCCAGGGAGTCAGTACGGGCAACGATCACACCGTCATCCACACCCAGTTCCAGGAACGCCAGGCGAACCGCGTTGATCTTGGACAGGAAGTCAGCGTGCGGAACGGTTACTTTACCGTCCTGGTGACCACACTGCTTCTCGTCAGAAACCTGGTTTTCGATCTGGATACAGCAAGCACCGGCTTCGATCATCTGCTTGGCCAGCAGGTAGGTGGCTTCGGCGTTACCGAAACCAGCGTCGATGTCCGCAATGATGGGCACAACGTGGGTTTCGTGGTTGTCGATCTGCTGCTCGATTTCCTTGGCCTTAGCGGTGTCACCAGCTTTCTCGGCCTCATCCAGAGCGCGGAACAGGTGGTTCAGTTCCCAGGCATCGGCCTGACGCAGGAAGGTGTACAGCTCTTCGATCAGGCCAGAAACCGCAGTCTTCTCGTGCATGGACTGGTCAGGCAGCGGGCCGAACTCGGAACGCAGGGCGGCAACCATCCAGCCAGACAGGTACAGGTAACGACGCTTGGTGGTACCGAAGTGCTTCTTGATGGAGATCATCTTCTGCTGGCCGATGAAACCGTGCCAGCAACCCAGAGACTGAGTGTACTTGGAAGAATCGGCATCGTAAGCAGCCATGTCTTCACGCATGATCTTGGCGGTGTACTTGGCGATGTCCAGACCAGTCTTGAACTTGTTCTGGGCGCGCATGCGGGCCGCGTGCTTCGGGTTGATGGCGTTCCAGGTCGGGTTCTGCTTCAGAATGGAAGCGATTTGGTCGACGTCTTGTGCGTAAGGCATGATCTCTATCCTTTCTACGTTTGTGTTCAAAAGGTTCGGAACGCTGCTGCCGGCAGCTTCCGGAGCCAGCCACCGGCCAGGTGAACCGGGCTGGTGGTGACGTTGGGCGTAACTTTAGTGCTTTCGAATTTATAATTGAAATTTATATGGTGTATTTTCGGCATTTTTTAAATGAATACACAGGATCCCTGTTGACAGGCTGAAGGCCTATTATTGAGGCGGGTCATTTCGGACAGACTACAGCGTGCTATGATTCAGGCACTTGACCCAGATCACCAACCTCCCTCACCCACGGGCTACAGGGGCATTCTGTGTTCTACGTCCGCGCCTTCAATCATTCACTCCTGCACGCACTGAAGAACCTGCTTCCCATTGTGATCGTGGTGGCGTTCTTTCAGATCGCCATTCTCCAGCAGGTGCCAGAGAACCTGTTCAGCATGGTTGCCGGCCTGTTTGTGGTTGCCATCGGTGTTGCCCTGTTTCTGCAAGGGCTCGAGCTTAGCATCTTCCCGCTCGGAAAGAGCCTGTCGAATCAGTTTGCCCGGCGCGGTTCCCTGGTCATTCTCCTGGCCTTCGGCTTTGCCATGGGCTTCTCTGCGGTAATTGCCGAGCCAGCCCTGATTGCCGTGGCCGAGCAGGCACAAACCATCAGCGGGGGGCGAATCGACAGCCTGACACTCCGGGTACTGGTAGCACTATCCGTGGGTTGCGTGGTGGCCCTCGGCGTTTTCCGGACCATTTTCGGCTACCCGATACACTGGTTCATGATTGTCGGCTACATCATCGTGGTGATCGTCACCTGGTTTGCACCCGAAGAAATCGTCGGTCTGGCCTACGATTCCGGCGGTGTCACCACCAATGTTGTGACCGTGCCGCTGATTGCCGCGTTGGGCATAGGTCTGGCTGCGTCGATCCGAGGCCGGAACCCGCTGATTGACGGTTTCGGACTGGTCGCACTGGCGGTGATGGTACCGATGGTTACCGTGCAGGTTTACGGCATGTTGGTGTACTCAGGTTCTGCCGAAGCCGAGGGTGTCCCGCTCTCACCAGATGTCGGAGAAACCAAGCCTTCCGGCGTGGTCGGCGCACTGCTGGACCTGGTCACCATGATTCGGGATGTTCTGCCCATCATCATTACGGTGCTCTTCTTTCAGTATCTGGTACTGCGCCGCAAACTTCCCAATCCACGCAAGGTCATCTTTGGTTTTACCTTGGTGATTCTGGGGCTTTATGCCTTTGTGATCGGTCTCAAGATGGGGTTGTTTCCGATTGGTACCAGCATGGCCGAACAACTGACGGCCAGAGACAACTATCTTTACGTATACCTCTTTGCACTGATGATCGGCTTTGCCACGACCATGGCGGAACCGGCGCTGATCGCCATCGGCAGACAGGCGGAAGAAGCCGCCGGGGGAACCCTGAACGGCAATGTCATTCGCATACTGGTGGCGGTCGGGGTAGCCGTCGGCATCACTATCGGCGTTCACCGGATCATCACCGGCGACTCCATTCACTACTACATCATGGGCGGCTATATTCTGGTCGTCGGCCTGACCCTGATTGCGCCCCGCTACATCATCGCGCTGGCCTATGATCTGGGTGGGGTCACCACGTCGGAAGTAACCGTCCCTCTGGTTACCGCCCTGGGCATTGGCCTGGCCAGCAGTATCGACGGACGCAGCATTCTCATCGACGGCTTCGGGCTGATTGCCTTTGCTTCAATCTTTCCTATCGTAACGGTGATGGCCTACGCCATCGCATCCCAGTATCTTGCAGAACCACGTAAGGAGACACCATGAAATTCTCGGCACTGGTGGCCATCGTTCCTGAAGACCTGGAGCAGGAGTGTATTGATGCTGCCCGGGATTGCGGTGCCGGAGGAATCACTGTGATGTCCGGCCGGGGCATCAGCAATACCGCGAAAAAAACGTTCTTCGGCCTGACCTACGACGGCAGCCAGAGCGTGCTGCTGATGGTCCTGGAGAAGGGGCTGTCGCTTGATGTGCTG
Organism: Marinobacter sp. ST-43; assembly: GCF_030541085.1. Taxonomy (NCBI): domain Bacteria; kingdom Pseudomonadati; phylum Pseudomonadota; class Gammaproteobacteria; order Pseudomonadales; family Marinobacteraceae; genus Marinobacter; species Marinobacter sp. ST-43. The sequence continues at coordinate 194,962 of NZ_JASSVO010000003.1, forward strand.
AAAGCCATCCAGAAAGTCATCATGCCGGATGGCAAAGATTCCCAGGGTATGATCTTTACCGTACCACTGGAACACCTGGGCGGCATCGACATGGCCCAGGTGGAGAAATTTGAACAACACGTGAAAGACTCTCTGTAAACGGAGCGCAGATAATGAAACTGGTCAAAGACGTGATGGTGACCGACATCATCAGGATTTCGCCCTTCGCCACCATTCGCGAGGCGCTTTCCCTGATGAAGCGCCACAATGTCAAATCCCTGGTGGTCGAACGCCAGAATGAGCACGATGCCTGGGGCCTGATTACCTATACCAATATTCTCAAGTCAGTTATCTCGGAGGACGGCGACATCGATTTGCTGAACGTCTACGATGTGTGTGCCAAACCGGTGATCAGCGTAGGTGAGAACCTGGCTCTGAAATACGCGGCCAGACTGATGACCGAATACAGGGTCAAGCGCCTGCTGGTGCTGTGTGACAACGACATTTCCGGGTTCGTGGTCATGGACGACATCATGCAGGCACTGCTGGAGACCGTCGACTAGAGACGCCGGCTCAACGCTCAGCGCCCAGACAAAGCACCAACAGCTGATCGCCATCGCGCAGATCCAGGTACTGGTTCCGGGGCGGATTCAGTTGTAAATGGCGCCCGCGTTCATCCGCTTCGGCCCGATAAACGCCCAGGGCAATTTCCCCGCGCTCCGCCACAATCTTCTCCAACACCTGGAAATCCGCGCTGGCCGGCAACGGGTAGTCGTGAGGCTTCCGGAACTGGATTTCTGCCCCACCCTCCGTGAACAATTCATCCAGCACCACCCTCAGTTCCCGCCGCAACGCCACCTGAGCCAACACATGACTGAGAATCATCGGGCTGATCAGCATCTCGCTCTTGTGGCCATACAACAGATGGCGGTTATCCGGGTCACTCAGTTCCATAATGACCTGCGGTCGCCTGGGGGCGGCCGACAGAACATCTTCCAACTGGAGATAGCCCACCATGGCACGGGCATCGGCTTCCTCTCCGGAGCCAACTCGATCGCTGCTGAGCAACATCACTGTGTCGTATCCGGCTGGATCAAGGCGCCGAAGGTCCTCTTCCACCATGTAGTCGGCTTCCAGCAGGCGGCCGTTTACTTTCGACAGGTCAACGCCGTAACGCTGCATTTCCCGATTCCGGTCATCCAACGGAATCGCCGACACCAGATCGAGTTCAAAAACCCGACTGCCATAGCTGGCAAACTCGGCCGCCATGGTCGGCACCCTGCGGTTCCAGCCCAGTACCAGCACCCTGTGGACACCCGGGACCGACTGAGCCCGGAGCGGATTTCGGTTACGCCCAATGGCTGGCAATACCCCGACCTTGGGGTCTGCCGCCGTATGCTCATAATCCCGTGCCAGCAGTACCACCCGGTCTTCATTACGGATGACCGTACTGGAATCTGCCAGAAGATTAACCTGCCACCCCCCGTTCGGGTTGGGATGCAACAGCCCCAGAACGATGGCATTGGGCCGCTGGCTTGCCAGCTCTGCCAAGGTCAGGCCTTCAGCGGTTTCTCCCCCACGCACGAAAATCTCGTTGCCTTCACCGGCGGTCAGCAACTCGTTGTAGACCTCGGAAAGGTTCGGGTGGATGACGTTCTGAACCATCAACCTGCTGATGGTGGCATCACCGGCCACCACTTCCACGGCCCCGGGGTAGGCCCGCTCGATAACGGGCAGTTTACGCATGTCCTGAATTTCAGCCACCACAAAGGGCAGCCGGGCGTTGTAGTGCCTGGCCTGGGCGGCGATGGACAACAGCGCCTTCACGGTTTCAACATCGGAGGTTATCAGCGAGCCGCCCTCGTGCACCTGGCTGGGCACAATCACCGCCGCCGCATCCAGACAGGCAACCCGATGCAACGCTTCCGGCTGAATGGCAGAGCCGCTACGCAGAATCACTTCCCGGGCTCGCCGGCCAATACCAGGCTCCCTGATCAGTTCGTGCAAATGCTCGACACTGGCCTCTTCCGCCAAAAGAACCAGCCGCAGTTTCTGGGCGTCATGCTTCTCCAGAAACCGGGCCATACGCCCAGACGAACCAAATAACTCCGCTACCAGCGGCGGCGTCTGGGCGGTCCAGCCCAGCACGACGATATGGTTCTTCAACGTCACCGGGGTGAGGCCACGCTCCAGATCTTCCATCTTGGCAATCAGCCAACGGGTGAGAATGGCCACCAGGGTACCCATGAACACCACGTAGCCCATTATCGTCAGCAGGGTGGAGACAATGCGTTGCCAGGTGCCCACGTCATCTCCCAGGTAACCCGGATCGGTCAAGCGCAAAAACGCCCACCAGATGGCGTGCCCGGGACTTTCAAACTCGCCGGCCTGGGGCAGCACCACCAGCAGACCGCCAATCAGCGAGATCAGCGCAATAAAGCAACCGACCACCAGCAACTGAAAGCCAGCCCCCTTGACCAGCTGGCGCTCCACGATGAACTTGATCCGATCAACAATTCGAAATGGCAGCATTCGGTCCCTTATAGCGTCGTTCCCGCGGCAAACGGTTTGCCGGTTTCTGATTCTGTCGCCTAGGATAGTTCAAACAGTCCCGGAAGGTTAGCCCTGACATGATGCGGCCTTCAGGCGTTCTTGTGTTGATCACTGGCGTGTTATGCCAACTGCCTGTTTTTTTTAGGTCTGCCAGTCCATCTCTGACAACTCAGCCAGCGCCGCCTCCAGAGTCGGGTAGAAATAGCTCACGCCGGGCTCCGGTTTTACGCCGGCCCGGGCCAGGGTTCTCAATGGCTGGAACTGCAAGTCAGCAAATACAAGGCGGGTACCGGTTTTCCGGCAACTGGCGATCAGTTTATTCAGCGCCGCCAGGCCGCCAGCGTCGAGGATGGTCACTCCGTCCATGTACAACACCAGGCCCTTAGCCTGCTGGGACAAGTCTGCCAGCTCGCCGAAGATGCGGTCAGCGGCCGCGAAAAAAAGCGGACCATTGATCTTGAACACCTGCCAGCCCTCCGGCACTCCAACCTGCTGCACCCGTTTGTTGCCGGTAATGTCAGTCACCCTGGTCATTTGTGCCATTTCACGCATGAACAGCACAGCGGCCAGTAACACCCCGGTGGTGATGGCAATTACCATGTCCAGGGCCACGGTCAGGCCGAAGCAGGTCAGGAAAACCAGGATGTCGCTGCGAGGCGCGGTTCTCAGCAGGTGCACGGCTTTCGGCGCCTCACTCATGTTCCAGGCCACCATCACCAGCAACGCGGCCATGGCCGGCATGGGCAGATAGGCAAGAATGCCGGCCAGGGAGACCAGCGCCAGCAGCACCACCAGCGCATGAATCATCGCAGCCACCGGCGATTCAGCGCCGGCCCGGTAATTGGCGGCCGACCGGGCAATAGCGGCGGTGGCCGTGATACCGCCAAAGAACGGCACCACAATATTGCCAATGCCCTGCCCCATCAGCTCGCTGTTGGCACTGTGGCGTTTACCGGTCATGCCATCCAGCACCACGGCACAGAGCAGGGATTCGATGGCCCCCAGCATGGCGATGGCGAAGGCGGCCGGAATCAGCTCCCGGAACAGGTCCCAGGACAGGCCGAGGGGGCGTCCGTCGGCCCCGGCCTGCTGCCAGGGCCAGGCGAATTCCGGTAAAAACGGCGGTATGCCGGCGCCGGTACTGCCATCGGGAAGCAGGTAGCTGAAGCGTGACCCCACGGTCTCAATCGCCGCGCCACCAGCGTTCAACCACAATGCCAGAAGACTGCCAACAATCACTGCTGGCAGATGAGGCGGCACCGGGGTTCTCAGCCTTGGCCAGAGCAGCATCACCGCCAGGGTAACCACCGCCACCAGCGTACTCAGTCCATCCAGCGCCGGCAGTTGCTGACCCAGGACCGCCAGCTTGTCCCAGTAATGCTCTGGCATAGCGTCAATGGAGAGCCCGAAGAAGTCTTTTACCTGCAAGGTGGCAATCACCACGGCAATGCCACCGGTGAATCCCAGAGTGACGGATTCGGGGATATACTCAATAAAGCGGCCCAGGCGCATCACCGCCATAATCACCAGCAACACACCGGACATCAGCGTAGCCAGCAGCAAGCCACCCAGGCCATAGCTCTGGGCGATCGGATAGAGAATCACGACAAAAGCGGCCGTTGGTCCGGAAATGCTGTAGCGGCTGCCGCCAAACAGGGCAATCAGAAAACCGGCTATGATAGCGGTATAAAGGCCATACTGCGGCGCAACCCCGGAGGCAATCGCCAGCGCCATCGCCAGCGGAATGGCAATGATGCCAACCGTGGCGCCAGCCATCAGGTCCTTGAAAAAGCGCCCGCTGCTGTAGGGTTCATCAACGCAGGCCTCGCGAACGGCGTGAGCGGTACGAAGAGAAAAGAGATGGGCGCGATGGGGCATGAACAGACTCTCTCAGGCCAGGCATTTGGTTACATTATATGCTCATCATCTGTACACTCAATGTTAATATGATTAACATGCCATCTGTAACCATCTTCGCTGAACCTGTTGAGAACCAGAAACACCATGGAAAACCGAACTGCCCGGCTGACCCTGTTGATTGACCCTGAAAAGAAGAAAGTTTTCGAGGCCCTTTGCAAGCAGGAGGACGTGACTCCCTCCCAGAAGGTTCGTCAGTTCATTCGTGAATATGTGGAAGAGCGGCTCGGGCCAGACTGGCGCGAGAGCAGCGCCCAGAAAACCGACTGACTCCGGCAACGTACAATCGGATATGAAAGCTTACGCCACCCGCCTTGTCCTGACGCTTGTAACCGTTTTCGCCTTCACAGGGTGCACGGTCATGCGCACAGAAAACCGGCCTGCACCCGTCAGCCAGTACGATGCCGTGATCGTCGACGCCGACACCGGTGATATCCTCACGGTCGCAGAGCTGGCCCGGCAACTGGCAAACACCGATGTGGTGGTGACGGGGGAATACCACGGCCACCATGCCTCGCACCTTTTACAGGCCCGCCTTCAACAGGCGCTGTACCGGCACAACCCCCGGCAGATCCTGTCCATGGAGCAGTTCAACCTGAACCACCAGGACGCCCTTGACGCCTACCTGGCCGGACAAACCGGTGAAACGGAAATGATCGAAGACGCGGACGCCTGGGAGAACTACAAAGCCTCCTACCGGCCCCTGGTGGAATTTGCCCGAGAACACCAGCTGCCGGTTGTCGCGGCTAACGCCCCGGCGGATATCGTGCGCTGTGTCGGCCGTGAGGGGATGGACTATCTTCAACGCCTGCCAGACGCGCAACGCGCCGCCCTGCCCGCACAGGCCTTCCTGGATACCCCGGACTACCGTGACAAATTCGTCGACGCCATTGCCGGCAGCCACGGTGCAGAACAGACAGAACTGGCCGGGCGCCTGCTGAGCACCTATCAGGCCCAGCTGTTGCGGGACAACACCATGGCCGAGCGGATACTGACTGCACTGAATGAACACCCCGGACATCAGGTTTTGCACACCACCGGCACCTTCCACAGCGAACAGCGGCTCGGTACCGTTGCGGTCCTTGAGCAACGGGCACCAGAGCTGAGCATTGCAGTGCTCTCACCGGTTGAATGGTCGCCCCCGGAACAGGCGATGCCGGTGGCAGCAAACCGTCACAAGGGTGACTACCTTTACTTTATTCTGCCCCTGCCTCCGGAATACCGGGATGCGGAACGCCAGCGCAGCGCCATGCAGAAACGCTTCAGCCGCCATTCAGACACCCGCTGCGAGTGACCAAAGTGGCGCGTAAGGCGCGCCTTCCCAGCAGCCCCGGTTCCCGTTAACCTGCGCAGACATCAGGACGTTTTCCGAACCGCAAGGAGTAAGCCATGAAAGTTGTCTCTGCCCTGATTATCGGCCTGTGCGCCATTGTTGCTGCTTCCCTGTTGAGCCAGGGCTTGATGGGGCTGCGCACGGCCGATCGCTACGTAACGGTCAAGGGCATGGCCGAACGGGAAGTGCAGGCAGACCTGGCGCTCTGGCCCATCCGCTTTGTTGCCACCGGTAGCACGCTGGACGAAGCACAGAACAAAGCCCGAAGCAGCCGGGAAGCCATCATGGCGTTCCTGAAACTGCAGGCCATTGACCAGTCAGCGGTTGAGCTCCAACGTCTGGACGTGACCGACACTCGCGCCAATCCATACGCCGGCAATAACAGCGAGCAACAGTACATCATCAATCAGACCCTGATGGTGCGCAGCACCGATATCGATCGCATCCGACAGGCGGCACAGAACGTCAGCGAGCTGGTGGATTCCGGCGTAGTGTTGTCCTCAGACTACGGCCCGAGCGGCCCCACTTACCTGTTCAACGGCCTGAACGATATCAAACCGGCCATGATCGCCGAGGCCACCACGGCGGCCCGTGAATCCGCCCAACAGTTCGCTCGGGATGCCGAGGCCAAACTTGGCAGCCTGCGCCGGGCCAATCAGGGTGTGTTCCAGATTCTGGCAAGGGATCAGGCACCGGGCGTGTCGGAGCAACAACAGCCGGTGAAAACCGTGCGGGTGGTATCCACCTTCGATTACTATCTGGAGTAACAGAAAACAGGTGCCTACTGGGTGGCCACCATTTCGTCGGTCACCTGATAGTCTCCGGCCAGCCAGCGCAGGATCTCGTGAGCCGCCGGGTGATCAAACGCGTCGTAGGTGTGCATCAATGCCTGCTTTTTCTCATCGCTGATGCGTGCCAGCCCGGTGTCCTGCAGGGTCAGTAGATCCTTATGCAACTGCCCCGCAAGCTCCAGCCCAAGCACTTCCCGCGCAGCATGCAAAAACGCCTGACCATACTGGTAATCCGGCCCCTGGCGGTAGCATTCCGCCAGCGTGATCGCCGGGATGGTGGTCAGCACCGGCTGCAGTGCCGGATTGATGGCGTGGCCGGAAAGGTAGGCGGCATTGCCGGCAGGGCGACCGGTAAAACCACGCAGATGCAGATGCCGGGACATGCGGTCGCCATCATTCACCGGGTAATTATCCCAGAGCAGTGGCTTGCGCCCCAGCAACTTGCTGACACGTTTGAGATGGCCCGGAGCAACTTCACGGGAACAGACCTCTTCCCCGGTCCAGAAAATTCTCACTTCACGGTCCAGTTCCGCCCCCAGGGTTTCCAGATAGTCCGCCGGCCGCTGCCCGAACACCCGGTCCAGCACCGGGTCATCGGAGTAGTAGGTGGGGCATACGCTAAGTTTGCCGGCACTGGTGTTGGCTTTTACCCAGTCCACGATCTGAGCCTGGGTGCGGGCCAGGTCCGGGGTGTCCGGGTGCATGTCATCAAACAGGATAGCCAGCTCCTGGATACCGAGGCGATCCAGCATTTTCAGTTTCTTCGCCAGGGCCTCCCGGGCCGCCTCATCGAAGTTATTGAAGATTTCGAACGGGCTCAGCCCGATACCAAACCGCACACCTTCACGCCGGCAGAATCTGGCAAAGTCCGCCATTGCCTCAGCCTGCTCCGGAGGGTGCGGCTCCTGCCAGCGACGACGCAGGTAAGGATCGGCCTTGGGGGCATACAGATAGAAGCCGTAACCATGGGCAAGCAGGGTATTGACCAGTTGGCGCCGTTCGGACCAGGTCCACAGGGGGCCGTAAAATCCTTCAATAATTCCCAGTTCCACCGTCATAAACCTGTTGCTCCCTGTCTGCCACCCAAGCGAGTACTATACCGGACCAGCCGCCTTGATGACGGGATCGTCAGATCTCAGCAAGCATACCGTATGATTAGATCCTAGCCGCTACTGTCACAACCTGCCTAGAATAAACGATCCGGTAAAATGTTGAGTTTTCAGGAGCACAACTTTCATGCCCAATGGTCAAGACCGACTGCCCGCACTGGACGCGCTTCGAGGCATCGCGGCCCTGGGTGTGGTGCTGTTCCACTACCTCCCCTACTACGACAAACTCTACGGCCACAGTTTCAGCACGCCGGACACCCTCGGTTTCGGGCGCTACGGGGTTCACCTGTTCTTCATCCTCAGCGGCTTTGTCATCTTCATGACCCTGGAGCGCACCCGCAGCGCTAGCTGGTTCGGACTGGCCCGGGCCTTCCGCCTGCTGCCTGCACTCTGGGCCGGCATTGTATTGACCTGGATTGCCGTTCAACTGATGGGGCCAGCTGACCGCATGGTGAGCCCCGGCTCGGCGCTACTGAACATCACTCTGCTGCACGAATACCTGGGCCATCCCCATGTCGATGGCGCCTACTGGAGCCTGGTGATTGAAGCCACGTTCTACGTCTGGATTGCCTTGTTGTTCTACGGGCTGGGGAGCTGGCAGCGCATGCGGCCAGTACTCTGGGCCTGGACTCTGGCCAGCTACGCGGCGGTGATCTGGTGGAAGGCCATTCCCGACGGGCTGGAATTCCTGATCAAAGACCTGTTGTTTACCCGCTACGCGCCCCTGTTTATCAGCGGCATGCTGATCTACCGCTGGCACCGCCACAACCGCTTGCCGGTCGCGGATCTTGCGCTATTGACACTAACCATCAGCCACTGTCTGCTCGCTTACAAGGCACCGTTCAACCTCTTTGTGCTCGGCTGTTATGGCGTTTTCGGGCTGGCTGTCGCCGGCTACCTCAACGTTCTGGCCCGGCCGGGACTGCTCTGGCTGGGCAGCATTTCATACACCCTGTACCTGGTGCACCAGAACATTGGTTATGGCGTGATTGATCTGGCTTACAAAGCCGGACTACCCGGCCAACTTGGTGTGATGATGGCACTGGCCGTTGCCATTGGTCTGGCGGCAGCCCTGCATTACGGTATCGAAAAACCCGCTCTGCGCTGGTTCCGGCAGTGGCGGAAACGTGCCGTACCGGATACCGGTCTGACGTTGATCAACGCCCCGGTGCCGAAAAAAGCGGAAAATCTTGACTAGACTGAACACAACAAAAAACCTGAAACCCATTGCCTGACAAGAGTAAGACGCCATGGAAATCAAAACCTTCGCAGACCTGATTGACTGGACACGCCAGCTCCACGCCCACCTGGCCCGGTGCCTGCACGAATCCGCCCAGAAAAATCAGAACGAACGCGCTAGCGCCTTGCTCGATTACATCAGTTCCCACGAGGCACTGCTGGAACAGGCTGTTGCCGAGTACGAGAAACAGGCCGACCCGAAAGCCATGACCACCCGCCTGTACGATTATGGCGTGCATAAACCCATCGAGAAGAACCGCACCTGCGATACCCGCTATAACGATCTGGATTTTGACGGTATTGCCCGGGAGATCTTTGATTTCCACGACCAGGTGATGGACCTGTACGACGCCCTCATCGGCAAAGCCGAGATTCCCGAGGCCAAATCCCTGCTGGAGGATCTGAAATCCCTGGAGGAGCATGAGGCCATGCGCCTGGCCAGCCAGATCGGTCGAATGAACGACGTTTAACGTTAGACCAATGTCGTAGTCCGGCAATTTTTTGCTGCAGCCCACCCGCCATAGTTGCTAATCTGAACTACACTCTTGAGTTCCGGACCCCACGAGGGGCCGGGCTCTACTACAACAATGACAAGAGGTTAGAAGAGCAATGAAGATCCGTTCTGTTCTTTCCGCGGCTGTGCTGGCTGTGGCAACTACCTTTGCCGCCACCCAGGCGCTTGCCCAAGACAAGTTCACCCTGCGACTGGCAGAAACCTGGGGCCCGAACTTCCCCATTTTTGGTGACACCACCAAACGCTTCGCTGAAACCGTTAACAAGATGTCTGATGGCCGACTGACCGTCCGCATCGACTCAGCCAACAAGCACAAGGCCCCACTGGGCGTATTCGACATGGTCAAGGCCGGTCAGTACGACATGGGCCACTCCGCCTCCTATTACTGGAAGGGCAAGGTGCCGGAAACCCTGTTCTTCACCAGCATGCCATTTGGCATGAATGCCATGGAACAGTATGCGTGGTTCTACCACGGTGGCGGTATGGAGCTGATGCAGGAAGTGTATGAGCCCCACAACATGCTGTCGTTCCCTGGCGGCAACACCGGCGTACAGATGGGCGGCTGGTTCCGCAAGGAAATCAAATCCCTGGATGACCTCAAGGGTCTGAAAATGCGTATTCCCGGCTTTGCCGGCGAAGTCTTCGCAGAAGTGGGTGTTAACCCCACTAACATCGCCCCGGGCGAGCTCTACACCGCTCTGGAGCGTAATACGATTGATGCCGTTGAGTGGGTAGGCCCGGCGCTGGATTTGCGTCTTGGTTTCCAGCAGATTGCTGACTACTACTACACCGGCTGGCACGAACCGGCAACCGAGCTGCAGTTCCTGATCAACAAGCGCGTTTGGGATCGCCTGCCGGCAGACCTTCAGGAAATCATGCGGGTAGCCATGCGCACCGCTTCCTATGACATGCTGGTTCACTCCCAGCACGCCAACGCCGAAGCCTGGGCAAACATCAAGGAAGAGTATCCGAACGTACAGATCAAGCGTTTCCCGGATGACATTTTCCAGGCCATGTACGAGGCCAACGAGAAGCTGTTGAAAGAGGCCGCGGCAGAAAGTGAGATGGCTGCGAAGATCATTGAATCCCAGCACAATTATCTGGAGCAGAGCCGCGCTTACACCGACATTTCGGAGCGGGCTTACCTCAACACCATGGCCGAAGTCGAGTAAACTATTCGTTTATGACGAATCAGAGCCGGGATCGCTCTTCCAAGTGATCCCGGCTTTTTCATTTCCAACATTCAGAAATTCCGCGATGCGGAGGAAGAAGTTCGATGCGCTGGATTATCCGACTGGACGAGGGCCTGGCCTGGCTCTCCAAACTTTGCGGCTGGATCGCCTGTGTGGCCATGATCCTGATGGCCGCCAACGTCTTCTATGACGTCGTCGCACGTTATGCTTTCAACGATGTGTCCATCGCCATGCAGGAAATGGAATGGCACCTTTATTCAGTCGTCTTCCTGCTTGGCATTCCCTATGCCCTCCGCACCGATGGTCATGTCCGTGTGGACGTGTTCTACACCAACTGGAGCCAGAAGCGCAAAGCCTGGATTAACCTGATAGGCGCCGTTCTTTTTGTTATTCCGTTCGCCTACCTGATTGCCACCTATGGCTACAGCTACGCGATGGATGCGTACCAGATGGGCGAAGGCAGCGGCGACCCCGGTGGCCTACCCCATCGCTGGGTGATCAAATCCGTGATTCCGGTCAGTGCTTTCTTTATGGGAACGGCCGGCTTGAACATGGTGACCTACGCCATCCGGGTGATGGCCGGTGACAAGCAATACGAAGGTGAGCACAGCGCAGGAGGTCTGGCATGATCGGTATGATTATGTTCGGCGTGGCGCTGGTCATGCTGATGTTCGGTTTTCCGGTGGCCTTCACCTTCGGCGGCGTGGCGCTGTTTTTCGGTATCTACGCCGAGGGCATGGATCTCTTTGCCTTCATGCCCTTCCGGATCATGAGCGTGATGCAGAACACCGTATTGATGGCAGTGCCTCTGTTCATCTTCATGGGTGTGGTACTGCAACGCACCAGGCTGGCTGAACAACTGCTGACCTCCATGGGTCGGCTGTTTGGCGGGTTGCCCGGCGGCCTTGCCATTTCCACCATTCTGGTCGGTGCCCTGCTGGCTGCCTCCACCGGCGTTGTCGGCGCCAGCGTGGTTGCCATGGGCCTGATTTCACTTCCGGTCATGCTCGCACACAAGTACGACAAGCGCCTGGCCACCGGCACCATCTGCGCCTCGGGCACCCTGGGCCAGATTGTGCCGCCGTCGATCATCCTGATCATTCTGGGTGACGTCCTTGGCCTGCCCGTGGGTGATCTGTTCAAGGCTGCGGTCATGCCCGGCGTGGTACTGATTGGCCTGTACATTGTCTACATTCTGATTCTGACCCGTTTCAAGCCGGAAACCGCACCGGCCATGCCGGCCCAGGATGAATCGGTCAGCCGGGGCAAGGAAATCCGGGATGCCCTGCTCGCAATTATTCCGCCACTGGCGTTGATCGTGATCGTGCTGGGCTCCATCTTCACCGGCATCGCCACTCCCACGGAATCCTCCGCACTGGGCGGTGTTGGCGCCGTGGTTCTGGCGATCATCTACCGCCAGTTCTCGTTCAAAATGGTCTGGGATGCCGCCAAAGACACCGTCAGCGTGACCGCCATGGTGTTCGCAATCCTGATCGGCGCGACTGCCTTCTCCATGGTGTTCAGCTATACCGGCGGCGATTATCTGCTGGAGGAGTGGCTGATGATGCTGCCCGGCGAACAATGGGGCTTCATTATCCTGGCCATGGTGGTCATTCTGGTGCTGGGCTTCTTCATCGATTTCGTGGAGATTTCCTTCATCATCGTGCCCATTCTGGCACCGGTGGCCGAGGCCATGGGCATCAACATGCTCTGGTTCGCCATCCTGATTGCCATGAACCTGCAAACCAGCTTCCTGACACCACCATTCGGGTTTTCGCTGTTCTACCTCAAAGGGGTGGCACCACCGGAAGTCCGAACCACGGATATCTACAAGGGTATTATTCCGTTCATTCTGATCCAGATTCTGGTGCTGGCGCTGATCGTCATCTTCCCGGAATGGTTCGGCATGAGCGCCACCTACTGACCCCCGAATAACCCTGCAACTCTGGCGGAGCCGGCCAATGCCGGCTCCGCCCATCCACCCGCTCTGCCCCTCAGTCTTCAGTCCGCCGACCTGACAAAACCTGATCATTTTCTATACTGAGTCAAAAAGCCGCGACTCTCAGTTCAGTTTTCGGGATTGCACGGACCATAACGAATCAGAGGAGAGAGCATTCCATGGCACAGAGTACCGCTCATAAACCGGAGTTACCGGACAAGGAGGAACACCGGGCACACGTCCTCAGCCTGCCCCTGGAGCGCGGTCAATCCGATCGCGAACCCCACAGTTATGAACGCTGGCTGATCCATAAACTGATGCGTATGGCCGGCTCTCCCCCCATTCGTTTCCGGCTCTGGAACGGCGATGTCATAGAACCGGAAGTTCAGGACGCCCGCTTCACCCTGCACCTGACCGACCACAAGGCTCTCTACTCCCTGGTGGCCAACCCCAATCTGGCCTTTGGTGACCTGTATGCCGCCGGTCGACTGGAAATCGACGGCGATCTTCCAGATCTGATGGAGAGCCTGTACCGGGCCGTCCATGCCGCCCGCCAGAAATGGCCACGCTGGCTGGACGCCCTGTGGCGCAACCACAACCCGCGTGCCACCGGCATCTCCGAGGCCAAGGAGAACATTCACCACCACTACGACCTGGGCAACGCGTTTTACCAACTGTGGCTGGATGAGGCCGAAATGCAGTACACCTGCGCCTATTACGAGCAGGCCGACAACACCCTGGAACAGGCGCAACTGGCCAAACTGGAACACGTTTGCCGCAAACTTCGGCTGAAACCGGGCATGACCGTGGTCGAAGCCGGCTGCGGGTGGGGCGGGCTGGCCCGATATATGGCCCGTCATTACGGAGTGAAGGTGCATTCCTACAATATCTCACGGGAACAGCTGGCCTACGCCCGGGCTGAAGCAGAGCGACAAGGCCTGGACAACCTGGTTACCTATGTCGAAGACGACTACCGCAATATTGAGGGCCAGTATGACGCGTTCGTTTCTATTGGCATGCTCGAACACGTGGGCAAGGACAATTACCCCGCTCTGTCGGAACTGATCAAACGCTCCCTGAAGCCGAATGGTATTGCCTTGCTCCACAGCATCGGCCGCAACCGGCCCATGCTGATGAACGCCTGGATCGAGAAGCGGATTTTCCCCGGCGCCTATCCGCCCAGCATTGGCGAGTTCATGGAAATCTGCGAGCACAGCGATTTCTCGGTACTGGATGTGGAAAACCTGCGGCTGCATTACGCTCAGACCCTGACCCACTGGATGGACAATTTCACCGCCAACCAGGACCAGGTCACCGAGATGTACGACGAACATTTCACCCGGGCCTGGCGACTGTATCTGGCCGGTTCCATCGCCGCGTTCCGGGCCGGTTCTTTGCAGTTGTTCCAGGTGGTGTTCACCCACGGCGACAATAACCAGCTGCCCCAGAGCCGGCAGGAACTCTACACGTTTCCAGCCACGCCAGAGGGGGTCTGATGGAATACTACGACATCATTATCGTGGGGGCCGGCCCTGCCGGCTCAACCCTGGCCCGGGCTCTGGAGGACTCCGGCAAACGGGTACTGATCATCGACAAGCAAGCCTTCCCCCGGGACAAGACCTGCGCCGGCTGGGTTACGCCGGCAGTGATGGCCAGCCTGGACATTGATCCGGGGAAGTATTCCGTCGGCCGGACACTGCAACCCATTCGCCGGTTCCGGATCGGCATGATGGGGCAAAGTGCGGTGGAGAACGACCACGGGGATATTGTCAGCTACGGTATTCGTCGCTGCGAATTCGACGACTACCTGCTGGACCGTGCCGAGTGTGAAAAGCAACTGGCAACCGCGGTAAAGTCCATCAACCGGAACAACGGCAACTGGGTGATCAACGATCAATGGCAGGCGCCGCTGCTGGTGGGTGCCGGGGGCCATTTCTGCCCGGTGGCACGGCTGTTGGGCGACGGCCCGGGCAAGCATGAAACCGTGGTGGCCGCCAAGGAAGTTGAGTTCGAGATGACGCCAGAGCAGGCCCGCGCCTGCGAAGCCCGCGGCGACACGCCAGAGCTCTGGTTCTGCCGGGATCTCAAGGGCTACGCCTGGGTTTTCCGGAAAGGCAGCTATCTGAACATCGGCCTGGGCCGTGAGGACAACCACCGGTTATCTGATCATCTGGAAGCTTTTGTCGAGGAAATGAAACAGTCGGGCCGCATTCCTTCAGACCTGCCAGGCCGCTTCAAAGGTCACGCCTATCTGCTGTATGCCCATGCCAACCGACCACTGGTGGATGACGGCGTGTTGCTGATTGGCGATGCGGCCGGCCTGGCCTATACCCAGAGTGGCGAGGGCATTCGTCCCGCCATCGAATCGGCACTGATGGCGGCCAATGTTATCAAGGCCGCCACGGATTATTCCGCGCTCTCGCTGCAAAGCTATGGTGAACGCATTGCCGAACGCTTCGGAACCCGGGCCACGGACCAGGAGCCCGGCTTTGAGGTGCCGGACTGGCTGAAACAGCCCATCGCCAGCACCTTGATGCGCTCACACTGGTTTACCCGCAAGGTGGTCACGGAGAAGTGGTTCTTGCATCAGGAGGTGCCGCCACTGGAGGTCGCGGTTTAGATACACCAAGGCCGGGCGCTGAGGCCCGGCCTTGATTTCACGTCTGCACTGACCTGTAGCTCGATACCAGGCTGGCGCATGTAACGAGCGAGCTTAGAACTTCACGCGCATACCGGCCAGGAAGCCCATGTCGGCGTCGTCGCCAGACGCATCTTCAAGGTCGCTCTGGGCGATTTCGGCGAACACGCTGACGTTCTTGGCAGCCGGGAACTTGTAGGTTACGTTGGCGTACCATTCGGTAATGTCGTCCGCGTCATCTTCTTCCTTGTTGCCCATACCGAGTGCGACGTCGGTGGTGGCAGCAACAGCAAACACAGCCGCCAGGTTGTACTGGGTGGTTTCGAAGTCGTCTTCGTCGGTGGAGCTGTAATCAGCGGCCAGGTTCATGAAGCCGAAATCGTAGGAAGCGCTCACACCCCAGGTGTCCGCAGATTCAGCCGCGCCAGCCGCTCGGGACTGCTGGTAAGCCGCTGCCAGTTCCAGACCTGCCAGTTCAGTAGCAACGAAGAGATCGTAGTATTCACCGTCCTGATCCGCAGCATCCATTTCGTGAGAAGCGGCGATATAGACGTTTTCCAGCTCGATGTCGACACGAATCGTATCGTCACCCGCTGTTTCTACGCCATCAAACCGGTCTTCATCAATGGTCTCGACTTCGTAGGCTTCTTCAATACCGAATTCGTCACCGGCGAAGTCCTGCTTACCGAAAGAGAAGGAGGCAACGCCGTACTTCAGACCGACATAAGCCTCTTCCAGGTTGCTGGCGTCCTGACTGCCTTCCGCCGCTTTTTTGTAACCCACATCCAGACGACCAAACGCAGTCAGGTCATTGCCCAGATCGTAGGCTACGTAGTTTTTCAGCTCCATATCGTCGTACTCAACCTCGGCACGCTCATCAAAGCCAGTGGCCTGACGGAACTGAATCTGGAAGTCACCGTTCAGTTTGTAGGTAAAACCATCTTTCTCGTAAACAGTCGCAGCATTCACAGAATGCTGCGGCAACAGTAGACACAGCAACAGCCAGAAGAAGCTTCTTCATTTTTGGAACTCCACGTTCAGTTTGGTTTGGTGTTTATTGGTTGCTGGAATCAACCCAGCTGTCCCACTCTTTTCGAGTTTGTTCGTCAGCTTTCAGATACCAGTAGCGCAGCATCCTGCTGACCATTTCCTGATCCGGATCGACGTGCGAATCCAGCAACAACCCGTCCTGGTTGGTTATCAGCCCCGGAGCAGCTACTGCCGCTTTGGCGCCGGAACGGTTATAGGCCGCCAGCTCACGGGCATAGTCCCGCACCAGCTGAAAGCCCTCTTTCTCGAGCACATCGGCGGTAAACGCCACCTCACGGCCCTGGCGATCAGTCAGCTGCCAGTTACCCTGATGATTGAAGCTGTCCATTTGATTACGCGACTCGATTTCCGGAGCGCTCAGGGTCAGCGCGGTCTCAGCAGCCTCGAAACGGACCACGAAGGCATCGCTGGTTTCCAGCACCTTTTCACGGCCGATTTCAGCGGTGCACTCCACCACCAACTGCTGGGTACCATCAGCGAGGGTCACTGACTCGCCAGAGCCGGCGGTCTGCTCGCTACCCTGAACGGCTTGCACTTTCACACAGGGCCCCAGAGTGAGCTCAACGTCTGCCAGAGCCGGCAACGGCATCAAGGTGGCAAGCAAACAGGTTGGCCAGATAAGTCTCGTCACGCTTTGTTTCCAATCGGTGGTTGGCAGCAATCTTGAGACGACACTATGGAGGGAATTTATTAACGGACTGTTAATAATATGTTTCGGTTATATGACACATTCCTCAGGACACTCTTTTTCTCTAATAAACAAAAAAGCCCCGCCATAAAGACGGGGCTTCTTGTTCAGGGAGCTGAATTAATCAGTCAGCTCAAGTTTCACTCGGTAGATCGCCGTGGTACCGCTAACCTCGTTGCCGGTGATAAGCAACGGCTCGCCGGACGGCGAATCATCACTGGATACCACTGTGATGCTCTCTACACCCAGATCGCCTGCGGTTTCGAGCACTGAAGCCGTGTCGACAGTGGTCCAGTCGTCACGGGTGTTCAGGTAATCCACCTGAACCGGACTGGCGGGGTCCGTTACGTCGTAGACCAGAATACCCCCCATGCGCTCCAGGCCCAGGAAGGCAAAGGTTTTATTGTCGAACGTCGCCACGGTCACGGCTTCAGGTTCCGGACCTTTAGCGTCAGACCGGGAATCAAATGCCATGCCCTCGTCATGGGCGGAGTTGAAGTGGTCTGAGCAGGGAATAGAGCGATCCGTACCCAGACGGCACTCTTCACTGGCAAGGAACTGCTCGATCGTATCACCGGAGTCCCATACCAGCTCACCGTCCTCATTCCAGATCGCCAGAGAACGCGTGCCGTAGGAGTACAGCTGGTCGTACATCAGAAGCGTGCCGTCCGGGTCTTCTGCACCCGACGCGTTGAACATGACAGGAGCACCATTTTCAGCAACCCGGTAACCCTGCACCCAACTGATGTTGAGTCTTCCCAACTGGTCATCATCGCGACAGGCATTGGCTGCACCGGCTGTGGCACCGCAGTAATCGAAGACTGATGGATTCAACAGCGCACCTTCAGCCAGTGCAGTCAGTTGCGCCGGCATGTCGTCACCAACCCGACGGGCAAAACCATCCGGATGTACCAGGTGTTTCACCCGCAACTCTTCGACAAAGCCCCTGGAACTGTCGCCATTCCAGTAGTCGGCGTTATCTTCACCCCAGGCCCTGGCATCCCCCTCATTGGCCGTCACGATAAAGGTTTCACCATTTGCCTGGTAACTGTCGATGGCATCGGGATGATAGATACCCACCACACCCGGCCATCTCTGGATATTGATGACGCCGTCATCGTCCGAGGCATCAATACCCTGCCCCTCAACACCGTAATCCTTGAACCCCAGGGGTAAAATACCGGTGACCGTTGCCGCGCCGATATCCAGCTTCGCCAGGGCGTTGTTTTCCTGCAAAGAGACCCAGGCAGTGCGGCTGTCGGCACTGACGGTGATATATTCCGGTTCCAGATCCTGGGCTACGGTGGCCCCCGGGCCGTATATGCGAACACCCGATGCCTTCAGGGCGCCATCCTGGCTGTTGAAGGCCAGAAAATCGGCTGTCCGTACCGTGAGATTCCCCGGATTGGAAACATCAACCACACTGATCGACCCTTCCGGATCGATCTGGTAATCATCGCTTGGCTCGCCTTCGTTTGCTGCCAGGACATATTGCCCATCCGGCGTAAAGGTAACCATATCCGGCTGCGCACCTACCTGGATACTGTCACGCAACTGCAGGTCTGCAGCTCCAAATACCGCAACATAACCGGGGTCAGTTTTCGGATTCGATTCAACAGCAACCGCAACGAGCCCGTTTGCCACCGCCACACTGTTAACCACCGCATCAGCGGCAATGTCAGCAACTGTCAGCGTGTCGATTTTGGCTGGATTGACCGGGTCGCTCATATCCAGCACATCCACAGCCCCGGACAAGGCATTAACCACAAACGCCCTGCGACTGGCAGGGTCAAACGCCGTGATTTCCGCAGCAGACTCATCAAACTGTCCGGTGCTGTATCGACCGGCGAATTCGAGCGTCAGGCCAGTGACCTGAGCTTCCGGCGCCAGATCATCATCGTTGTCCGAGGAATTACAGCCGGATACCAGCACGGCGCTCACAGCGAGAACGAGCAATGACAGTTGAAATGGGTGCGATGTCTTGGGCACAGCGGGCTCCTTTGCTTATTTAATGATGCAAGAGCAAAGAAGGCTAGGCGACAGACGTGACGAACGCGGGAAAGGAAAGTGACAGTGCAGTGACGTTTCTGTGACAACTCCCCGGCCCGATGCCGGGCCGGGGAAAAGTCGGAGCATCAGCCGGAACTTACTGGCCCAAGTAGCTCCGGTACATCCATACCGTTTTTTCCTGCTGAGAGATGTAGTCACTCATCAGTGCCACGGTACCTTCATCTTCTGCTTCACCGGCCAGGTTCAGCAGGCCACGCTGCTTGGCGATGAGCTTACCGAAACTCTCGACGATGTTACCCACCGCTTCTTTGCCATCAGATACGTCCTTGCGCTCCGGCACTTCGGACTTTTCAATGTAGGTGCTGTAGGCGTGTGCAGGACGATGGCCCAGGGTGAGAACCCGCTCGGCAATTTCATCAATCTTGAGCAGCAGGTCATCGTAGAGTTCTTCAAATTTGGCATGCAGCTCAAAGAAATTGTCACCCTTGATGTTCCAGTGATAGCCACGCACATTCATGTAGAAAATCTGGTAGTTGGAGAGCAGTTCGTTCAGTGCATCTGCCAGCTTCTGGGTTTTGTCTGTGTCGAGACCAATAAAATTCTTGCCCATGTTGAACCTCCTGATTCGTTTTGGGGTGTCATCTAACAGCTACTGTATGACAGCTCAGTGTCAGAACGAAAGTTTGGGTATTCAATATCGCTCATAGCAGAAACTTATACCACCAACCCTAAAATCATAGCTGAACCCTATCGAGAAAAATGTCACTTTCTATTTGGAAACAATTCTCGTTTGTCCTTAAATGGGGTTATAGGCATTCATCACGCGGAGTTGATTCCATGAGTACCCTGAAACTGTTTGTTCACAATCACAGCTCGAAGGGCGACCCGTCGTTTCTGAAAACGATCACCTTCGCGATTACCCACTTTACGGTGGCTTTTACCGTCGCGTTCCTGCTGACCGGGGACATTCTGATCGGCAGCCTGATCGCGATGGTCGAACCGGCCATTAACACCGTTGCTTACTTCTTCCATGAGAAGATATGGGCACGGCATCAGCGGAATACAACCGCCAATGCCATGAATCTAGCGCAAAACACGCTTTAATGACTTGCCCTCTGTCAAAGACGGAGGGTAAAGCTACACACCCGGCCCGCAATCCATGCAACCCTCCCCTGGCTCAGGGCCTATCCGGAGTTTCTTGCTCAGGTCTTTTATTGCGGTTCGCAGCCCCTCCTCAATCACCGGATGGTAGAACGGCATCTCCAGCATTTCGCTCACGGTCATTCGCTTTTGCACGCACCACGCCAGCAAGTGGGCAAGGTGCTCTGCAGCAGGCCCGAACATCTGGGCCCCCATGAACAGGCCGCTGCCGTGCTCGCCGTAGACCCGGAGCAGCCCCCGATTCTTGCCAATAACCTTGCTGCGACCCTGATCCTCAAACGACACCTCACCAACCGCAAAGCAGCCCTGGCAACGCTCATCCACCTGATGAATGTTCAGCCCCACCGAGGCAATCTGGGGCTCGGTGAACACCACCGCCATGGGAGTTTTTCTGCGGCCGGTTCGGACTTCCGGCCAGGCCCCTGCATTGTCGCCGGCAATCCGGCCTTCGTCTGCCGCCTCGTGCAGCAGGGGGCGGTCGTTGTTCACATCACCGGCAATGAAGATATGGCTGTCACCGCAGCGCAGGGTGAAGGGGTCAAACTCCGGCATGCCCCGTTCATCCAGTTCGATGCCGGCATTCTGGATATCCAGGTGATCAATGTTGGGTCTCCGCCCGGTGGCTGCCAACAGATAATCAAAGGTTTGCTGATGCTCCTTGCCGCCCTCGCTCCAGCTGATGCGAACCCCCTCCTCGATGCGTTCAACACGCCGGGTATCGGCTTTCGGGCTGATGGCAAACTCTTCACGGAAGGTGTCCAGCGCATACTCCCTCACCTTCTCATCCTGAATACCGCCAATGCCGCCGCTGACGCCAAACATGCGGACCTTTACGCCCAGCCGGCTCAATGCCTGACCTAATTCGACCCCAATCACTCCCGGGCCGAACACCGCCACCGAAGACGGCAGATCCCGCCAGTCGAACACGTCATCGTTGACCACCAGTCGGTCTTTCGCTTCTTTCAGAATGCCCGGGATGTTGGGGCGGGAGCCGGTGGCAATAACAATCCGGCCCGCGGTGACCTCGGTATGATCACCCACGACAAGACGATGACTGTCAACAAATCGGGCATGCCCCATCAACCGGTGTTCCTGCGGCAGCGATTCCATGGACCGCACCACCGGTGCCACAAAGCGATCGCGCTCTTCACGCACTCGCGCCATCACAGCCGGACCATCAATGCGCACATCGCCCGGAAGCACACCGAACGCTTCCGCCTGCCTCACCTGATGGGCCCTTTCCGCGGCGGCAATCAGCAACTTGCTGGGCATGCACCCTACCCGGGCACAGGTGGTGCCGTATTGATCACCCTCAATCAACACAATCCGGTCGGTGGCCCTGCGGGCGCGCTGATAGGCGACCATTCCCGCCGTACCCGCACCGATAACCGCTACATCCACTTCTCGCTTGTCCATCCTGCCTCCTGGAGACTGACTGAAATTTCAGGTGGTTTGGGCTATTAAACTTAAGGAGCCTTTCGGTAAAGTATAGAAAGCTTATTATCCGCTGACAGGGGAATCACAGAAAAAATCCCTGTGGTTACTGGCTGCAGGCGCAACAACCCAAGCACAATTGCAAACACGCGGGAGAATGAATGTGCAGAATTACTGGCTGGAGTTTCTGACCGTTGCCCTGGTGCACCTTTTGGCGGTGGCCAGCCCCGGGCCGGATTTTGCAGTCATGCTGCGCCAGGCACTGACCCAGGCCCGGCGCAATGCCCTGCTGACCGCCATGGGCATTGGCATCGGCATTCTGCTGCATGTGGGCTATTCGCTGCTGGGTATCGGGCTGATCATCCAGCAATCGGTAATGCTGTTTACCGTGCTGAAAGTGATTGGGGCCGTGTATCTGCTCTATATCGCCTGGCACTGCCTGCGGGCCAAACCCGGAGCCATTCACGTGCAAGCGAACGGCGGGCAGGCCCAGACTGGCTGGGCGGCGTTCCGGCTCGGTTTTTTAACCAACGCCCTCAATCCCAAGGCCACCCTGTTTTTCGTGTCCCTGTTCTCCGTCATCATCAATCCAGGCACGCCGGTTCTGCTGCAGGCCGGATACGGCATCTATATGGCCCTGGCCACCGGCCTGTGGTTTGCCATGGTAGCGGTGTTCTTTACCCACCCCCGTGTCCGCCGGGGGTTCAACCGGTTCGGACACTGGCTCGACCGGACCATGGGGGGCATTCTGGTATTGCTGGCCGGGCAACTGCTGCTGTCTACAGTGAGCGGATCAGAGTCTCCGTCTGTTCCCAGCCCAGGCATGGATCGGTAATCGAGCACCCGTAGACCAGCTCTTTGCCGTCGTCCTGGCGGCCGAATTCCAGGAAGCTTTCCAGCATCAGGCCCTTGATGTGCCGATTGCCGTTACGCTTCTGCGCCATCACTTCCCGGGCGATGTCCACCTGCCGCTCAGCCTGCTTGCAGGCGTTATCATGGCTGCAGTCCACCATCACCGCCGTTGATACGCCGGCTTTTTCCAGCTCTGCCACCGCTTTGGCAATGCTCAGTTCATCGTAGTTGGTCACACCCCGGCCACCGCGCAGAACCAGATGAGTATCCGGATTGCCGGCGGTGGAAATCATCACCGGTGCGCCGCTATGGGAGATCCCCATGTGGTGGTGCGGGTGCGAGGCCGACTTCATGGCGTGGCTGGCCACGGTAATGCCACCATCGGTGCCGTTCTTGAACCCGGTAGGCATGGGCAGGCCGCTGACCATTTCCCGGTGAATCTGGGATTCGGTGGTACGGGCGCCGATCGCGGTCCAGCTTACCAGGTCCCCCAGGTAATCCATCATGAACGGGCTCAGGGCTTCGGTGGCGAGCGGCAGGCCGAGCTCGGACAACGCCAGCAACAACTTGCGAGAACGCTCCAGGCCCTGTTTCAGATCGCCCTGACCGGTGCGTTCCGGATCGTACAGAAGGCCTTTCCAGCCCACCGTGGTACGGGGTTTCTCCAGGTAGGCGCGCATGACAATCAGGAAACGGTCACTGACTTCGTCTGACAGTACTTTCAGGCGGGTGGCGTAATCCAGGGCAGCCTGCTCGTCGTGAATGGAGCAGGGGCCCATCACGATCAGGGTGCGGTCGTCCTGACCGTGCAGCACGGCGCGGATCTGATCACGGTAACCGGCAATGGCCCGCACCTGTTGCTCATCGGCAGGAAACTGCTGGCGCAACTCGGCGGCGGTAGGCAGTCTCGCTTCCTGGCGGTGCTGGCAGGCGCTTGAGGCTTGCGCATCCAGTGTTTCAGATTTCAGCGGCATGTTCATGTCTGTGTTCCCGTTTCCCTGTGTCAGAATCAAAAAAGCCCCGGCTGGGCTACCAGTCGGGGCTTTTCGGAGTCCGGTGGCAGCCTGGGTTGCTTGCCGGGCTGCCTTCCTCGTTGTATTCGGTCGATGAAGATCTTATGGGCGGCCCGGGCTCTGGCTAAAATAAAAGCCATAACCAAACCACCAAAAATACACAGCAGAGCCTGCGGCCTTCAGTTTTTCACCGAAAGCTTTCAGAACATTCAATTGACAGGCTGCGTGTAAGGTCTTCATGCTTTTCACTATATACCTACGGTTTTAACGATGGCAACCCGCAAAACGGATTATTTAATGCGGGCATGGCCGTCATGGCTCTGGAGGCCTGCATGCGAAACACCGAGCACCGCTCCGTTCTCTGGCTGATACCTGCCCTGTTTCTTGCGATGTTAACGGCTTCCACCGTCGTTTGGGCACAATCAGAAGCCAGGGTCTATGAGCTGAACAACCGAACGGCCGACGACATTGCGCTACAGATTCGCGAACTTTACCAACAGTCGCCGGTTACGGTGACGGCACGCGGACAACAACTGGTGGTCCGTGGCGAACCCGCACTGCTGGACGAAATCGGAACACTGGTGCAATCGATGGATGTGCCGCCGGTACAGATGAGGATCAGCGTACGCTACCGTCAGGACATCGGCGGCAAACAATCCGGAGGCGGCGTCAGCCTCTCGAACGGCTCGGCCGGCGCCAGCGTCGAACGCCGCACCATCAGCACCAATTCAACCCGTGAACGTCAGTTGATCGTGCAGGATGGCCAGTCAGCCCACATTACCTCCGGCAATGTGCGAACCTTGCCATTTGCCGTTAAGGGTGGGCGCAACCCCGCCGCCATACTGCAGCAGGTCGAAACCCGAAGCGGCTTTGTCGTAAGCCCCCAGGCCATCTCGAGCCAGGCGGTAGAGCTGAGTATCGTGTCCTTTGAGGAAGACCCCGCCGCACTGCCCGGCTACGAAACCGAAGCCCTGATGACCATCCGGCGGGTCGAGCCGGGCCAATGGGTCAGCCTCGGAGGAACTCGCACCTCCATGAATCAGGAGCAGCAAGGCATCACCTACCGTGTGAACGGCAAGCGTGCAGAAAACCTGTCCATCGACGTCAAAGTGGAAATTCTGCCCTGATCAGGCCTGATTACGCTTGCCCAGCAAGACATCTCGGGCCTCATTGAGCTTGGCGGCCAGGTAATCGTTGCCGCCGCGGTCCGGGTGCACCTTCAACATCAGTTTGCGGTGGGCAGCGGTCACCTCCTCACGGGAGCAACCGGGGTTAACTCCCAGAATATCGCAGGCTTCCTGCGTGCTCATTGGCCCCCGGGTGGCAGCCCGATCGCCCCCGGCATTTGCATGGCGCGTCGAGTCATTACCGGATGAATCGCCCATGGCCTTGCGAAACATCGGCGCATAACGCAGTAGTGCCGGCACCTTTCTCAACAGGGGAATAAGAGCGGCAATACCGGCCGTGATCACATGCACCCGGCCCGTCAGCACCATGAACAGCAACAGCGCACCGCCAGCCACCAGAATGACTTTCCAGATTGCCGCCTTCTGCCCTTCCGGCGACAGCGCGCCCCATTTTTTCAGGATCACAAATACAGCGGCAGCCAGGGCCAGGCCGAGAATCAGTTGCATCGATGTTAGTCCTGTATTCCTGCTGTCGAAAAGCGGGAGTCCGAAATACGCCCGGATACTATAATCCACCCCGGACACACCAGCGTAACCTGTCCGCAGTATTTATACTGTTTGTTGAATGCAAACGGGTGACAAATAGAAACAGCTTTTGTAGCATCCTATTCGTTAAATTGAACTGATGCTCTATTACATTGTCCCCGTGCCCTGATTTGCAAGGACAGCTGTCAGCCTTCCCTTCCGGGCGACTTTATCAGATTCAGGAAATTCACTCCCAGGAACAGACTTATGCGCACTGCTTCCCGTTTCGTCATCGTTCTCCTTTTTCTCGGCGTCGTGCTGGGTGGAATCTTTGGTTACAAGTTCTACCAGTTCGGCCAGATGAAAGAAATGATGTCCCAGCCACAGCCGCCAGCCATCATTTCTGTGACCAAAGCAACTACCGAAAACTGGCAGCCGGCGATCAAGGCTGTCGGCAGCATCACTGCTATCAACGGCATCGAAGTGGCCAACGAAGTGCCCGGTGTGATTGAGAGCATTGGCTTTGAGTCCGGCGATACCGTCAACAAGGGCGATGTTCTGGTGCGCCTGGATGCCGCCATCGACGAAGCAGCGCTGCGCACACGGCGGGCAGAAGCCCAACTGGCAGAACAGGAATTCAAGCGGGTTTCGGATCTGCTGCCGAAGCGGGCCGTGTCTCAGTCCCAGTATGATGAGGCCAAGGCCAATTTCGATGCCGCCCGAGCCCGTGTCAACGAGGCCGAAGCTCAGCTCAACAAGAAGGTGATTCGCGCGCCCTTCGACGGCAAGCTGGGTATCCGCATGGTGGATCAGGGTCAGTACGTTGCCACCGGCACACCGATCGTCGAGATCAACATGCTGAACCCTATCTATGTGGACTACACCCTGTCCGAGAAATTTCTGCCGGACGTGGATCAGGGCTACCCGGTATCCGTGACGGTCGCTGCTGTGCCGGACCAGTCCTTCGAGGGTGAGGTGAGCGCTATCAACACCTCGGTAAACCCGGAAACCCGTACCGTGCGTATACGCGCCACCCTGGATAATGAAGAAAACCTGCTGCGCCCCGGCATGTTTGCCACCATTCAGACCGGTCAGCCCCGGGACAATGAAGTGGTTACCCTGCCGCGCACCGCCATTTCCTACAACACCTACGGCAATTTCGTGTATGTGGTTGAAGAAAACGACAACGGTGAACTGATTGTCAGCCGCCGCACCGTCACCACGGGCGAAGTCCGTGATGGCCGCTCAGCCGTGCTTTCCGGTCTGGAAGAAGGCGAAACGGTCGTCGCCAAGGGCCTGCTGAGGCTGCGCGCGGGCCAGCGTGTTGAAATCCAGGACGAGTCCGGCCAGGAGGCGTCTGAGTAATGAAATTCACCGACATTTTTGTCCACCGGCCGGTTCTCGCCACGGTGGTCAGCCTGCTGATCCTGTTGATCGGCGCGCGGGCCGCCATGGAGATGGAAATCCGGCAGTATCCGGAGCTGGAAAGCACCACGGTGACCGTCTCCACGGCTTACCCCGGCGCCAGTTCGGACCTGATCAAGGGCTTTATCACGACTCCGCTGCAGCAGGCCATTGCGGAAGCCAGCGGCATTGATTACCTGACGTCCACCAGTTCCCAGAGCGTATCGACCATTCAGGCCAAGATGATCCTGAACTACGACGCCAACGATGCCCTGGCAGAGATCCAGGCCAAGGTGGCCAGCCAGCGCAACGTGTTACCGGCGGAAGCCGAGGACCCGGTGATTACCTCTACAACCGGCGACAGCACGGCACTGATGTACATTGCCTTTTACAGCACCGAGCTGGATGTCCCCCAGATTACCGATTATCTGACCCGGGTGGTGCAGCCCAAGCTGCAGGCGCTGGCCGGCGTGGGCAAGGCTGAACTGCTGGGCCGGACGTTTGCCCTGCGTATCTGGCTGGACCCGGAGCGTCTCGCCGCCGTGGATATGACCCCGGTCGAGGTGGCTGCCAAATTGCGGGCCAACAACTATCAGGCCGCGGTGGGTAAGACCCGCGGCAAGTACACCGAGGTCAGCCTGACCAGCGACACCGACATCGCCGACCCGGACGCCTTCCGGAACCTGGTGGTTAAACAGTCAAACGGCACTCTGATCCGCCTGCAGGACATTGCCCGGGTGGAGCTGGGCTCCCAGACCTACGACAGCCTGGCGCTGTACAAAGGCCAACCAGCCACCTATGTGGCCATTGAGCTGGCACCAGGAGCCAACCCGCTGACGGTGGCTGAACTGGTCAAGGCAGAACTGCCGGATATCGAGAGTCAGTTACCCAGCGGCCTGAATGTGCGCCTGGCCTACGACGCTTCCGACTTTATCGACGATTCCATCAACGAGGTTATCCAGACCTTGCTGGAAGCCATGATCATCGTACTGGTGGTGGTTTTCCTGTGCCTGGGTTCGGTTCGAGCCTCAGTGGTGCCATCTGTAGCGGTTCCGCTGTCCCTGATCGGTGGCGCCTTTGTCATGCTGATGTTCGGCTTCTCCCTGAACCTGCTGACGCTCCTGTCTATGGTGCTGGCCATCGGCCTGGTGGTAGATGATGCCATCATCATGGTGGAAAACGTGCACCGGCATATTGAACAGGGCGAATCCCGGTTCGATGCTGCCATCAACGGTGCCCGGGAAATGGCGACCCCAATCATCGCCATGACCACCACCCTGGTTGCGGTTTATGCGCCCATCGGCTTTATGGGAGGTCTCGTAGGCTCACTGTTTACCGAGTTTGCCTTCACCCTGGCCGGCACCGTGGTCATTTCCGGTATTGTTGCACTGACCCTGTCACCCATGCTGTCTGCCAAGGTACTCAAACCCCACGGCGACCCGGGCCGCTTTGAAAAGGTTGTCGAAAAGAGCTTCAACGGTCTGGCAAACGGTTACAAGGCAGCGCTGGCGTCATTGATGCAAACCAAGTCCGTCGTGGTGTTCTTCGCCTTTGTGGTACTTGGATCCATCTACTTCATGTTGATGATGAGTCAGAACGAACTGGCCCCCACCGAAGACCAGGGCATCCTGTTCTATCAAGGCCTGGGGCCCGAGACCTCCACCCTGGACTACCTGTACGACCACGGTCAGGAAGTGCAGAACCGGATGTCTGAGGTGCCGGGTTACAGCGAAGACTTCATGATTCTGGGCATCACCAGCCCCAACGCCGTCTTCGGTGGCTTCAAGCTGGCGCCCTGGAGCGAGCGGGAGATTACCCAGTTCGAGGTTCAGCCCAAGCTGGATGCTGAACTGAAAAAGGTCACCGGGCTGCAGACCGCGGTATTCCCCCGGCCGTCCCTGCCCGGCTCCGGCGGCGGCCTGCCGTTCCAGTTTGTCATCACCACCGGCGGCAGCTATGAACAGCTGGACCAGGTGGCGGATGAAATCCTGGGCAAGGCCATGCAGAGCGGTAACTTCATGTTCCTGAAGAAGTCCATCAACTTCGACAAGCCGGTTACCCGCATTAATGTTGATCGTGATCGCGTGGCCGATCTGGGCCTGTCAATGCAGGATGTTGGGCAGTCCCTGGCCAGCATGCTCAGTGGCGGCTACATCAACCGCTTCAACATGGAAGGCCGTTCGTACCAAGTGATTCCGCAGGTGGATGATCAGTTCCGCCCGAGCAAGGAAGCCCTGCAGGACTACTACATCCGTGCCGGCAACGGCGAACTGGTGCCGCTGTCCAGCGTCGTGAGCTTTACCGAGGAAGTGGAGCCGTCGAACCGCACTCAGTTCAACCAGCAAAACTCGCTGACCCTGGAGGGCGTGGTGATGCCGGGCGTGGCGGCAGGCACCGCCATGGAGTTTATGGAGCAAACCGCCAGCGACGTCTTCCCTCAGGGTTTCAGCTACGACTACACCGGGGAAACCCGCCAATTGGCCACCCAGGGCAGCGCTCTGATGGTGACCTTCTTCCTGTCATTGCTGGTGATCTATCTAGTCCTGGCCGCGCAGTTTGAAAGCTGGCGCGACCCGATCATCATTCTGGTATCGGTTCCCATGTCGGTAGCCGGGGCCATGGCGTTCATCGTACTGGGCTTTGCCACCATGAACATCTACACACAGGTGGGGCTGATTACGCTGATCGGGGTGGTCTCCAAGAACGGTATCCTGATTGTGGAATTCGCCAATCAGTTGCAGAAAGAGAGGGGCTTGAACAAGGTCGATGCAGTCATCGAGGCGGCGGCTATCCGCTTGCGCCCGATTATCATGACCTCTCTGGCATTGATCTTCGCCATGGTGCCTCTGCTGATTGCCATCGGCCCGGGTGCGGAAAGCCGGTTCGCTATCGGCCTGACCATCAGTGCTGGCCTGGGCATTGGTACCTTGTTCACGGTGTTTGTACTGCCGGCATTCTACATTCTGCTGGCCCGTGACCACCATGGCTCGGCAGCCGATGAATACGGCAACGACGAAGAGTCGTCACAGGTGCCGGCGGGCAACCACTAACCCCGCACAGCAACACAAAAAAGCCCGGCATGGCATCATGTCGGGCTTTTTTGTCAGGAAGCAACGATCCTGTCCGGCGCTTCCAACGCTGCCTCTCCCGTCTGCAGATGGCGGCGCCACTGGACGGTCTCACTGGGCAACTCACCGAAGTGTTCGCGATACAGCGCAGCAAACCGCCCCAGATGTGAAAATCCCTCATCGGCGGCGTACCAGGAAATATGGGGCACATCACACTGGCAATCCACCAGCCTGCGCCGAACCCGGATCAACCGACAGCGCTGGTAGAAACGGTAGGGGGTCATGCCGGTTTCCCGCTTCATCAGATAATACAGATTGCGCTCGCTAACCCCGGAATGATTGGCCAGTTCCTGCAAATCAAACTCCCAGGCGGGCTCCATGCGGATTTTGTCGATAACCCGGAGAAGCCGGCGATCGAGCTCTGGGGGCGTTTCGCTGGGTTCACAACCACCCTCTCGGGCGATGTTGTCCAGTTCGTCAAACAGGCTATCGGCAGCAGCGCAGGCATCGTTGTGATCCTGGAAGAAGTTGGAGCGCAACAGAAAGTGATTCACCCGTTCCGCCATCCAGGCTAACACCCCCTGCCCTGGCCTGGCGCTGCCGCACCATTGTTCCGGGTTTAACAAAATCAGCCGGGACTGCCCGCAGGCGCGCACGGAAATTGCCTGGCTGGAGGTGATAGCGGCCATCGGGAAAGCCGGCTGCCTGCAATCGCTATTCACCAATACATCGCACTGCCCCGATACCGGCACCACCAGCAATGTCCCGGGCAGTCCGCACAGATGCACCTCGGCATCCTGGGCCAGATCCAGGGCACACACGACCCCACGGTCAACACTCAGGGAAGACAGCGAGCCAGCAACCGTTTGCGGCCGCTCAAGAGTGAGACCAACGTCATCGCAGGCCAGCAACTCACGGATAGCCGCCTGCCATTCGCTGGCTGCAGCGCGATTGAGTCGAAGGTAGGCATCCAGATCCGGTTTGGCAGTGAGATTGCGCATACAGCGTGAACAGGCAGTGAGTGAGCCTGATGTTTTAAGCCAGCAAGCCGCAAACCCCTAGCCAAATCTTGCAAAAAGGCGAGAAACGGGACGGAGTTTGCCGGTTAATTGATGTTCATCAATCCAGTTGCAGCTGATTCAGGGGGGATGGCCGGGCCATCAGATAGCCTTGGCCACGGTGACAGTTCAATTCCTGGAGCTTGCGCTTCTGAATCTCGGTCTCGATCCCCTCCGCTACCACCTCCAGTCTCAGCGCCTCCGCGATGGCCAGAATGGCGGATACAATCCGCGAATCCCTGCCATCTTGCCCCAGCCGCTGAACAAACTGCTGATCGATCTTGAGCACATTCACAGGTAGCGCATGCACGCCAACATCGGCAAACTGCATGGCCGCAAGCAGCGCACCATGGAGTGGGTTTCCAGTTCGGTAGCGAGTATCCGCAGCCAGCAAAGCGATATTGAGCGGATCACCCGGGCCTTTGAAGAACTGGCCCAGAGCGTCCGGGAACGCCAGGCCGAACATCTGCTGCACCTGGGCAATCAATCGGTTCAGAGTAGCGAAAGCGCCCGCCAGGAGTCCGAGCAACTGGGATCCAATGTTGACCAGGCGCAGTTGCTGACCAGTCATTTCCTGCAGATGCTGTGCGGCAAACTCCCCAACAAGGGCGCCCAGGCATCGACCCGGCGATTTCCCGAGCCGGCACAATAGGGTAGTCTGGCGGTTCGCCGGGGTGGAGCCTCCACCCCTGTCGCAATCACCAACAGGATTATCCGTGCCTTGACCCTAGCAACCCTCTTCTGGCTGTTTGTCGCCGGTTTCGCCATCTGGTACTGGTGGCGAGCCAAAGCCATCAAAGACTTTGTCTTGCAGGCTGCTCACCGGTACTGCAAATCCATGGACGTAATGCTGCTGGACGACGCCGTTTATCTTCGCGGACTCTGGTTCAAGCGCGATCAGAACGGAAAACTGCGAGTGTGGCGGCGTTTCCTGTTCGACTTCACCACCACCGGCGAAGAGCGTTACACCGGCCGTATCATCATGCTTGGCCAGAGCATCATCCACACCGAACTTGAACCGCACCGATTCTGACCGACTGTCACTGGAGCCGCCTCACCCAAATGGGCGATTACCGGCACCTGTGTTCGTCCGTGATACTCCCTGTTGCATGTCGACAACCAACAAAAACAACAGGAGTCATCTATGCGTTTTGCCATGCCCATCCGGCTTGTGGCCGGAATTCTCATGCTGGTGTTCTCGGTACTGAGCCACGCCAGCTACACCCAGACCCGTCATCCGATTGTGCTGGTACACGGTGTAACCGGCTTCAACACTCTTGGCGGTCTGATCAACTACTTCCACACCATTCCCTGGAACCTTGAACGCAGTGGCGCAAAGGTCTATACCGCCAGCGTGTCCTTCGTGAACAGCAGCGAACAGCGTGGCCAGCAACTGGCCAATTACGTCAACAGCCTGGGCCACAGCAAGGTCAATCTGATGGCGCACAGTCAGGGTGCCCCCACCTCCCGGGTGGCAGCGGCCCTGATTCCCCACAAGATCGCGTCGGTCACGTCGATTGACGGCGTGAACAAAGGCTCCAAAGTCGCTGACGTTATCCGGGGCATCATCCCTCCCGGCAGCTATGTTGAAGGGGGCGCCGACGCCATTGCCAACGCCCTGGGCGGGCTGATTAATGCCCTGTCCGGAGCCAGCAACCCCCAGGATGGTATTGCCGCCCTGGAAACCCTGACCACTCCGGGCACCACCAGCCTGAACAACGCCCTGGGTTGGAAAGGGGTTAATCGTAATGCCTGCGCGGGTACCAGCGAAGATGTCTGGATCAGCGGCCAGAAGATCAAGTTTTTCTCCTGGACCGGACGCGCCGTATGGACCAACGTGTTCGACATTACCGATCCGTTCCTGGGCGTGACCTCCCTGGCCTTTGGCAGCGAGCCCAATGATGGTCTGGTCGGCGTCTGCGCCACCATGATGGGCAATGTCATCGGCACCCACTACGACATGAACCACGTCGATGCCATCAACCATCTGCTGGGCGCCCGTTCTCTCTGGACCAACCCGGTCTCACTCTACCGCAGCCAGGCCAACCGTCTGAAAAACCGCGGTCTGTGAGGTCGTTATGAAGCACCAGTCCACCCGGAAACTGCGGTGGCTGCTTCCCGTTGCCCTGCTGGCCATTATGGCCAGCAGCGGCTTCTGGTACTGGCAGGCACCAGATTCAGAACCCAGGCCAGACCCGGCGGAGACCTTTGCCAGTGCACCTGCACTCACGCCACCGGCAGTCACCGAGACACCAGACTCCGTTCCGTCAACCGCGGAGCCGCCACACCGGACACCCACTGCACTTCCGGATCCGAGCTTCGCCCGCTCCCTTGCCGGCACAGATATCGACGGCGCCCTCAAGGCTGACAGCAACGGCCAGCTGATTCTGGACCTTGGTGTCCGGGACTTCTTCGATTACTTTCTGAGCGCCGTAGGCGAAGTCTCACCGGAGGCCGCCATCGGTCAGATCCGTTCATTGGCCCGCAACTATTTGCCGGAACCCGCCGCCAGCGATGCCCTGGTTCTGCTCGACCAGTACCTGGCTTACAAGCAGGCTGCGTTACAGCTGATGCAGACGGAACTGGACCCGAGCCGGCAGCATGACCCAGGCTATCAACTGACGGCCCTCGGCGACGCCCTGGGCAACCTGAAACAACTGCGCCGTTCAACCTTCAGCCCGGACGCACACCAGGCGTTTTTCGGCGAGGAAGAGGCCTACAGCGAATACACCCTGGCGGCCATGAGCATTCAGCAAAGAGAAGACCTGTCTGATCAGGGCAAACAGGCACTGATTGAATGGCACCGAAAACAGCTGCCGGAGTCGCTTCGGGCAACCGAGCAACGGCTGCACAGCGAAACCCGCGAGCATCAGGCCCGACTGTCTGCCCTGGAGAGCACCGAATCACCGGAAGCGGCCGGCCAGAAACTGCTGGAGCTGGGCATGGACCCGGAAAGTGCCGAGGGTGTCGTCAGCTACCTCAAACAGCGTGAAAGTTTTGACCAGCAGTTTTCCGAGTTCGAGCAGGCCTTCGATGCCGAAGATCTGGAAGGCCTGGCCGGAGCAGACCGCCAGAAACACAAAGATGCCCTGCTGGAGCAATACTTCCCCGATGAACAGAGCCGAACCTGGGCCCGACTCAGAATGCTGAACCAAAGCTGACCACTCTGTGCTCTGGCTCCCGAAATCCTGAGCCAGAGCGTTCTAGAATCGGAGCTTGTGTTCCGTGGATATCCCGACCATGACGGCCGAACAAATCCAACAGCAACAGGCCAGAGGATTCCTGACCCTGCGTTTTGTGCCGGCACTGGAAGCCGACTACCGCAAAGCGCGTTCTGCGTTAATCCGCCAACGGGCGAGACTGGCGTCCATCGCTGGTCTGCTGCTCTTTCTGGTGTACGCCCTGGTGGACCTGATGACCCTGCCAGCCGAACTGGCCCGTCTCACGGCCGGAATCAGACTGTCCATTACCTGCCCGGTCATCGCCGTGATTCTCTGGCTAGCCCACCGGGAAACCCCCGACGACCACCACTTCGAGCGGCTGTATGTGTTTGCCTATATCGCCGGAGGCCTGAGCGTCATTGCCATTATCCTGGCCGCCCGCTGGCACAGCTACC
The DNA here is from genome assembly GCF_030541085.1 of Marinobacter sp. ST-43. Lineage (NCBI taxonomy): Bacteria > Pseudomonadati > Pseudomonadota > Gammaproteobacteria > Pseudomonadales > Marinobacteraceae > Marinobacter > Marinobacter sp. ST-43. The sequence goes on from NZ_JASSVO010000003.1 coordinate 229,173, forward strand.
CTCTGCCTTATGAGGGCATGATACTCATGCTGATGTTCGGGTACTTTGCCATGGGACTGCCGTTTTTTTCCGCCTCGGTAGCGTCCTTTGTTCTGGTGTGGGCCTACCTGCTGGCCGAGCTCTGGGCCGGCAACCCCGCCACAGCCACCCTCACCAATCTGTTTTTTCTGATGACGGCGAATGTCATCGGTATGGTGGGCGCCTGGATCAGCGAGTACCGTCACCGGGCCCACTTTCTCGACCGCCAGTTACTGGATCTGTTACACCAGTCCGCCAGGGACGAAAGCCGTCGGAAAACCGAGCTGATTACCGCGGCCAGCCACGATCTTCGCCAGCCCCTGAATGTCATCGACCTGACTCTGGAAACACTGCAACCTGAGCGCGAACACCCTGAGGTTCTGAATCAGCTTCGGGATACCGTAGGCCAGCTCCGCAATCTGCTGGGCACGGTGTTCGACAGCGCCCGACTGAATGAGGGAATGATTCAGCCCGAGATACAGCCTGTGCGGCTGAACCATACGTTGCAGGAACTTCAGGATCTGCTGTCGGATACCCTTTCCAGGCGCGGAATCAGCCTCGACATTGTCCCTGCAGAGCCTGGGTTGGCCCTGTCCGCCGATCCCAGCCTGCTGTTGAGAGTGTTGCAGAATCTGGTCGTCAATGCCGCCGACCACAGTGGTGGCCGGCGCATTCAGATCCGCACGGTCACCACCGGGAACTGGGCCCGCATCCGGGTGTGCGATGATGGGTGCGGGCTGCCGGAAAGCCTGCACACACAGGTCTTCGACCCCTACATTCGTGCCGGTGCCGGCCACCAGGCGGGGCTCGGGCTGGGTCTGACCATCGTGCGCGAGTTCTCCCGGCTCATGGGCGGGCAATGTGGAACCGAATCGTCTTCGGGCCAGGGCGCCATATTCTGGGTGGCACTGCCGGTTGCCGTTACAACCAGCCCAGGGCCCGGGCCCGATTCACGCATTCGGTCCGATTGTGTACCCCCAGGTGGGTGAAGATCGCTTTCAGGTGAGTTTTGACCGTGTGTTCGGTCAGGCCCAGGCTCTGGCAGATGCGTTTGTTGGGAAACCCCTGGGCGAGAAGCGTCAGCACTTCGAGCTGACGCGGCGTTAACGGGGCTTCCGAAACCAGGGGCGCCATGCCCCCGGGGAAATAGCCCTGTCCCCGTCGTACCGATTGCATCATACGAACCAACGCCGCACGCCCGGCCGATTTGGCCAGGAATCCAGCCGCCCCGGCCGTTCGCACGGCCCGGACGGTGCTTTCGTCCTCACTGCTGGAAATGATCACTACCGGCGGAGTGTTTTTCAATCCGGCCAGGCGCGGCAGCAAGGACAGGCCGGCTTCGCCGTTAAGCGCCAGATCCAGCAATACCAGATCGACCCCGGCGCCATGCACCAGATGCTCGGCCGCGGCCTCCAGTGTGCCAACTGTGACCACCGAGAGCGCCAGTTCCTCCTGCCGGATCAGGCCCGCCAGCGCCTGAGCAAACAGGGCGTGGTCATCGACCAGCAAAACCTTCTCAAAGGCTGTGGTTCGATGATGTTCTGCCGAAGATGAGCCTTGCCGGAGCGATGTCAAATGCATGATAGTGCCCCGCTGTGTTTGTTTTTGTTACTGCGGACACCCCACTATAAGCCAGCAAGCCCGGCGCCTCAGCGGCCTGCTTAACACTTTCTTACAAAAGTATTGAACCTTTCGCGCCATCTGATCTTGCCTGAAACATAAATGTCATATTTCTGAAGCATCCTTCCGGCATCACAACCATCTGATCTGAAAAGGTTTTCAACACGATGCCTGATTTCACAAGGAAGACCGCCGGCCACTGGCTGGCACTGCTTGCAAGCGCCAGTCTCTGTGCCAGCGCCAACGCCCATGAGCTGGAAATTCACGGCTCCAACACCGTCGGCGCCACACTGGCACCCATGCTGGTAAGCGGCTATCTGGCACAGCAGGGTCATGGGTCGGTCAGTCGCCGGGCCACGGGCACCGAGAACGAGCAGATTCTGCTGACCGAGACCGAACAGGGTCCCATCAGTGTTCTGGTGGCCGCCCACGGCTCCAGCACCGGCTTCCGCACCCTGGCCAGCGGTCAGGCGCAGATCTGGGCATCCTCCCGACCGGTCAAAGCCGCTGAGGCGGAACAGGTTCGCCAGAAGGCCGACCTGACGGCCCTTGAAAGTGAACATGTCATCGCTATTGATGGCCTTGCCGTACTGGTGCACCCCAACAACCCTGTCAATGCCATGAGTATCGATACGCTCGGGCGCATTTTCGCTGGCCAGATTCGTAACTGGTCAGAACTTGGCGGACCGGAGCGGCCAATACGGCTCTACGCCCGGGATGATCGTTCCGGCACCTGGGATACCTTCAAATCCCTGGTTCTGGGTAAAAGCTACCGCCTGGACGAATCCGCCAAACGCTACGAATCCAACGATCAGCTGTCCGATGACGTGTCCCGGGATCCCGGCGGTATCGGCTTCTCCGGTCTGGCCTCGGTTCGCAACAGCAAACTGCTGGCGATTTCCGAGGGCAATGCCCCGGCCCTGAAACCGAATCAGCTCACGGTTGCCAGCGAAGACTATCCGTTGTCCCGCCGACTGTTCATGTACACCATGGGGGAGAAAACGCCGGTCTTTGCCAAAGGCTTGATCAACTACGCCCTGGATGAGGACGGCCAGAACCTGGTGGCCGAATCCGGATTTATTTCCCAGAATCCGATCGCGGTAAAACCGGAATTCGACACCTCCGTACCAGAGAGCTTCCGGCGACTGACCAGCAATTACCAGCGCCTGACCGTCAATTTCCGCTTTGCCGAAGGCCGCACCAAGCTCGACAACAAGGCCCAGCGGGATCTGCTACGGGTGAAGCATTACCTGCAACAGCACAATCGCGAATCCGATGATCTGCTGCTCATCGGATTCGCTGATGCCCAGAGCCACGAGCTTCGGGCCCAGATGATTTCCGAGCTGAGAGCACTGTCGGTGCGCAAGGCACTGGGCCAGGCAGGTGTGGCGAACGTCGCCTACACAGGTTATGGCCACTATATGCCCGTTGGCGGCAAGGGAAACCAGCGCAATGGCCGGGTAGAAGTCTGGATCAAGAACCCCTGACCAGCCGGGGATTCGACCAAAGTCTGCCTGCAGACTTCGGCAATCCCCTATCCGCACCCCCGTCACAGATATGTTTGGGTTTCCTATACTGCCGTTGTCACCCTCCAACCAACAGACCGGGACAATGGACATCAAAAACGACCACCGTTACGCGATTAACCTGAACGTACGGGGCATCCAGCCCTCCGCAACCCTGCGCATCAACGAGCTCAGTAACCAGCTCCGTTCCGAAGGCAAGGACATCATCAAACTGGGGCTGGGGCAGTCGCCGTTCCCGGTACCGGATCGCGTGGTCGACGCCCTCAAGGAGCACGCCCACGAAAAAGATTATCTGCCGGTCAAAGGTCTGAAGGGCCTGCGTGAAGCCATCGCCGGCTACATCAACCGCAGCGAGCGCATGCGCTGTACCTGGGAAGACGTGCTGATCGGCCCGGGCTCCAAAGAGCTGCTGTTCATGCTGCAGCTGGCCTACTACGGCGACCTGCTGATACCGCGCCCGAGCTGGGTGTCTTATGCGCCCCAGGCCCGCATCATCGGCCGTTCGGTACACTGGCTGCCGACCCACGCCGAGAACAATTGGCAGCTGACCGCCGAGGAACTGGACATCATCTGCCGGGACGACCCGTCACGCCCGCGTATCCTGATTCTCAACTACCCGTCCAACCCGACCGGATGCACCTACACCGACGATCAGCTGCTGGCCATCGCCAACGTGGCCCGCAAGTACAAGCTGATCCTGCTCTCAGACGAGATCTACGGAGAAGTGCACTTTGAGGGCAAGCACAAGTCCATTGCCCGCTACTACCCGGAAGGCACCATCATCAGCACCGGCCTGTCCAAGTGGGCCGGCGCCGGCGGCTGGCGCCTGGGTACCTTTATCTTCCCGCCCGAGCTGAGGCCACTGCAGGACGCCATGGCGATCATCGCCAGCGAAACCTACACGGCGACCAGCGCCCCCATCCAGCACGCTGCCATTGCTGCTTTCAATGGTGGTGAGGATATTGAGGAATATCTGGTTCAGTCGCGCCGGGTGCTGAAAGTGGTGGGTGAATACATGCATCGCCGTCTGACCGACATGGGCGCTGTGGTTCAGAAGCCCGAAGGTGCGTTCTACCTGTTCCCGGACTTCTCCGGTTTCCGCGACCAATTGGCCCGCAAGGACATCAAGACTTCCCAGGCCTTCTGCACCGCCCTGCTGGAGAATACCGGCGTCGCCATCCTACCCTCCAGTGATTTCGGCTTCGTGCCGGATCACCTGGGCGCCCGCCTGGCGTTTGTAGATTTCGACGGTGCCGCGGCCCTGAACCTGGCCGGTGGCGATTACGCCGACCAGGAGCTGGATGACAGCTATATCCAGCAGGCCTGCCCAAGACTGGTGCTGGCCATGGATAAAATGGAGAAGTGGCTGAACAGCCTGTAAGCCTGCCGTGCTAGACTGGCACCCTCACAGTTTCAGAAACCGCGGGGGTGCCATGTCTGACTCAGTTTCTCTCCAGGAAATCGCCGATTTCACCGAAGCCCTGGCCCGCGAAGCCGGCGAATTGATCCGCCACGAGCGGGAAGAAAACACCCTGCGCACCGACTACAAACACCAGACCGAACTGGTCACCCACGCCGACGTGATGGCCGACGAGTTCATCACCGGCACCATCCGCGAACGCTTCCCCCACCACCGCATCCTCTCTGAGGAAACCATGCCGGATCTGTCCCAGGCGGAAGAGCTGGAAACGCCATTGTGGATAGTCGATCCCATCGACGGCACGGTGAACTACGCTTACGGCCATCCCCAGGTTGCGGTGTCCATCGCCTACGCCGAGAAGGGCAAAGTGCGGGTGGGCGTTGTGCACGCGCCGTTTCCCGGCGAGACCTTCCGGGCTACCGAAAGCGAAGGCGCAACCCTGAACAACCAGCCAATCCGCCACAGCGGAGCGACCAAGCCCAGGCAATCGCTGTTCGCCACCGGTTTTCCGTACACCAAGGACAACCTGGAGCCACTGGTACGCCGACTGGACGCCATGATTCATCAGTGCCGAGACCTGCGCCGGATCGGATCGGCCGCTCTGGATATCTGCTGGGTGGCCTGTGGCCGGCTGGACATCTACTACGAAAACGTCAGCCCCTGGGACTTCGCCGCCGCCCGCCTGATCGCCAAAGAAGCCGGCGCTACGGTAGGCCATTTTGGGGAAGTACCGGAAGGCTATCCGGCGGATCTCTATGGACGGGATATTCTCATCTCGGCGCCGGCCGTGTGGGCGCCAGTGCGCTCAATTCTGCGGACTGCTTCCGGATACGAGTAAGGTTGGATAATATCGCCAACACCTAGCCTGATATTTTGGAGTTAGGCATGGGCTGGGATCCCTTTCCCGAAACCGCTACGAGGGTAAACCCCAGTCACAACAGGCAGTCCACTGGAAGGCTAGGTGAACGAAACTCCACGGCTCAACCCCAGACCGCCTCAGACACCAGCCCCCAGGCCTCGTCGAAATCACTCGTCGGCAAGCGCGAAAACGAAGACCGTACAAAGCGCTGAATCCGGCCTTCCACGAACACCATGACAAAGTCCGCACCACGGGCAGCCGTGGTTCTGGGCCGCAGTCCCTGGCGGATTTCGCCTTCTTTCAGGGTCTGGCGAATCTGGGTTTCCAGCCGTTCAAAGAACTGGGATGCCCGCTTTCTCAGGGATTCATCCTCCCCCATCAGCGCATCGCCAGTCAGCACGCAACACAGGCCAGGATTACGCTCGGCAAACACCAGCACCAGATGCGACAGCTGCTGCAGGCGCACGCGCACGTCCTCCTGTTCCTGCAGAATCACCTGGCAACGGGAAAACACCGCCTCCTCGGCAAATTCGATCAGCGCCTCGAACATTTTGCGCTTGCTGGGAAAATGCCGGTACAGGGCCGCTTCGGTAACGCCCACGGTTTTGGCCAGGCCGGCCGTGGTGATTCGGGCACCGGGATCGCTTTGCAACAGCTCGACTAGCGCCTGGAGAATAGACTCCCGGCGACTGGGTTTCTGGTTGGTCATGACAGGACTACAGCGCTCTGAAATTCTGGTTTTGGTTTTATATGCCCTCCCCTTCAAGGGAGGGACTTTTCAGAAAAAAGTGCCGTCGATCGGTGACGAGGCACTGGCATACAGCTTCTTGGGCATACGACCGGACAGGTAGGCTTCACGGCCGGATTCGATGGCCAGGCGCATGGCATTAGCCATTCTGATCGGGTCTTTGGCCTGGGCGATAGCGGTGTTCATCAGCACGCCGTCACAGCCCAGCTCCATGGCGATAGTGGCATCCGAGGCCGTACCAACACCCGCATCCACCAGCACCGGCACCTTGGCGTTCTCGACAATCAGCCGGATGTTGTAGCGGTTCTGGATACCCAGGCCGGAGCCAATCGGCGCCCCCAGAGGCATGATGGCCACGCAGCCCATTTCTTCCAGGCGCATGGCCAGCAGAGGGTCGTCCGAGCAGTACACCATCACCTTGAAGCCATCCTTGATCAGCTCTTCGGCCGCGACCAGGGTTTCCGGCATGTTGGGGTACAGGGTCTTGTGTTCGCCCAGCACTTCCAGTTTGACCAGATCGTGCCCATCCAGCAGTTCCCGGGCCAGCTTGCAGGTGCGGACCGCATCTTTGGCGGTGTAGCAGCCGGCGGTATTGGGCAGGATGGTGTAGCTTTCCGGGGAAATCACGTCCAGCAGATTGGGTTCATCCGGGTTCTGGCCCAGGTTGGTACGGCGTACCGCCACAGTCACGATCTCGGCGCCGCTGGCCTCGATGGCGTGGCCGGTTTCCATCAGGTCGTGGTATTTGCCCGTGCCCACCAGCAAGCGGGACTGATACACCTTGCCGGCGATTTCCAGGGGTTTGTCTTCGGGGAGCTGAATTTCTGGTGTCTCTGTCATAACCTGCCTGAGTTATCTGGATAAAGTAAGAGCGGGAAAAGCCTGGCTCTGGTGAGGTATCAACCGCCACCGATGGCGTGGACCACTTCCACCCGGTCACCCTCATTCAGGGTGAACTGCGGGTGCTGGCTGCGGGGCACAATGTCTTCGTTTACCTCCACCGCCAGGCGCTTTCCGGTCAGGGTGAGTTGTTCTATCAGGGCGGCAATGGTCGCTCCGCTCGGAAGTTCCATTGCCTCGCCATTCACCTGTACCAACATGCTTACCATTGCCTCCGTTACTTCTTCAGGGCTGCGACAATGAGCAACGCCCAGCCCACCATAAAACAGACGCCGCCCACCGGTGTCACCGGGCCCAGCCAATGGATTCCTGTCAGAGCCAGCAGGTAGAGACTGCCACTGAACAACAGCATACCGGCAAGCCAGAAGCCACAGGCCAGGGTCAGCAGCTTTCGCGGCAGGCCCAGCGCCGGCATCAGGCTCCCGGCCAGCAAGGCCAGGGCATGGTACATCTGGTAGCTGACAGCCGTCTGGAACACCTCAAGGCCGCGTTCAGACACCACATGGCGCAGACCATGAGCACCGAAAGCGCCGGCCATAACGGCCAGCAGGCCGGCGACTGCACCGGCGACAAGTGCCCAGCGTACAATCCGGGCTCCGGGGTCAGCCGCAATCACAGTGAATTTTCTCTCCGGTATCGAGATTCATCATGGTCAGGGCTCCGCCCCATACACAGCCGGTGTCCAGCCCGATAAACCGGTCGCTGCCGGTGTTGCCTTCCAGGGCAGCCCAGTGGCCAAACACCACTTTCACATCGTCCTGACGGGGATAGGTAAACCAGGGGGCAAAGCCCTCAGGCGCCCGATCGGCCGACTCTTTGGTGGCCAGCTCCAGACGGCCATCGCTGGCAATAAAGCGCATGCGGGTAAAATAGTTGGTAATCACTCGCCAGCGATCCATACCGGTGAGGGTATCACACCAGGCTTCAGGCTGATTGCCATACATTTGGCTGAAATATTCGCCCGCCTGGTCGCCCCGGATCACTGCTTCCACTTCCCGAGCACAGGCCACGGCCTGCTCCACACTCCAGATGTGCGGCAGGCCAGCATGGGCCATCACCAGGTTTCGGCCGGCGTCGTGCACGCAAAGATGCTGCTGGCGCAGCCACTGGATCAGCCGGTCGTGATCGGGTGCGTCCAGAATGTCATGCAGGGTATCCTTGCGCTTCGGGCTGTGGCCGCCAAGCGCGACTGCCAGCAGGTGCAGGTCGTGGTTGCCCAATACCACCACAGCGGCATCGCCCAGGCTTTCGATGTAGCGCAGGGTTTCCAGCGATGACGGCCCGCGGTTAATCAGATCACCGGCCACCCAGAGCCGATCACGGGAGGGCGAAAAATCGACTTTTGCCAGCACGTCCCGCAGGCGGTCGTAGCAACCCTGAATATCGCCAATGGCGTAGTCAGTCATCACTTACCTCGTTGTCCTCTGCCGGCAGCTTACCAGTGTCTGCCAGCAAATCCGCAATCCTGACATAGTCGGCCAGGCCCAGATTTTCCGGGCGCAGGCCATCGTTGATGCCAAGGGACTGCAGCTGTTCCACGGTTACCATCGCCGCCAGCGCCTTGCGCAGGGTTTTGCGGCGGGCATTGAAGGCGGTGCGCACCACTGCCTGCAGCGTTTTCAGGTCTTTCGCGGGATAGGGCAGTTCCTTGTGGGGCACCAGGCGGACAATGGCGGAGTCCACTTTCGGGGCCGGGCGGAAAGCGCCAGGGCCTACTTCAAACAGCGGCTGCACCTTGCAGAAATACTGGGCCATGATACCCAGGCGGCCGTAATTGTTGTCACCCGGTACCGCCGCCAGCCGCTGCACCACTTCTTTCTGCAACATGAAGTGCATGTCCTGCACCACACCGCTCTGGGACAGCAGATGAAAAATCAGCGGGGTGGAGATGTTATAGGGCAGGTTGCCGACAATGCGCAGAGGCCGGTCACTCACTAACTGGCTGAAATCGAAACTGAGGGCGTCGGCCTCGTGTATCCGGAATTCCGGGTAGTTGAAGAACTTGGTGCGCAGCACCGGAATCAGGTCACGGTCCAGCTCGACCACCTGCAAACGAGGATTGATGGCCAGGATTTCTTCGGTAATAGCCCCCAGACCGGGGCCGATTTCAACAATCGAGTCTTCCGGCTTGGGATTGATCGCGCGCACGATGCGTTCTATCACGCCCGGATCATGCAGGAAGTTCTGACCAAACCGTTTACGGGCCTGATGCCCGTGTTTGTTGCTCATGAGAGTTCTCCGGCCCGTGCGGCTTTACGGCAGCGGGCCATCTGCTCGCCCACACGGATAGCGGTATGCAGGCTGCCAGCATCGGCCTTGCCGGTACCAGCCAGGTCCAGGGCAGTGCCATGGTCAACCGAGGTACGGACAATGGGCAAGCCCAGCGTGATATTAACGGCCCGGCCAAAGCCCTGGAATTTAAGTACCGGCAGACCCTGATCGTGATACATGGCCAGTACCGCATCGGCATTGTCGAGCCAGTGCGGGGTGAACAGGGTGTCTGCCGGCAACGGCCCGGTCAGTTGAATTCCCTCGGCCCGCAGCTGTTCGAGGGTCGGCTCAATCACCTCGATTTCTTCCCGGCCCAGATGGCCCCCTTCACCGGCGTGGGGATTCAGGCCAGCCACCAGAATGCGCGGCTGATCAATACCAAAAAAGGCTTTCAGGTCCGCGTTCAGAATACGCGTCACCTGAGTCAGCCGGTCCGGTGTAATGGCCGCAGAAACGTCTTTCAGGGGTAAGTGGGTGGTTACCAATGCCACCCGGAGTTCTTCCGTGGCCAGCATCATCACCACCCGTTCTACGCCACACAGCTCCTGCAGGAATTCGGTGTGGCCACTGAAGACGATGCCGGCTTCGTTGATAACGCCCTTGTGCACAGGTGCAGTCACCATGCCGTCGAAATCGCCATTCAGGCAACCCCGGGCGGCGATGGTCAGGGTGTCCAGCACGTACTGACTGTTACCCTGATCAAGCCGGCCGGCCACCGTGGAACCACAACCTTCAACATGCCGTACCGACAAATGACCCGCCCGGGTTGCTGCCGCCACACCTGGTTGCCAGTCATGCAGCTCAACCTGGAGTCCGAGCTGGCTGGCCCTGTCCCGTAGCAGTTCGCGGCTGGCAATCACCACCAGGCCGGCGTCCCGGCTCCCGGTTGCCAGTTGCAGGCACAGTTCCGGGCCGATACCGGCCGGTTCGCCGGCAGTGAGTGCCAGGATCACCGGTGTGCTCATGACGGGTCTGCTTCCTCGCTCTCCGGGTTCATATCGGCATATTCACCCTTGAACTCAACAAAGGCTTCGTCCCGAATCTCACGCAGCCAGTTCTGCAATTCCAGCTCGAATTTCCGCATGTAGATGGCCTGACGAGCCTGGGACTCGCGATTCTGTTCGGTCACGTCCTGGCGCCGGCGCTCCTCCACCTGCAGGATGTGCCAGCCAAACTGGGACCGGAAAGGCCCGAAATATTCGCCCACCTGCGCCTGATTCATGGCTTCTTCAAAAGCGGGCACCATCTGGCCCGGGCTTACCCAGCCCAGATTACCCCCGTCCGAGCCGGAGACCGGATCGTCCGAGCGTTCACGGGCCAGATCGGCAAAGTCGGCGCCATCCTGCAACTGCTGGTAGATCTCGCGAATGCGCTGCTCCGCCTGCACATCGGTCACCGCTTCGGAAGGCCGTACCAAGATATGCCGGACCCGGTGCTGCTGGATGAATTGCTGCTGCTCACCGCCGCGCTTGTCCATCACCATCACCAGATGAAAACCACTGTTGTTTTCCAGCACCTGCGAAGGCTCACCAACTTCCAGATCCGGTACCACCGGTGCGACCAGTGAGGGCAACTGGCTTTCAGATCGCCAGCCCATGTCGCCCCCTTCCAGGGCGTTGCTGGCATCGGATTCGGCAACCGCTACTTCCCGGAAGTCCCGACCGTTGGCAATCTGCTGGCGCAAGGCCTGTGCTGTCTCCCGGGCCTCATCCACCGACGCTTCGCTGGCCGGGTCGTCAACTTCGATAAAGATATAGGCCAGACGGTATTCGGCATCGGTACTGCCGTTGGCTTGCTGGGCCTGGAGATAGTTTTCCACTTCCCGGTCGGTAACGCGTACCCGGTTACCTACGCGACGCTGCTGCACCCGGCTGGTCAGCATTTCATTGCGGATCTGCTCCCGGGCCTGCTGATAGGTCACCCCTTCTTCCGCCAGCTGGCCTTCGAATTCGGCCAGGGTCATGCCGTTGCTGCGGGCAATATTGGCCAGGGTCTCGTTCAGCTCGTTGTCGCTGATGCGCATGCCCATCTGGTCGGCCATCTGCAGCTGCAGGGATTCCTGAATCAGTTGGTCCAGTACCCGCTGCTCAAGCAGTTCCCGGGGCGGCAGACCAGTGCCCTGCGCGCTCAGGCGACCGACAATGGTATTGATACGGGCGTCCAGCTCACTCTGGAGGATCACCTCGTCATCCACGATCGCAACCACACGGTCCAGCAGTTTTCGTTCGGCCTGAGCAGTCACTGACAACACCACCATGGCCAGTGTCAGCAGAATTGTCAGTCCGTGGCGGACAGTCGCCTTCATAATCACCTCTTGGTTTGTAAAATCGTGATCGCAGCCGGGTCGGCCTGCAGATTCGGGTTCGTTCAACGGCGCGGGTTTCCAAACCTCCGGCGCTCGCGCTCGTCGTAGCCGTAGATGGCGTCCGCGATGTTGTCGGATGCACCGCCACTGCCGCCCAGACCTTTCAGTTCAATCCGGAACAGCAAGCGGGTGTCCAGTTCTTCGTCATCAGTCAGGTAGTTCTGGTGCACCACCTGAAAACTCCAGCAGCAGTTGTTATATTCCAGACCGGCAAGGGTGCCCACAGTTCGGTCGAGCTGAGAATCCCAGACCCAGCGACCAATGGCACTGACCTGGTCCGTTACCGGAAAGACCGTTCCAATGTCGGTTTGTTCCAGCTCATCCGGCCGGCTGTAGGTATGTCCGAGTGTCGCCAGGTAACGATAATCCTCGGAGTGGAAAATCAGCTGGCTGCGGCCCTCTTCGGTTTTCCGGGTTTCGTGATCCCACAGCAGGGAAGAACGAAGCTCCAGATTGTCGATGGGGTTCAGCACCAACTCGCCCGCCAGCGGTGAGCGGCTCCGGTCGGATGCGCCCTCGCCAAACAGATCCACTTCACGATCTTCGAAATAGCGCACCTGGCCAACACTCACCCGAGCCCGCTCCGCCCCGGTCAGGAGGTCATTGAAACGACTGGTGAGCGCCACCGTCAACTGGTTGGCGTCACCGACCCGATCCCCGCCGGTAAACCGGTCCCGCCGGAACAGCTGGTCAAAGCGGAAACTGCGGATGCCGGTATCAAAATCCGGGATATAGTTCTGATCGGATTCGGCATCGGCCCAGGCGTAATACAGCCGGGGCTCCAGGGTCTGGTTGTAGGGTACGTCAAACAGGCTGGATCGACGATCAAAGTACAAACCATTGTCCCACTCGAACACCGGCACGGTGCGGTCAAAGCCGGCGTCACCCAGGGTGTAGTCATCCAGCTCGTAGCGGGTGTAGTCGAGGCTGACCGAGGGACGACTGAAGCCCCAGAGCGCCCTCATGGGCAACGCCAGTTCGGGAATCGCCCGTAACCGCTGGCCGTTGGCCTTGTCCAGGCCGGTAAGGTTCTCATTGTCCCGGTAGAACCAGGTGTACTGGCTTTCCAGGTTCGCTTCCAGCCAGCCGGCTTCCAGCGAGCCACCGTAGATCACTTCCGGCAACTGGGCATAGGGCTTATCAACGTCGGCAATACGGTCAGGGATGGTCTGGTAGCCGTTCAGGTACGTTTCAAAGTACTGATTGGCTCCGTAGTAACGAACACCACCCCGACGCTGAAGATGCGTCGCCTGGTCTATTTCGAGACTGCGATTCAGATCGCTCAGATAATCCTCATCTGAAATCACCGAGTAATCGCCGTAGCCGCTCCAGCCTCCGCCAAATGCCGCCCGGGTGGTGAAATCAAGAGCCCAGCGCTCGCCATTTTCACCCGGATTTTCATCCCGAAAAGCAGAATCATTGTCGATATACCCCAGCTGCAGCACCGATTCGCCATACCGACTGAGGTAGCGCCCCTCCACTTCCGTGAACAGGCCGCGACCTTGAATATACTGCGGTGTGAGGGTGGCATCATAATGGGGTGCCAGATTCAGATAGTACGGCAAGGCCAGATAAGCCCCGCTACCGGCGCTGGACGAGCCAAACTGGGGATACAGGAAACCGGTCTTGCGGCGGTCATCAATCGGGAAGGTAATGTAAGGCCAGTAGAATACCGGCGCATCCAGCACTTCCAGCCGCACGTGCCGTGCAGTACCAAAACCTTCCGCCTGATCCAGCTCGATGTCCGATGCCACAATCGACCAGTCGTTCTGGCCCGGACCACAGGTAGTGATCATGCCATCGGAGATAACCACCTGGCTTTCACTGACCCTGGACAGGGATGATGCCTCGCCCCTGAGTTCCGACTCGTGCAGGAGAAACGTGGCCGTGTTGATATCCAGTTGCCCGGACTGGGTAGAGTAGTTCGCTTCCTGCCCGGTCAGCAGAAAGCCTTCACCTCGGCTGACCAGCGGCCCTTGCAGCCGCAATTCGCCGGACTGCTGGTTGTATCGTGCCTCCGCGCCGGTCGCTTGGAACGGACCCTGGCGCAGGCGCACATCTCCCTGCAGGTAAAGTTCGCTATTCAGTTCATAGCGGGCGTTCAGGGCACTGGCTTCCAGTGGCGCTGAACCATCGATACCCACGCCCGGCACCACAGCGCCATCGCCGCCAACCGTGCCAGGCAGATAACCGCCCTCGCAGAACACCGGCAGCCGTTCGGCCACTTCTGGCGGCAATTCACTGCGCGGGCGCCAGTCAATCTCGGCGGCGCTGGGGCTGCTACCCAGCTCCTCAGCACGTACGCCACTCGCTGCCAATGCCACGATGACGGCCAGGCTTGAAAGCCGGAACCTGGCGCACAACAGGGAGGAGCAATGGCTGGGCACGTTGACGAAATTCCTGTTCCATTTGAATGATGGCTGGGCGTAAGGGCACCTAGTTTACACGCGCCCTCAAGGCTTGTTAACGGAAAGCCCGCTGCAATTCCGTTTTACCCTCTTTATACTCCGGTGCAGAGAGTGCCCGGTTAACGCGCCGGCCATCATCCACCGATCCAGGAATGCTGATCTGACCATGGATAACCGTTTGCAGTTGCTGACCCGCTGGGTCAGGCAAATTCCCGGCTTCTCGGCCGCCAGCCCGACACCGGTTTCCGGCGACGCCAGTTTTCGACGGTACTTCCGGGTCTGGAAAGACGTGCCAGACGAGCAACCCGTCCCCTTCATTGTGATGGATGCTCCACCGGAGCACGAAGACTGCGTTCCGTTTGTGGCTATCGCCCGATACTGGCATCAACACGGTATCGCCGTGCCCGCCATTGCCGCCGAGGATCTTGAGCAGGGTTTTCTGTTACTGGAAGACCTGGGCGATCTGTTGATGTTAACGGCACTGGAACAGGGCGATGCGGACACCCTGTATCGGGCCGCACTGGACGAACTGGCGCGTATTGCCGGGCTGGACGACCCGGCAGACTACCCACTGCCCGCCTATGATCAAGCCCTGCTCGACCGGGAGATGGCACTATTCCCGGACTGGCTGCTGGAAAAACACCTGGGTCTGGAACTCGACAACCAGGAACGTGCGCTGCTGGACACCGCCTTCGGCCTGCTCCGTGAAAGTGCTCTGGCGCAGCCGGAAGTCACCGTGCACCGTGACTACCACTCCCGCAATCTTCTGGTCCGTGATAGCCAGACGGTTCCCGGCGTGATCGATTTTCAGGATGCCGTACGCGGCCCCATCACCTATGACGCCGTCTCCCTGCTTAAAGACTGCTACGTGCGCTGGCCGGAAGACCGCCTGGCAAGCTGGCTGGAGCATTTTCGTAACGCCAGCCAGCAGGCCGGTTTGCACCGCGCTGATGCAGATACTTTCCGGCAGTGGTTTGAGCTCATGGGCATGCAGCGCCATCTGAAAGCCGCTGGCATTTTTGCCCGCCTCGCCATTCGCGACGGCAAGACCGGCTACCTGGCTGACATTCCCCGCACCGTCAGTTATCTGCGAGATGCCAGCGCCCGGCAACCGGCCTTCCGGCATTTTCACGAGTGGCTCTGCAGCACCGTGATTCCGGCCATCGAACAACGCATTGGCCCGCTGCCGGAGCCGGGAGTTCGCTGACAATGAAGGCTATGATTCTCGCCGCGGGCAAAGGCGAGCGTATGCGCCCGCTGACCCTGACCACCCCCAAGCCGTTGCTGTCAGCCGGGGGGCAGCCCCTGATCGTTCATCATATTGAGCGCCTGCGCGACGCCGGTTTCAGCGACATTGTGATCAACCATGCCTGGCTGGGGGAACAGATTGAAGCCCGGCTGGGGGATGGCGAGGCCTTTGGTGTCAGCATTCGCTACTCTGCAGAGGGTGAACCGCTTGAAACCGCCGGTGGCATCATCCGGGCCCTGCCTCTGCTGACCGACG
Organism: Marinobacter sp. ST-43; assembly: GCF_030541085.1. Classification (NCBI taxonomy): domain Bacteria; kingdom Pseudomonadati; phylum Pseudomonadota; class Gammaproteobacteria; order Pseudomonadales; family Marinobacteraceae; genus Marinobacter; species Marinobacter sp. ST-43. The sequence goes on from NZ_JASSVO010000003.1 coordinate 244,812, forward strand.
CGGGCGACGACTGGTTCCTGGTGGTCAACGGTGACATCTGGAGCGATTTCGATTTCAGCCAGCTCCGGGCCCCGACCAATGCCGATGCCCTGCTGGTGATGGTTTCAAATCCACCCCACCACCCGGAGGGGGATTTTCATTTACAGGGAGACGGTTTTCTGAGCTGTGAAGGACCCGACAAACTCACCTTCTCCGGCATCAGCCTGCTGCACCGGCGCCTGTTTGATGAACTGGACGATGCCGCCGGCAAACTTGGCCCGGTGCTGCGCAGAGCCATGGCCTGCAACCGGGTCATCGGCCTGCATCATAACGGCCACTGGATCGATGTCGGCACACCAGAACGATTGCAGAGCCTGGACCAGTGGCTGCACGAAAGGGCCCGGACATCATGAGCCAGAGCAATCCACCAGCCCTCCCGGCGAGAATGGAGTCGTCGTTCCGGGAACTGCTGCAGGAACTGACCAGTTGCGGGCATCAGGCCAGCACCCTGATGGAGCGCGCGCACCTGCCGCGCTGGTGTCGAAAGCCACTGTTCTTTTTTCTGGGTTACATTGCCAAGGCCGATGGCCGGGTCCGGGAACCGGACATTCATTATGCCGAAGCCCTGATGAAAGCCCTGGCCCTGTCGGCCAGGCAACGCCGCAAAGCCATCGAACAGTTTCGCAAGGGCAAGGACACTGACCATCTGCCCCTGCGCCAGGGCCTGATGCTGCGCCTGGCCTTGCTGCTCTGGCCGGCGCCGGCCCTGAAAACGGCCATTTGCCTGTGCCATGGTGCACAAATCCTGGGTCAGCCCGGAAAGGCCCGGCGCTACCGCTGCGAAGACGCCATTAGCCATATGGGATTGCCCGTGGTCATCAGCGATGACATTTTCGAAAGCTACGCCAGTAAAGTGTGGATTCGCACTGCCGCGCCGCCGCAAAAGCCGGCGACCTACGAGCAGGCTTGCCAGATTCTGGGTGTGACCCGACGTGATTCGCTGGAAACCATCAAACGCGCTTACCGCAAACAGGTTTCCGCCTGTCACCCGGACAAACTGGCGCAGCAGAAACTGACGCCTTCGGAAGTGGCGATGGCAAAGGACCGGTTGTTACGCTTTCAACAGGCCTGGGAACTGATCCGCCAGAGGCATCGGGCACTTTAATCCCCGCTGGCCGACCGTTTTTTCAGCCAGGCACTGACCCGGCTGGCAACCCGCACTCCATCTTCAGCCCGGAGCGGTTGATTGAGGGCCAAGGGCTGACGGTCGTAACCGGTCACATCCGCGCGAGCAAACGCCGCCGCCCGCGCCCGGCCCTCTGCCCCGGAGCGACCACCGGAACCATGCAGATCCAGCACCGGCCATCCCTGCCCTCCGTTTCGCTCCTTCAACAACGAGGGCAAGGTAACGGCCTGCCGGGCCGAGAACCGGGGGGCCAGCCAGACCACCGCGGACACGGCAGCGGCGTCCGCCGCCCAGTCCGTGACATAGTCAGCAGACCAGCCAATGCCCAGCACGCCCACACGTTCATAGCCACGCTGCTGCAACGCGGCTACCCCGGCGGACAGAATTGTACGAACCGAATTTCGATAATCTGCGGTCAGGTCATCAAGAGGCGGTTCCTCAGCGACATCAATCATGACCGAATCCGGTGTATTCCCGCCCTGATCCGGGTTCTGTCCGGCGTCATCATCCAGGCCAGGCGCCATGACATCCATGCGATGTCGGCGTATCGCCTCCGGCGGCAGCCCGAGGCCAACCGTCATCACCGCAAGACCCCGCTCCGCCAGCGCCACCCGCAACGATCCCAGCACACCCTCATCGGCCGTCTGGCCTTCGTCGGCCAGTATCAGTAAAGCCCCGGTTGCCGGCGTAACGTATTCGGGCAGGAACAGCCCCAGCGCCCGCCCTTCCTCGTCAAGATCCAGCCAGACAGCCTGCTCCGGGTAACGCCGTGCCAGCGCCCATTCGCCCAACCCCGTTGAAAAACCCGATCTTGACGCCGGATTAACCTTGGTCGCGGGTTCCGCTTCCTCACCCCCCTTCGCCTCATCCTGGGCCACAACGGCGTTCAGCCAGCCGCTGATCAAGAACAGACAAAGTAACCTGATTGCTTTCAACCCCATGAGCCAATGCACCTATCCCGCTGCGAAAATCACCGGCAAACTGATAGACTAGCAGGGTTGCCCAGAGGCTGATAATTCACCACACCGAGAGAGCCCCGATGAATCCATATCTGATTGCCCCATCCATCCTCTCCGCCGATTTCGCCCGCCTGGGAGAAGAAGTCGATAACGTTCTGGCTGCTGGTGCCGACGTGGTGCACTTCGATGTGATGGACAATCATTATGTCCCCAATCTCACCATTGGGCCCATGGTGTGCGAGGCCCTGCGCAAGCACGGCGTGACCGCCACCATCGACGTGCACCTGATGGTGTCTCCGGTGGATGACCTGATCCGCATGTTTATTGACGCCGGCGCCAGCTACATCACCTTTCACCCGGAAGCCAGTAACCACATCGACCGTTCCCTGCAACTGATCCGCGACGGCGGCTGCAAGGCCGGGCTGGTGTTTAACCCGGCTACCCCGCTGAGCTACATGGACTACGTGATGGACAAGCTCGACATGGTGCTGCTGATGTCAGTGAACCCGGGCTTCGGTGGCCAGAAGTTCATCCCGGGCACCCTCGACAAGCTCAAGGAAGCCCGCAAGAAGATTGATGCCAGCAACTACAACATTCGACTTGAAATCGATGGCGGTGTGAAAACCGACAACATCCGGGAAATCGCCGAAGCCGGCGCCGACACCTTCGTGGCCGGCTCTGCCATATTCAACACTCCCGATTACAAGGCCACCATCGACGCCATGCGCGAGGAACTGGAGCAGGCTCGCAAGGTAATCGGCGGATGAGCCTGAAAGGCCTGTTCAACGCCCGCTGGCCGGGCGTCGCCCTGTTTGATCTGGACGGTACGCTGGTGGACAGTGCACCGGATCTGGCCGCCGCCGTGGACCAGATGCTGGAGCACCTGGGGCGTAGCCCGGCAGGCCTGGACAAGGTGCGCACCTGGGTTGGCAACGGCGCCCAGGTTCTGGTGCGCCGGGCCCTGGCCGGAAAAACCGATTGGGAACCTGCCACCGCTAAAGATGAGGCGCTGTTCAACGACGCCCTGACCATTTTCTATCACGCCTACGGCCAGTTGAATGGCCGGCATTCAGAGGTATTTCCCGGCGTCCATGACTGCCTGGACCACCTGAGGCAACTGGGCTGCCGGATGGCCGTGGTCACTAACAAACCTGACCAGTTTGTTCAGCCCTTGCTGGAAAAAACCGGTCTGGATCAGTGGTTCGACCTCTCGGTCGGTGGCGATACCCTGGCAGTGAAAAAACCGGACCCGGCGCCCTTGCTGCACGCCATGGAAAAACTGGGCGGCACACGGGGCACCACGGTGATGGTCGGGGACTCGAAGGCAGACGTCAATGCAGCCCTGGCAGCAGGCATCCCCTGCGTCGCCGTCAGGTATGGCTATAACTTTGGCGGCTCCGTTGACAGTCTCGGTGCAGATGCTGTTGTTGATTCGCTGGCCGAGCTTTTGTAATCTCGCAAGGACGTTTTATTTTGAACACATCAATTCGGGAGATTCCTGCCGTGCAGGGACTGAATCTGACTGCAGCGCGAGGCATCCTGACAACCCGCGCAACACGATGGTGGCGATGGCGCACCGGCTGAGCAAGCCCCGGGGCTGATGGCGCATGCCTGCTTGCCCGCACCACCGGTCACAGCGGTGTAACACCGTTCTGACAAAACGCAGATCAGATTTCAGGAAACCGAACCATGACACCCGAGCAATTCCACGAGCTCGCTGAAGCCGGCTATAACCGTATCCCTGTGTACCGCGAAGTTCTGGCGGATCTCGACACTCCCCTCAGCACCTATCTGAAACTGGCCAGCGGGCCATACTCCTACCTGTTCGAATCGGTACAGGGTGGCGAGAAATGGGGCCGATATTCAATCATTGGCTTACCCGGCCAGGAAGTGCTGAAAGTCTTCGACCACCGCATTGAGGTCAGCCGCAACGGCGAAGTGGTCGAGCAGGCCGAGGTGGACGATCCCCTTGCTTTCGTGGACGACTACCAGAAGCGGTTCAACGCCCCGGACCTGCCCGAGCTGCCCCGGTTCAATGGTGGCCTGGTGGGCTATTTCGGCTACGACACCGTGCGCTACATCGAAAAGCGCCTGCGCAACAGTTGCCCGCCCGACAAGATCGGTACTCCGGACATTCTGCTGATGGTCTCCAATGAAATCGTGGTGTTCGACAACCTGCGCGGCAAGCTGCACCTGATTGTGCACGCCGACCCATCACTTGACGGTGCCTACCAAACGGCACAGGCCCGCATCGACGAATTGGAAAACCGGCTACACCGCCAGACTGCCAACGCCCCGCGCACCCCGGAACATCTGCGCGGCAAGGTGGTGGACGAAAGCGATTTCATCTCCGGCTTCAGCCAGGACAAATTCGAAGCGGCGGTGGACAAGATCAAGGGCTACGTACTGGACGGCGACGTGATGCAGACCGTTATCTCCCAGCGCATGTCGATTCCTTTCGAGGCACCACCCCTGAACCTCTACCGTTCGCTGCGCGTGCTCAACCCATCGCCGTACATGTACTTCCTGGACCTGGGCGATTTCCACATTGTCGGGTCATCTCCGGAAATCCTGGCCCGGGTGGAAGATGAGGAAGTCACTGTCCGGCCCATCGCCGGCACCCGCAAACGCGGCGCCACCGATGCCGAGGACAAGGCCCTGGAAAAAGAACTGCTGGCCGACCCCAAAGAAATCGCCGAGCACCTGATGCTGATCGACCTGGGCCGCAACGACGCCGGCAGGGTATCGGAAACCGGCACCGTGAAGCTCACCGACAAGATGATCGTGGAGCGCTATTCCCACGTCATGCACATTGTTTCCAATGTCACCGGCCGCCTGAAACAGGGCACCAGTTGCCTGGACGTGCTGCGCGCCACCCTGCCAGCGGGCACCCTGAGTGGCGCCCCGAAAATCCGCGCCATGGAAATCATCGACGAACTGGAACCGGTGAAGCGTGGCGTCTACGGCGGCGCCGTGGGCTACCTGTCGTTCAACGGCAACATGGACACCGCCATCGCTATCCGCACTGCGGTGATCAAGGACAACACCCTGCACATCCAGGCCGGCGCCGGCGTGGTGGCAGACTCCATTCCCCGCCTCGAATGGAAAGAAACCATGAACAAAGGCCGCGCGATTTTCCGTGCCGTGGCCATGACCTACAACGACTACGACCATTGAGGCGGAGGAACAGATTATGTTGCTGATGATCGATAACTACGATTCCTTCACCTACAACGTGGTGCAGTACCTGGCGGAGCTGGGTGCCGATGTGCAGGTATACCGGAACGACGAAATCACCATTGAGCAGATTGAAGCCCTGAAGCCCGAACGGCTGGTGATTTCCCCGGGCCCCTGCACGCCCAACGAAGCGGGCATCTCCATGGACGCCATTCGTCATTTCGCCGGCAAACTGCCTATCCTGGGCATCTGCCTGGGCCACCAGTCCATCGGCCAGGTGTACGGCGGCGACATCATCCGGGCCGGCAAGGTGATGCATGGCAAGGTGTCGGCGGTGTACCACAACGACGTGGGAGTGTTCCGGGGCCTGAACAATCCCTTGCAGGCCACCCGTTACCACAGCCTGGTGATCGACAAGAACACTCTGCCCGACTGCCTGGAAGTGACCGCCTGGACCCGCAACGACGACGGCTCCGTTGAAGAAATCATGGGCGTACGCCACAAGACCCTGCCCATCGAAGGCGTGCAGTTCCACCCCGAGTCGATCATGACCGAACAGGGCCACGAACTGCTGCGCAACTTCCTGAGAACATAACAAGAGGCCGACGACCCATGGACATGAAACAAGCACTGAACCGCATTGCCTCCAACCTGGATCTGTCCCGGGACGAGATGAAGGATGTAATGCGCATTGTGATGAACGGCGAAGCCACCGACGCCCAGATCGGCGCCTTCCTGATGGGCCTGCGCCTGAAAAGCGAAACCATCGACGAAATCACCGGCGCCACCGAAGTGATGCGTGAACTGGCCACCAAGGTCAGCATCAACGCCAGCCCGCTGGTGGATATCGTCGGCACCGGGGGCGATGGCGCCAATCTGTTCAACGTCTCCTCTGCCTCAGCCTTCGTGGTGGCCGCAGCCGGCGGCTTCGTCGCCAAGCACGGCAACCGGGGCGTATCGTCCAAGAGCGGCAGCGCCGACCTGATCGAAAAGGCCGGCATCAACCTGGACATGAAACCGGAAGAAGTGGCCCGCTGCGTAGAACAGATCGGCGTCGGCTTCATGTTCGCCCCGGCCCACCATGGCGCCATGAAACATGCTATCGGACCGCGCCGGGAGCTGGGCTGCCGGACCATCTTCAATATCCTTGGCCCGATGACCAACCCGGCCGGCGTCACTCGCCAGCTGATCGGTGTGTTCACCCGGGAACTTTGCCGCCCGATGGCAGAAGTGATGCAACGTTTGGGCGCAGAACACATTATGGTGGTCTGCTCGAAGGACGGCCTGGATGAAATCAGCCTGGCCACTGTCACCCATGTTGCCGAACTGAAGGATGGCGAAATCACCGAATACGACCTGACGCCGGAAGACCTGGGCCTCAAGAGCCAGTCGCTGGTGGGCCTGACGGTGGATTCCTCCGACGAATCCCTGAAACTCATCAAGGCCGCTTTCGGTCGCAACCACGACGAAACCACCGAAAAAGCCCGCGACATGATCGCGCTGAACGCCGGCGCGGCCATTTATGTCGCCGGCCTGGCCAAGACGGCCAAAGAAGGCGTCGATTTGGCACTCGATGCCATGGGTTCCGGTTTGGCGGCTGGCAAGATGTCGGAGCTGGCCGATTTTTCTCAGTGTTTCTAATTCCGGCCTATTTTTGATGGAGCCGGACGAGCTAGTGAGGGAGCCTTTCCAAAACACGCCCACGAGTACGTCCCTGTAGGGCTTGACTTCAGCCATCCGTGGCTGAAGACAGTTTTGGAAAGGCTCCCTCACCAGCTCTCGCAAACTTTATACGGGCCAGCTATGACTGACAGACATTTGGATAAAACTCCCACCATCCTGCGTAAAATCGTTAACCGGAAATGGGAAGAAATTGATGAGCGCAAGCCCAGGGTTTCAATTGCAGACCTGAAAGCCATGGCCGGCGACCAAGCTCCTGCGCGTGGATTCGCCAATGCCCTGCGCACCCGCATCGAAGCTCAGCGGCCAGCGGTCATTGCCGAGATCAAGAAGGCGTCACCCAGCAAAGGCATCCTGCGAGATCCCTTTGAACCGGAACGCATCGCCGAAAGCTACGAACAAGGCGGTGCGGCCTGCTTGTCCGTGCTGACTGACAGAGATTTCTTCCATGGCCACGAAGACTACCTGAAAGCCGCCCGCGCGGCCTGCAGCCTGCCGGTGATCCGCAAGGACTTCATCGTAGCGCCCTACCAGGTGTACGAAAGCCGGGCCATTGGCGCCGACTGCATTCTGCTGATTGCCGCCTGCCTGACCAAGGACCAGATGCAGGAGCTGGAAGGCATCGCCCACGAGATCGGGCTGGATGTGCTGGTGGAGGTGCATGATGGCGAGGAACTGGACGATGCGCTTACCCTAAGCACGCCGCTGGTAGGCATCAACAACCGCAATCTGCACAACTTTGAAGTGTCGCTGGACACCACCTTTGAACTGCACCACCGGATTGCCGAAAACCGACTGACCATTACCGAGAGCGGGATCATGACCCGTTCAGATGTTGAGGCCATGACCAGCCGGGGCATTTACGGGTTTCTGGTGGGTGAGTCGTTCATGCGCGCGCCAGATCCGGGTGAGAAACTGCAGGAGCTGTTCGGCTGATTCACAGGATAAACGGGTGAGGCAAGTATGGACGCAGAGACCGGCAAGGATTCCGACAACCCGATACTGGCCGGCCCCTTCTGGCCGTGGCGCTGTTTTTGCGTTTTCGTCCGACAAAACTGATCCCGTCGTCCGTCTAACTCCAATGAACCTCATCCACCTCATCGCCGGCAAAGCGGATGAGGTGAGAAGCTACCACCTGGCCCAGCTCCTCCAGCTCCGTCTCGGTGGGTGACTGGCACCGCATAAGCAACTTACCGTCTGCTGCTTCGAGCCGGCATTCAACGATGGAGAAAGTCAGCCTGCCATCGGTCTCGCTCCACTCAGCCTCAATCTTGTGGCGAAAGTGTTTGCACAGGCGATTGATCAGGCGACCGGGATCGGTGGTGGCCACTTGGGCGTTCATGGTTGGCATGGCAGTTTCCTCGACATCAATGGGTCAATTAACACTTGCGGACAGCGGACGATCCGCCAGCACAATGGGGTGTTCCCGGGAGCATCGCTCGATGCGGGCCTCGATACCATAGGTTCTGGCCACCAGAGCAATGGCGCCGGTCCGGCTGGTGGCATCACGTGCCGCGTTGGCCCCGGGGCGCCATGGTTTGCAACCCCTGAAAAATGATAATGCATATCATATGCAACTAGTGGCAGTAGCTCAAGTGCAGGATTCACTCAGCGGGTGCGGCAAGCGCCTCCTGCAGCAAAGCCAACAGATGGGCGGGCATGCCCTCGGCCAGCTTCAGGGCCGCACTGTGGCCACGGGGTGTCATTTTCCCCCAGGTCCGGCGCACAATGCGCAGCCATTTTTCTTTGTCGTAATCCGGGTTGTCTTCAAAGAATTGCGCAAAATAGCGCTCCAGAAACACCATACAAGCCACATCTTCCAGCAACTGGGTGTCTTCGTCTTCCCGCAATTTACGCTTGGTCAGAATAGTTTCGACCCGTTCGCACTCCGCTTTCGGGTAGCCGCAAGCCGCCATGATCTCCGCTGCCCGGCGACCATGCATGCGGCCGCAGGCCTGACGCCATTGATAGTAATTCTTGCGGCCCTCACCATAGTCACTGCGGGGCATGGTCCAGCGCTCGATATGCTGGGCCCGACAGGCAATCTGCATGCGCTCGGAAGGTTCCGGCTCCAGTTCAAACAGCCAGCGGGTCATGTGCAGGCTGTAGGCGTATTCCCTGGGAAGGGATTCACCGCCTATTTCCTCACGGTTGGGATCCTGCTGGTTTGCCTGGTCGATGGCATTGATCGCACATTCAAGGTTGGCACTGTTGCTCATCATTCAGTCCTTCAAGTCGCACGGCTCGCTCCTGGCGCCCCCGTGTGAACAGGGCGCGCCATCCCATCAAGCGATACTATCAGCCGGCTGGACTTCAGGTCACCGGCAAACGTCAGGCCTGCGCCGAAGGCCGAGCCTTGATCCGGTCGAACCAGGCCTGCAGGTGTTCCTGTTCCGGTTTGATGCGGATATTGACCACCCGGGCGAAGGCCACGGTGGTGAAGGCATTGATGTCGGCCGCGGTGAACCGGTCACAGCAAAGATATTCCCTGCCCTCGAGCTGCTTGTTCAGGAAATGCATGAATTTCTCGACGCCCTGGCCGCACTCTTCCCCCCACTCCTTGATGGGATTCATCCGGTCCTTGAAATAGCCGGTGGTGTGCTGAAAGCACATGCCGGTGGGCATCATGAAATAGAATTCGATCCAGCGCAGCCACTGCTCCACCTGGGCTTTCTCCAGCGCCGATTCACCCAACAAGCTGGGCGTGTCCGGATAGCTTTCTTCAAAATAGCGGCAGATGGCCATGGTTTCGGCAATGCAGGTGCTGTCGTCCAGTTCCAGTACCGGCACTTTCTTCATCGGGTTGCGGGCAACAAATTCCGGGCTCAGGTTCTCCCCTTTTTCAATATCCACCTGCACCAGTTCAACCTGGTCCAGCAAGCCTTTCTCGGCCAGGAACATGCGCACTCGGCGTGGGTTAGGGGCAGTTCGGGTTTCGAAGAGTTTCATCTTGTTATTGGCTCCGTTCACTCGTTGAATTGACGCCAATGAGCGTGACCGCAAAAAACAGTTGCGTCAAGCAACCGCTATTGGCCGGGCAACCAGTTTTTGATCTGCCGAATGATCCAGTCGGGTTCATCCAGCGGCAGATCGTGCCCGGCATCCGGATGCAGCCGAAGCGTCCAGCACCAGCGTCGTTCCAGTTCGGCGCTGCAATGCCAGTGCACAATACGGTCACCCTTACTGGCAAGCAGCAGGGCATCTGCCATGGGCCGCTCGGGCAAGGGCTGAAACCGGGCCGCCGCCTGCAACTGATTGAACGCCGTATAATAGTTGACCGGGCGCTGGCGCTGGATGCTGTACCAGGCTTTGCACACCGACAGTGGAATCTCTCGATTGGACGTCAGTCGCAGAATATCCCGTTCCCGGTGAAACAGCTCGCGACGTGCCAGCAGCTGAGTGACGCGCGGCCAGGCCAGCGGGCGCATGCGTTTCCAGAACGGACTGAAACCGGAACTGGTGTTGACCAGAACCAGGTGCTGCAACTCCCCGGGTTCCGCATGCTGCGCCCAGTCAAGGGCCACCATACCACCCATGGACAGCGCCAACAGGCTGAACGGCCTGGGTATATGATTGACCTGCTCACAGACGCGCCTGCGAATCTCAGGGATAGTGCCGGGAGAATCCTCGCGGAACAGTGTGCCGGTGCCCGGCAGATCAATGGTGTGGAACCGGTGTTCCGGAAAGGCCGAGCGAAGCTGTGCCGGGAAATCGCCCCAGTGGCCCTGCTCCCGGGTGAGGCCTCTCAGAAGGATCCAGTGCATGTCATCGGCTATCCCTGTACCAGTGCATAATGGCAGCTTCCCTCAGCATGGACTCTTCATCCGACCCCGGCAACCAGTTCTCATGACTGGCAGCGGCGTTCAACAGGAAATCAATCCACGGCATGTGACTGCGCAACACCCGTTGGTGTCGGTGCGGAACCAGTGGGTTGAAGAAGCCTTCCAGCCGAAACAGCTGACGCGGGCGTTTACGAATCCAGCGCCAGGATCCCATTTCCAGGGTGAGCGGCAGGAAAACTCCGTCGCTGGTTCGGTTAACCTGTTTGTAAAAGTAGTCCCATAGATCACCATGGGTCAGATAGTGGGCAGATTGCGGCTCAAACCGGTACGTGTGATTGGGGTAGGCCTGTTCCCAGATCAGCTTGAGCGCCATGACCGAGCCAATACGGCGCATGGGCCGGCGGCGATAGGCGTAGGGAAACCAGATCTGATCCTGCCAGCCAAACCCGGAGTGACAATCCAGCGCCAGGCTGAATGGACGGCCCGGGAGCAGTTCCCGGATCACCGACTCGAGGGCCAGGTTCTCGGCTTCCATCCCCTGTTCGGGATCACCGGTATACCAGGGCAAGCGTGGTGAAAGCCGCTGCCCTCCCAACAGGAAGGCACTGCGATCCTGGGCCGTAATCGGCGCATTACGCATCAGATCAACCCCCTTCGGATTGCTGCGCTGGTTCAGGTACATGCCGCCCGGGTTCAGCATGGGCAGAAGCGTGATATGCACCCGCTCCAGAAGCGCCCGTACGCTGTCATCCCAGGCCAGGCGTGCCAGAAAAGAAGACAGCCACGCCATCACCACCTGCGTGCCGATACGCTCAAGCCCATGAACTCCGCCAATGAGCATAACAACGGGCGCATCCTTGCGATCGGTACCCAGATCGACCCGATAGACCGGCAGTTCAAGATCGCGAACGCTCACCCGGGACAGCACGGAACTGGAGACACCTTCCGGCGCCTCCGCCAGCAGCCGCTCGAGCTGGATCAGCTCCGGCAGGAAAGTGCGAAGCCTTCGTTTCTGGCCTTTGTCCCGGCGGGCTTGCTCCGCTGGTATCACCGCGTGGGGCGTCAATGCTTTCAGTTCGGTCATTTCAGGCTCTCTGGCAACGGCTGCTGACAGTGTGCGCCAGGAATGCTTCAGTCCGTTGACAGTGCCGAACCTGTTATTGCAAATAGTATGCAAGGGTATACTATGAAAATGCACCTTCGCAGATTACCGTGACCCGGTTCGCTCATGCCCAGATTCCCGTTGCTCATCCTGGCCCTGTTGATGGCCGCCTGCTCACCCGATGAGGCTACAGAACCAGGACGACATGAAGCCACGGAAAGCGCCACGCGCCAGCAACCTGCCCCCCACCCTGATCAACACCGGATCATTCTCGCCGCCGACCCCTGGTGCCCCCATAACTGCCGGGCTGGTGCGCCGGAGGAAGGTTATATGGTGGATATTGCGCGGGAGATTTTTGCCGCATCGGGCTTTGACGTTGAGTACAGAAACTATGGCTGGGCCCGCTCCCTGAGCCTGGCCCGGGAGAACCGGATTGATGGCGTTATCGGCGCCCTGAAAGGCGACGCCCCGGACTTTGTCTTTCCGGAGCGCCCCATGGGCACTGCCCGTATCGGCTTGTACACGCATCCGGAGAGTCAATGGCAATACCGGGGTCTGGAGTCGCTTAACGGAAAAACCCTGCTGGTGATCAACGGTTACTCCTACTCTCCGGAGCTGGATCGATATATTGCAGACTATACCGATGACCCCGAACGAGTGTGGGTCATCTCCGGAGCAGCGCCCCTCGGGCGAGCTCTCAGACTTCTGGCACAGGAACGCACCGATACCTTCGCCGAAGACCAGGCGGTCATGAGCTGGTTTTTGCGGGAGCATTCCGGATATCCACCTCCAAGACTGGCCGGGATCGCCCACCAGGCCCCCGTCTACATTGCCTTCTCGGCCGGGAATCCAAGATCGGGGGAACTGGCCAGACTGCTGGATGCGGGTCTGGCCAGGCTGGCTGAAACTGGCCGCCTGGACGTGATCAAGGCGTCCTACGGGCTTTCCACCTCGGACTGAAAAGCCTTGATGGTATTGCCAGCGGGTGTTTGCAGCAGCAATTCACCATGCCGGCCGATCCGGCCATCCGTTACCTCTTCCAGCAGCTCCAGGAAACGCCTTTCCTGATTCATCAATGCCGGCGCACAGGCCATCATGGTGGTGGCCTGAAGACTGAAGGACAACCCTTCTCCCGTCAGGTTGTAACTTCCCGTATAGCGATTACAGGAAGCCCGGCCAGCTACCCGGTTGTCCGCCAGAAACCTCAGGGTCATTCTGGAGCGGTCAATAATGCCGGCACCGGCAAGGTCTTCCACCGCCCATTCGGCACCCCGGAACAGCCGCTGACGATCCCCGCCACAACCCTCAAATGTCTCATCGCCGAGTGTCAAACGAACCTGAGCCGGATACTGAGCGCCAGCCATCTGGTCTTCACACAACTGATGAGCGATCCGCACCTCCGTCCGCTCGTCACCCAGCGTGGCTTCATAGGCGCGACCGTGGCGATTGGCAAGAATCTCGTTCAGGCGGATATCTTCGGTAACTTGCTGGTCGTAAGGACGGGTCAGCCGCATCTGGCCATTCTCGATAACAACAGACCAGAACGGTTCCGTGCCTATCCCACGAAACGAGGATTCAATGGCGCCCGGCTCCAGGCACTCGGGAAGCGTCTCGCCACGCAGGCTCAGCGTTGCCCGCTCCCCCTTGCTCCAGAACCGGGTATCCGGGTCGCCGGGCGCGACAAACAAGGCGCCGGAGGCGCTCTCGGCCGGCTTGAGCAGAACCCGGCGATTCAGGTATTCCAGCCCTACCAGTTCGTCGTCACCGGAGCTGGTGACCGTAACTTCGAGCTGGCCACACTGGTAACGGCCAAACTCCGACAGGCCCGTTTTCGTCGGGCTGGAGACACAGGCACTGATCAGTGCACCCGCAAGAACCACGACAGACAGCGATACACCTTGTCGCAAAAACATGAACACATCCTCTGTTGTTCCAGACTACAAGTCGCCATTGTAGAGATTCCATCCTGGATTCACCACGATCGAGGCAAAGCGCTGAGGCAGAAGCGTATCTGTGTCACGTCATCGCCAAGGCGACCGGAACTACTCCTGTTCAGCGGCTGGCGAGGCCAGGATGGTAACGCCCTGCCCGGTCTCAAGCACCAGACGGCCATCTGCGGCGAACTGATACCCGTGAACGTCGCCCAGCAGTTTCAGAAACCGGTTTTCCTGCTGCATCAGGGTCTCGGGGCAGGCCATTCGCGTCGCGGCCATCTGGGAAAACACCAGTTCTTGACCCTGAATGTGCCAGCCTCCGTTGTAACGGTTGCAGGACGATGAGCCAAACACCCGCCCTTCATCGGTGAACCCGATGGTAACCTCACTACCCTCAAGCACCGGCTCACCATCAATCTCTTCCACCAACCACTGGCTACCGGCCAGCGACCCGGGCTTTCCACCCTCTTTCTCGGCATTGAGGGAGCAGCCCCAGAGCGACCCGGTAATCAGCAACATCGCCATGACATTCTTTGCAAGACTCATATAACCCCCTGATAGATAGTGAGATAACCATTACATTCTACGCCTGCCGTCTTGGGAATTCGCATACAGAAAGGTTAATCTTGAGTTACCAGACATCCGGAGCAACACCATGGCGATCAAACTCTATCAGTTCTGCATTTCGCACTACTGCGAAAAGGCGCGTTGGGCCCTGGACTACAAGGGCATCAACTATCAGACCGTCAACCTGCTCCCGGGCCAGCATGTAAACACCATTCGCAAACTGACCGGGGCCGAGTCGTCTGTACCGGTACTCGAACACGACGGCCAGATCATCCAGGGCTCCGGACATATCCTGGATTACCTCGACAAGGTCTTTCCAGACAAGCCCTTATTGCCGGCGGATCCAGACCTTCAGGCCAGGGTTCTTGAATGGGAACAGAAGCTGGACGAACAGGCCGGCCCCGCTCTGCGCACCTGGGTGTACCACTATTTTCTGCAACGCCCGAAAATAGTGGTACCCATGCTGGCAGCGGGCACACCATTCTATAATCGTATCCTGCTCAGCCTGGCCTTCAGCCGGGTTGATGAGATCATGCGCAAGTGGATGAAGATCAACCAGAAAACCGCCGATACCTCACAGGCAACCCTCGAGGCTCTGGTTAAAGAACTGGCCGAGATCTATCAGCAACGTCCGTTCCTGGTAGGCGATCAGTTTACCCGCGCCGATCTCACTGCCTGCTCGCTGCTGGCGCCGTTGTTCCAGCCGCCCGAGTACCCGGTGCCATGGCCAAAGCCGGGCAGGGTTCCGAAGCCTGTGCAGGCCTGGCTATCCGAATGGCAGACTGCCATCGATCCCATCGCCGCGGTGTATCGCCAGAACCGGTGACGCTGGCCAGGCGGTGGCGGAATAGGCCAGCAACCCTGGCGCAATAGGACATCGCCTTTAGCCGACGCTGTGCGATGATGACTCCCAACAAAAATAATTTGGGGAGCAGCCATGGTGTTGATCGACATGATGCGGACAGTGCTGGAAGACAGCGGGCTGATCAGCCTCTGGCAGTTCCTGGCCCCCTGGCTGGCTCTTGACGAACGACAGCTGATTTTCGTCATCGCCACCCCCGTGTTCATTGCAGTTACCTTGTGGGAATACCTGAAGATACGGCATGACCCACGGTTGATGAACGTGCCGGAGGCTATTCGCAACTTCGCCCTCGGTGCCGGCTACCAGGTTACGGAGCTACTTTTTGCCGGCCTGATCGCCTTTCCCGTCTACGCGCTCTGCTATCACTATCGCTTGCTGGAACTGGAGCTGAACTGGGCGACCGGATTTCTGACCTTTCTCGGCGTGGATTTCTGTTTCTACTGGATGCACCGTGCCAGCCACCGCATGCGCTGGTTCTGGGCCGCCCATGTAGTCCATCATTCGTCCGAACGCATGAATTTCTCCACCGCCATGCGCCAGAATGCCACCAACATTTTCAACGGCATGTGGATTTTCTATTTGCCCATGGCGCTGATCGGTTTCAACCCGGTGTGGATCGGCATCGCCTATGCTTTCTCCCTGGTGTACCAGTTTTTCGTGCATACCACGCTGGTGGGGCACCTGCCGGCCTGGGTCGAATTCCTTTTCAACACCCCGAGCCATCACCGGGTACACCATGGCCGCAATCCGGAATACATCGACCGCAATTACGGTGGCACACTGATTATCTGGGATCGCCTGTTCGGAACCTTTGTCCCGGAGAGCGACAGCAACCCACCGGAATACGGCATTACCCGGCAGATTCATTCCAATAACCTGATTGTGCTCTGGACCCACGAATATGTGGACATGTTCCGCGACATGGCCCGCCCCGGCAGCTTATTGTCCCGTCTTCAGCATTTATGGAATCCGCCGGAGTGGCAGCGCCCGGCACCTCAGAACAACAAGGATGCGGGCCGAAACCATGACCGAACACCCTCTGACGCTGAATACCCCTGATGGCCACACCATTGCCGGACGGCAATACCTGCCGGCACAGCCAGTTGCCATTCTGGTGATCAGCCATGGCATGGCGGAGCACGGTGATCGCTACCAGGAGCTGGTCCGCTGGCTCGGGGCTCACAACATTCTTGTCATCACTTATCACCACCGGGGCCATGGCCCCCACTGCCCGGCCGAACACCAGGGGCACTATGCTGATCAGAACGGATGGCAAAGGGTGGTGGACGACCTGACGCAAGTGGTAGAGACTGCCCGCAAGCAGCATCCAGGCCTGCCAGTAAATCTGCTCGGCCACAGCATGGGCTCGTTCATTGCTCAGAGTTATGCCCAGCAATACGGCGACCGTATCAACGCCCTGATCCTCAGTGCCACCAACCGCATCCACCGGCCCCAACTGCTGGCCTCGCGGCTGCTGGTTAACCTGATTGCCGGCGTCCGTGGCCGGCGCCACCGCAGCCAGCTGATTGGCAGGATGACCTTCGGCCAGTTTAACCGTGCTTTCCGCCCCAACCGCACCGGCAGCGACTGGCTGAGCCGTGATGTCGAGCAGGTAGATCGCTACGAAGCCGATCCTTCCTGTGGTTTCGATTGCACCGTGGGGCTCTGGCAGGACTTCATTGGCGGTATGCTGAGCATCAGGCCGGCAACCTGGCATCGGGATCTGCCGGTACACTTGCTGTCCGGCACCGCCGATGCCGTGGGCGAGATGGGGAAAGGCGTCCGCCAGCATTTTCAGACCATCCGGGAGTCGGGCATCGAACAGGTAACGCTGCGGTTGTTCAACGGCGGGCGCCATGAGATGCTCAATGAAACCAATCGCATGGAAGTGTGGCAATACGTGCTAACCTTATGCCGTATTCAGTCGCCCGCTCGCTCGGAGGCCGGCGACCTGCCACTGGCCCAGTCACTACCATAAGGAATCGCTATGAGCCGCCGTACCTGCTGGCGTTTTTTCCGTTTGCTGGCAATCTGGCTGCTTCTGCCCCTGAGCAACGCTTATGCGGGGAATCTGACCCTCGCCGTCGCTGCCAATTTCACCGACACCACCGCCAGTCTGGTGGAGACATTCAAGGCCTCAACCGGTCACCGGGTCACCGCCAGTTTCGGCTCCACGGGTAAACTCTACGCCCAGATTCGCAACGGCGCTCCATTTGATGTGTTCATGGCGGCCGATGCCCAACGCCCCCAGTTACTGGAATCCGACGGGATGGCCGTTCCCGGTTCTCGCTTTACCTATGCCAGGGGCAAGCTTGTGCTCTGGAGCCCTGAGACCGCGGCCTTTATCTCTCCCATCGCCTACCTGAGCGAACAGCCGTTCTCGCGGCTGGCCATCGCGAATCCTAAAACTGCCCCCTATGGCTTGGCCGCACAGCAGGTTCTGGAACACCTGGAACTCTGGTCACCGCTACAGCCCAAACTGGTCCGTGGCGACTCCATCGCCCAGACTTTTCAGTTCATTGCCAGCGGCAATGCCCAGGCCGGGCTCGTGGCGCTGGCTCAAGTCAAAGCCTGGCCGAATCAGGACGGAACACTCTGGAGGATTCCGCAAGCCTATTACGCCCCCATCGACCAGCAGGCGATTCTTCTGAAGCGCGGTGCCGACAATGCCGCCGCCAGAGACTGGCTCGCCTTCCTGCAATCTCCGGAGGCTGCTGCGATTATTCAGGACTACGGATACGACACGGCGGACTGATGCTGGAAACCTATTGGCAGCCGGTCTGGCTGACGCTGAAGCTGGCTTCACTGACAACCCTGGTACTGCTGCTGGTAGGAACCCCGATCGCCTGGTGGCTGGCCCGGTCCCGCCACTGGCTGCGCCAACCGATTGCTGCGGTCGTCGCCTTGCCATTGGTCCTGCCGCCCACGGTGCTCGGATTCTATCTTCTGCTACTGCTTGGCCCGAATGGCTGGGTCGGCCAACTGACAGAACGTCTTGGCCTGGGTTTACTACCGTTCACCTTTGAGGGCCTGGTAGTGGCCTCGGTTATCTATTCCCTGCCCTTTACCGTGCAACCCCTGCAGAATGCTTTCGAAAGTATCCGTGAAGGCTTTCTGGAGACCGCCGCCACCCTCCGGGCGGGGCCCTGGGACCGGTTTTTCTTTGTGGTGATTCCGCTGGCCCGCAACGGCTTCATCACCGCCAGCGTGTTGACCTTCGCCCATACAATCGGCGAGTTCGGCGTCATCCTGATGATTGGCGGCAATATCCCGGGCGAGACCAAAGTGCTGTCGGTGGCCATCTACGATCACGTGGAATCCCTGGAGTACACCCAGGCCCACTGGTTGGCTGCGGGCATGGTGGCGTTTTCCTTCATCGTCCTGGTGACCCTGTACGTCCTCAATGGCAGGGCCCGGGCGGGGGCCCTGCGATGAATCCCACAGCCATCGAGGCACGTTTTATCTGCCGCTTTCCCGGATTTGAACTGGATGTCGACCTGAAGCTACCCGGCAACGGGATTACCGCTTTATTCGGTCACTCCGGATGCGGCAAAACCACGCTGCTCCGCTGCATCGCCGGGCTGCAGCAGGCTCACGGACAGCTTTCCGTATTGGGCACGCCCTGGCAGAAAGACAACCTGTTCAGGCCGGTTCATCAGAGGCCCCTGGCCTATGTGTTCCAGGAAACGCATCTTTTTCCCCACCTGTCAGTACGCCGAAACCTGACGTTCGGGCAACGCCGGGTTCCAGCCCAGCAACGCCAGATCCGGTTTGATGATGCCGTCTCCTGGCTCGGGCTGGCCCACCTTCTTGAGCGTATGCCAGCCGGACTGTCCGGTGGCGAACGGCAACGGGTAGCCATTGCCCGGGCCATACTCACCAGCCCTCGACTGCTGCTGATGGATGAACCTCTGTCGGCACTGGATCAGAACTCAAAGCAGGAGATACTGCCCTACCTTGAGCGCTTGCGAGACCACCTGGCGACTCCGATGCTCTACGTTTCCCACTCCACCAGCGAAGTGGCGCGCCTGGCCAACCATATTGTAATGATGGACAAGGGGCGTGTTATCGCACAAGGACCACTGCAAGAGACCCTGGCCCGGGTAGACCAGCCGTTTCGGCTGGAGGAAGATGCTGGCGTGCTCGTTCAGGCAACACTGGACACACTGGATGACCAGTGGCATCTCGCCCGTTTCAGCTTTGACGGTGGCAGCCTGTGGCTGCGACAGGATCCGCGCTTCCGGCCCGGCGACCCAGCCCGCATACAGGTACTGGCAAGAGATGTGAGCATCGCGTTGACGGAGCACCGGGACCAGAGCATTCAGAATCTGCTGCCGGCACGGGTGGATCGCGTCGAAACAGATGTCACCCCCGGCACCACCCTGGTGCGACTGCTGGCCGGCAATACCCCGTTCCTGTCCCGGCTCACCAGCCGCTCCGCGGCCCAGCTGTCACTCACCCCCGGCCAGCCGGTGTGGCTCCAGATCAAATCGGTTGCCCTGGTGGACTGAATATCTTCAGGCACGACTTCTGGCCCCTTCGGCCACAGAGTGTGACCAGTGATACCGCTACTCTGGCGTTTGAACACACCATGCCGGGAGCAGAGACATGCCGACCAAACGTGAACACTGGGTGACCAGTGGAGACCTTCTTCTCTACGCCGTTGCGGAGGGCAACCCCGAGGCAACGCCCATTGTTCTGGTACACGGCTACCCCGACAACCACAGTGTCTGGGACAAGGTCACGGCCACACTCAGCCAGGAGTATCTGGTGATTCGTTACGATGTCCGCGGTGCCGGCCGCTCCGACAAGCCAGCTCGCACCCGGGACTATCGCCTGGCGCTGCTGGCAAAAGATCTGCAAGCAGTCGTCAACGCCATTGTCCCCGACCGGTCATTTCATCTGGTTGCCCACGACTGGGGCTCCATCCAGAGCTGGGAATCAGTGACGGACCCCGATCTTCAGCAGCGTATTCGCTCCTACACCTCCATTTCCGGCCCCTGCCTGGATCATGTCGGCTTCTGGATTCGCAATCAGATAGGCTCACCTGCGAACGGAGGCACCACCAAAGTACTGCGTCAGTTGGCGAGCTCCTGGTATGTTTTCCTGTTCCAGCTGCCGCTGCTACCGGAAATGATCTGGAAAGCCGGGCTTGACAAAGTCTGGCCGAACTATCTGAAGACACAGGAACAGGTTGAAGACGCCCGTTTCAGCCCCTGGCAGAAAGCAGACGGACAATATGGTGTGAAGCTCTATCGGGCAAACTTCCTGCCCAGGCTGCTGCGCCCAAGGCCCCGGCACACCCGCTGCCCCGTTCAGGTGATCATTCCCACGCGGGACGCCTACGTCGGCCGCCACCTGACCGAACACCTGGTGCACTGGACCGGTAAGCTCACGCTGCAGGAACTGGATGCCCCGCACTGGGCGCCACTGACCGAGCCCGACGCCATCTGTCAGTCTGTATCAACGTTTGTTGGGAATAACGCTTAGCGGACTTCAAAGCCCCTGATGATAACATTTACAAAAACAACAAGGGCGCCCGGAGGGCGCCCTTGTTACTGCAAGCCTCAATCGAACGATCAGGCTTTCTTGCGGCGGAATGCCAGGCCAGTCAGACCCAGACCCAGCAGGGCCAGGGTACCGGGCTCCGGCACAGAAACCGGAGGCTGCTCGGTAATTTCCTGTACCTTGGTGTCAACAAACGATGCGGTGAACGAATCTGCGTTAGTACCACCGGAACGGAGAATGTTCAGGTTCCAGGCGGCACCGCCGGAATTCAGGGCCAGATCGACGTAGTCGCTGCCAGTGGTTCCGTTACCACTACCGATGTTGCCAGCGCCTTCACACTTGGTGAAACCACCCAAACCATCGGTCAGAAAACCGTTATCATCGCTGTCGATACCAATGGCATTGGTAGAGG
Source organism: Marinobacter sp. ST-43 (assembly GCF_030541085.1). Taxonomy (NCBI): domain Bacteria; kingdom Pseudomonadati; phylum Pseudomonadota; class Gammaproteobacteria; order Pseudomonadales; family Marinobacteraceae; genus Marinobacter; species Marinobacter sp. ST-43. Next base: position 265,960 of record NZ_JASSVO010000003.1, read on the forward strand.
ACCCACCACAACCAAAGCGGTTGTTTACTACCACGTTGAGCAGGGCGTTCTTGCTGCCCAGACCCGCCAGCAAACCCTCTTTAGTAAGGTTACCATTGGTGTTGTCACGATCCTCGTCGGTAACCAGCACGAAGTTAACTGCGGCATCCGCGCGATAGCTCAGTTTATTCAGTGCCCAGTCCAGCGCGCTCCAGCCGTCTTCCGTGCCACCGTTGGTAACCAGCGTCGACGTTGCAGCAGCAAAATCGGTGGAACTGCCCCACTCCTGAGTGCCCGCCGTTACTGAATCCATATCATGGGCATGGGGATCCAGATGGTTGCTGGATGACCTGCCCCCGAAACCAACCAGCGAGTACCGGTTGCTCACCGAAGAGCCAACGCCCTCACCGACCAGACCACTCTCAAGGCTTGCAATCATATTGCTGAGCCAGGCGTGCTCTCCACCCATGGAGCCGGATTCATCGACCAGAAACACAACATCTGCCGTAATCGGCGCGGCAACAGAAGCGGAACTCATCAGGGCGGCTGCGGCCAGGCCAGCAGTGCCGGCAATCCATTTTCTTTTCATGGTTAAACTCCTTTTTGTGAGTCAATGTGTGACTCAACCGTCCCTGCGCGATTCCTGCCAGAATTCAAAAGATGATTATATTTCAGTTAGTTAGAAACCACACACTTAATGTGTCTGCGCACAACTGTAAAGTGCTTCGACACCATCAAAGCTGAGAAGGTAACGGAGCAGAAAACGGCAAATATACCGACGGAGATGCTGGGAAAAAGCGGTGCCCGTCAACAGCGGAGCACCGTTTTATGCAGAGATTACAGGGAGGGAGAGAGCAATCAGCGGGTACCGTAAACCACCATGGTTTTACCCTTGACCCGCACCAGACCTTGATCTTCAAGAGTTTTCAGAACCCGACCGACCATCTCCCGGGAGCAACCAACAATGCGTCCAATTTCCTGACGGGTAATCTTGATCTGCATGCCGTCCGGGTGAGTCATGGCATCCGGCTCTTTGCACAGATCCAGCAGTGTTCTGGCAACCCGGCCAGTGACATCAAGGAACGCCAGGTCCCCTACCTTACGGGTAGTCTGGCGCAGGCGCGAGGCCATCTGTTCACCAATAAAGTACAACACCCGCGGATCCTGCTGAGCGATTTCCCGGAACTTGGTGTAGCTGATTTCTGCCACTTCGCACTCAGTCTTGGCCTTGACCCAGGCACTCCGGGAATCCATGTTGTCGAACAGCCCCATCTCGCCGAAGAAATCACCGGCATTAAGGTACGCCATGATCATTTCACGACCATCGTCGTCTTCAATAATGACAGTGACCGAGCCCTTGACGATGTAGAACAGGGAATCGCTTTTATCACCCGCATAGATGATGGTGCTTTTGGCTGGGTAACGCCGGCGATGGCATTGGGAAAGGAAGTAATCCAGGTGTTTGGTCTTCTGCTCAACCGGCTTGACAATGGTAGCCATAATGCGAGACATGCCTCCTCAGAGTCTGGCGATTCCTGATCGTTTTTATATCCCCGCCTGTCCGTGCGGGTTAGGGGTTTTACTGATATGCCACGCAACTTATAACAAGAAGGTAACTTCTGGGCAACTCAAAAGCGGATACAGGATGTATCTGAAGGCAATACCGCTTTGGTCCCAACCACATCATGCCGCAGGGAGTTAACTGTGCTAGCATCCTGCCCATTCATTCAGGCACCAGGGGTAACTCCGATGAAAGCAACCGTCGACTGGACAGGCAATGCCAGCTTCAAAGCAACCAGTGGCAGTGGCCACAGCGTTCAACTGGACGGCCCCCCGGATCACGGTGGCGAGAATCTGGGTCCGCGCCCGATGGAGTTGCTGCTGATGGGCGTGGGCGGCTGCTCCTCCTTCGATGTGATGAGCATCCTGAAGAAAAGCCGCCAGGACGTGACCGCCTGCCACTGCGAGCTGGATGCCGAACGCGCTGATGAGGTGCCGGCTGTGTTCACCCGCATTCATCTTCATTTTGTGGTTAGCGGAAACAACCTGAAGGAAAAGCAGGTGGAGCGCGCAGTCAGCCTGTCTGCCGACAAGTACTGTTCAGCCTCGATCATGCTGGGCAAAGCCGGTGTCGAGATCACGCACAGCTTCGAGATTCAGGCCGCCAGCTAGAACGGCAGGGCAGATTCCGGCCAGCGCCCTGCAACCGCGGCTTTCCGTTATAAAAAATGTCATTGCAAATACTATTCAATGACACCTGCGGTATGCATAATACGCAACTTTCTCCGCCGGTCTGCGCAAAAGGTGAACAGCTCCATTCACCCGGTCAGTAGTCGGTGGCGGCCTCGGCAGGGAGAGTTCCTCTCCCTGTGATCATTCATCTCCATTTCCCGGAGGGGCTGAGCATGGAAACCAAACTCCAGCTGCACGGTTTCAACAACCTGACCAAATCCCTGAGCTTCAACATCTACGACATCTGTTACGCGCAGACCGAAGAACAACGCGAAGCCTATATTGATTACATCGACGAGATGTACAACGCCGAGCGTCTGACCCAGATTCTGACCGACGTGGTCAAGATCATCGGTGCCAATGTTCTCAACATTGCCCGCCAGGATTACGAGCCTCATGGTGCGTCCGTCACCATGCTGATCGCCGAGCACGAACTGTCCGACAGCGAAGCCAATAACGAAGAGTCCCCTGGTCCGCTGCCGGATACCATTGTGGCGCATCTGGACAAGAGCCACGTGACGGTGCACACCTATCCGGAAAGCCATCCCCATGATGGCGTGAGCACCTTCCGGGCCGATATCGACGTGTCCACCTGCGGTCTGATTTCACCGCTAAAGGTACTGAACTACCTGATTCACAGCTTCGACTCGGATGTGGTTACCGTTGACTACCGCGTACGCGGTTTCACCCGTGACGTGGACGGTACCAAGCATTACATCGATCACGACATCAACTCGATCCAGAACTACCTGACCGAGGATACCCAGAACGCGTATCAGATGATCGACGTCAACGTGTATCAGGAAAACCTGTTCCACACCAAGATGATGCTCAAGGAGTTCAATCTGGACAACTATGTGTTCGGAGTGAACGCCGGCGATCTGGACCCGGCAGAAGCCCAGTCCATCGAGGATCGCCTGCGCCGGGAAATGCTGGAAATCTTCTACTCCCGCAACGTGGAATAATCGCTCCGGGGGTGACGACGGGGCTACCGTCGTCACCTTCTGGTGCCTTCGTCAGTTTTTTTGACCTCCCCTGCCAGAATTCTGCGTTTTCATCCCTTCTGCTACCCCGGTTAAATAGACCCATCAATAACCGAGAGGAGGACGGGATCATGCTTCGCTCCCTGAAACAGACCATTCCCGCACTGGCCACATCCGATGGCGCCGGAGTTCGCATCAAACGCTCACTGGGCCAGCGCCAATCCGTGCGAATGGACCCATTTCTGATGCTGGATGAGTTCGGCTCTGACCAGCCACAGGATTACATTGCCGGCTTTCCGGCCCACCCGCATCGGGGCTTTGAAACCGTCACCTATATGATTGAAGGGCACATGCTGCATGAGGATCACCTGGGGAATCGAGGCAACCTTCGCAACGGCGGGGTGCAATGGATGACCGCGGGCCGGGGCATCGTGCATTCGGAAATGCCACAGCAGGAATCCGGGGTCATGCGGGGCTTCCAGCTCTGGCTCAACCTGCCTGCCGCCGAAAAAATGAAGGCCGCCGGTTACCGGGACATTCAGCCAGAGGAGATTCCGGTGGCGCGCCAGCAGGGCGTATCCGTCCGGGTCATTGCCGGTGAACTGGAGATCGGCGGCGGTTCCGTCACCGGTGCAGTCACCGGCGGCAGCACGGAGCCTCTGTATGCCGATGTCCACCTGGAATCCGGAGCGAGGGTATCGCTGCCCGTCCCCCAGGCGCTCAATGCCCTGGTTTACCTGTATGAAGGTGGCGCAAGCCTGGTAAGCGAAGACCGGAACCAGGCTCTGGCACTGTCCTCGGCAAACATTCTGGAGCAGGGGGACGAAGTTCTGATTGAGGCCGGAGAGGCCGGGGCACAGCTGCTACTGATTGCAGGCCGGCCCATCGGCGAGCCAGTTGTCCAGTATGGTCCGTTTGTGATGAACACACCTGCTGAGATTGAGCAGGCGCTGGCCGACTACCGCGATGGCACCCTGACGGTCTGATCAGGCAAAGGTTTTGCCGGCCATCAGGCTCTGGACCATGGGCCGGATAATCAGGTCCATGGCCAGGGCCATTTTCGGCCCCGGAATCACCAGGGTATCGTGACGGGAAAGGCTGCTCTGGGGAATGGCCTGCAGTAACCACGGGAAATCCACATCCGTCGTTTCCCGAAAGTGAATCACCACCATGCTCTCGTCTTCACTGGGCACATCCCGGGCAACGAAGGGGTTGGAGGTGTCCACCAGCGGAATTCGCTGGAAGTTGATGTGGGTGTGAGAGAACTGCGGCACGATGTCGTGCACGTAATCGTCCATCCGATTGATGATGGTCTGAACCACGGCATCCTGGCTGTAGCCCCGCTGATGGGTGTCCCGATGGATTTTCTGGATCCACTCCAGATTGACAATGGGTACCACACCAATCAACAAGTCAACGTACTGGGCAATATTGTAGTTGTCGCTCACCACCCCGCCGTGAAGCCCCTCGTAGAACAGGGCATCGGTATCCGCAGGTAACGGGCCCCAGGGGGTGAAGGTTCCGGGTTTGTAGCCAGCGGCGATCAGGTCACGGTCTTCGTCATGAACGTACTGCCGGTATCGGCCATTGCCGGTATGGCTGTAGTCATAGAACAGAGCCTCCAGCCTATCGATATGATTCGCTGCCAGGGCAAAGTGGTTGCGTTCACCAAACTGCCCCTTGGCGGCAAGTCGGGCCATTTGTTCCCGGGTATACCGATGAAAGCTGTCGCCACTGACCATGGCGGCATCGATGCCCTCACTGGCAAACATGCGGCTGAAGATCTGCCCGGTTGTGGTAGTACCTGCCCCGGAAGATCCGGTAACGGCAATAATCGGATGGCGTCTGGACATAAAAAGCTCAGGTTCCCGGATGTGCGTCAGACAAGACTGGTCAGCAGTCGGGGCTTCTCAACCACAAAACCCTGAGCGTAATCCACGCCCAGTTGCCTCAGCATATCCAGAACCTCACGGGATTCAACCTGAGAGGCAATCACTTCCCGTTCCATATAATGCGCCATATCCACCATGGATCTGACCATGGCCTGATCCGTCTGGTTGGCTGCCAGCTGGCCGGTAAAGGCACTGTCGATCTTGATCAGATCTACCGGCAACGATCGCATGAACTGGAAGGAGCTGGGCCCGCTGCCAAAGTTACCCAGGCAGAACCGGCAGCCAAGCTCTTTCATTTCCAGCATGAAATCCGCCACCGATTGCAGATCATGAATGGCAGAGGCTTCCGTCAGCTCGAACCAGAGACGCTCAATCGGTGCATCCTTCTCACTGAGCTTTTCGTAAATGAATTCCAGCAGTGACTGGTCGTTCAACGAATAGCCGGACAGGTTGATGCAGACACCACCCACATGGCGCGGATCCGGAGACTGGTCCCGCAGCCAGTCCAGCATGTGCCCCACCACCCAGCGATCCACTGCCTGCATGCGGTCATAGCGCTCGGCCATGCGGACAAAATCCTGGCCGGTAATCAGCTGCCCGCTGTCGTCGTACATGCTGATCAGAATTTCATACTGGGCCGCCATTCGGGTGTTGGCATGCAGAGGAATGATTTTCTGGCAACGCAGCAGCATGCGCTCTTCGTCCGGGTTACTCAGGCCGGCCACACGGGCCGCAATCTGTTCCTGCCGGGCCTGGTCGTCTGCGTCGAGCGTGTAGATCGAGAAACGTCCCGGGCCCTTGTCGCGAGCGGAATTGAGCGCCTGCTCGGCGGCTTTCAGCCATTTTTCGGCGCTGATCAGCGCGGGCAGTTCCGGCGCCAGGCCAACATTGGCATTTAATGTGTAACGCCGACCACCGTACTCAAAGGGTTCCGCTGCAATGGCTTCCAGCAGTGCCTTGGCAATTTCCGGCCCCTGTTCTTCAGGCACCAGCATGGCAAATTCATTGCCCCCGGGACGAGCCACCGGCATGCCGTCGCCCACATGCCGACAGATGAGCTCCGCCACCCGTTTCAGGGTTTCATCCCCGGCCTGGTAGCCCGCTGTGTCATTCAGCAATCGGAACCCGCGCAGGTCCAGTTGCAGCAATGCACGACTGTCTTCCCGGCGGGCCAGTTGCTGCTCCAGCATGCGCTCGAATTCCCGGCGGTTCAAAAGCCGGGTCAGTTCATCATGGGTGGATGCCCAGGACAGCTGGTCATAGACGTTGCGAACCATGCGGTCGATACTCTCGTCTACCAGCGGCCGGTCATACTGATTGTCCGGTACGATGATGCCTTTGCGCATTTGTCTGGCCAGTGCCTCCAGCTCCAGCTCAACCACCCGCATACCCTGGTGGTTAACGAAGACAAACCGGCTGAAGCCACGGGCAATCCATACCAGGCGTATATACTGAGGGTCTTCCGCCTTGGTCTGATCCCGCAGCCAGTCGCCAGTGCGCAAATGCTGGGCCCGGTTGATCCAGCGCTGCAGGCTCCGTTGCTCCCGTTCACTGCGCACCTGTTTGTCCGGGCGAGCATCACTAACCGCAGGCATTTCAACCATTTCCGGCGCCTTGTCAGGGCGACGCACCAGGAACTGTTTCAATTCATCCCGGATCTGGGAGGACGGCATATGGTTGCTGGAGATCGACGCCAGACCATCCTGAATCAGCCGTAACAGTTCGGGCAGGTTAATGCTGCTGTCCGGGTCCTCGGCAAAGGCCATCAACGAATCGATCACTGCCAGGTAATCCTGCCATAGCTGACTGTCTGGTCCCTGGCGAATCCAGGTCAGCGACAACAGGTCGCGCCAGCCGCCATCGAGCAGGCTGACCAAGGCCCTGGGGACCTTGCGGCCGGCCAGTTTGCTTTCCAGCGCGCTGGCCACGGCGGTTTTGGATTCGGCCACTTTCTGGGCACCTTCAGCGGCAGCGGTTACCCGCTCGACGTTGCGGCGATACACCAGGTTCTGGCGGTCTATCAGGGTGTCCAGCTCACCCACGGTCTGCTCGAAAACACCGGTATCCTGTTCGAACTCGGTAGCAATGCGGTGAATCAGCTCATCCACCCGGCGCTGCACCACCGGGTTCAGCCGGCCACCCTTTACGCCCAGTTGTGCCAGGCGGTTCATCACACCACGAACCGGGCTGTCCTGGTCCTCAAAGAATTCTGGATCACGCATCACCACTTTCAGCACCGGCACTTCCAGCTGACGCATGCGGCTCTGGGCGTAGTCACTGAGCTTGGGGCTTTCGACCACGCTCCGGAAAAACCGATCGACAACGTCCAGCGTTTCCTGCTGCTCAGCATTGAGCCGGATGTCACCAGTTTGACGTATCTTTTCGACTACACGGTCCCGCAAAGGCACAGCCGGCTCTTCCGGGGCCGCAGCGCGCAACTGCAGCTCCTGCAATTCCCGGTGCAGTTCACCCTGAGACAGCGGACGGGCATTGGCCGCAAACGGCTCTGGCGCCGGCTCACCATTCTCCACACGACTGGCCTGCAGTGTTGTCAGCAGGTTCCTCACCGTGGCAAAGGCGGTCTGGGCTGCGCGAGCGTACTCCCGGAACTCTCCGGCTACCCGGCTTTTCAGGCCACGGGCCGCTTGCCCGGGCTTGCTTTCCGGCGCCTCAGGCTGCGTTTTTTCCAGAGCTGTTTCGGGCTCCGGCTTCAGCGCCTCGGCCGGCGGCTCCTTCCTGGCCGGCGCCTGCTCGCTCAGATAGCGGGACAGGTCCAGATCCGGCAACACGCCATGCCGGATCAGGATATTGTTCAACTCGCGATACAGCGGCTCCAGCTGTTTGATCACCGTCTGTTCAAACGTCTTCAGGCAGACCTTTTCAACGTCCCGGCTGACTTTCAGCTGGGCAAGGGCGTTATGGAAGGCTTCACACACCAGGGCGGGGCCAAGGGGATTATGATGGCCGGTGCGATTGGCGATACCTAGCTTGTCCAGCCTCAGCTTGAGCTGCATCAAGTCGCCACGGTACTGGGTATCTGCACGGGTAACCATCACCCTAATTGCAAGCCAGTCCTCAAACTCGTTTTTGTCCACCACCGACAACACTGAACCGGGCGCACCTTTCGGCTCCGGTTTTAACGGTGACTCCAGACTGCGACTCATGTAATGCCAGAGCACCCGCTGGCGCCCCTGAATCTGGCCGGAGGCATCCATCAACTCATTGGCAAGCTGATCATTGGGGGCTTTCTGGGCAGCAACATGCAGGGCGTCCACCGTCTGCACAAAACAGGCATCCATCAGTGGTTCAATAAACCGCGTAACCGTTCTGGCACACTGGTGAAGAACAAACTGAACGCGCTCGCTGGGGGCGCGAAGTGATGACCGGGACTGATCACCGGAGCTGCCACACAACTGGAGCATGGCATTGAAGGCATCGGAATCCGGGCGGGTAAAATGCACGCCCATAGCACCGTCAATGCGCCGAACCGGGCTGACATGAAGTTCGTATCGACGATTGCCCTCAAGACCCCGGAACCGAACCACCAGTTCGGTAACACCGCCGCGAGCAAAGGCCCGTTCGATTTTGCCTGAGGTTTCACCCGAATAACGAATGAACATGCCTTCGGCACAGAAATCAGCAATCTGACAGGGCCACGCCTCACCATTACCGGCATCTATTTGAGCGGCAAGTTTGATCGGCTGCCGGGGGCTGCTGCGACGCTCTCTCGGATCCATTAACTACCTGACCAGTTACAAAGCCGGCATGTTGCCGGATGCAGAAATCCGGCCAACGTCCCTGAGTGGGTTTAGGTTCCAGCTGTTATGATAAGGCCTGTGGCGGTCGGTTAAAAATCTGTGACAGCCGTCGGCGAGTAAGGAATTGTACAGCCTAATACCCACAACATCATAATATGATGATTCATGAGACAGCTTAGTCAGATCTATCTCCTTTTGCTACTGGTAACACCCCTGATCGGCTGTACGACCATTGGCTACTATGGCCAGGCCATCGGCGGCCATGTGTCCCTGATGATGAAGGCCAGGCCCCTCAACCAGGTGATCACGGCACCGGAAACCGACCCGGAACTTCGTCGACAGCTTGAGCTGGCAGCGCAGGCGCGGGCGTTTGCGGCTCAGGAACTGGCTTTACCCGTGGACGATGCCTACAGTGAATACGTGGCACTGGGCCGACCATGGGTGGTGGTGAATCTGGTCGCCGTGCCGGAGTTTTCGCTTACCCCCCACCAGTGGTGTTATCCGTTTGTGGGCTGCCAGTCCTATCGCGGGTACTTCCGCCTGGCCGATGCCCGGCAGGAACAGACGGCCTTCCAGGAGCGCGATTACGATACCTTTATCGGCGCTGTTACCGCCTACTCCACCCTGGGCTGGTTCGATGATCCGTTGCATACCGGGTTCACCTCTCTGACGGATGACCGTATGGTTGCCCTGATGTTCCATGAGCTAGCCCACCGAGTTCTCTATATCAACGGTGATACCGCCTTTAACGAAAGTTTTGCCACCGCCGTGGAACTGGAGGGGCTTCGGCTCTGGCTGCAGCAGCAAGGGGCATTGGAAGGTTTTGACGGTGCTCTGGCACGACTGCAGCACCGAAGACAGGCTCTGGCGCTGGTCGAGGATACCAGCGAGAAACTGCAGCAGCTTTATGCCAGCCAGAACCATATGGACAAATCCATGCTGCGTGCGCACAAGGCCCAACTGCTCGACGAGCTGGCCCGGAACTACGCCAACCTGGCCGATCATTATGAAGAGCCGGGGCCATTCGGCCCGCCGCCGGTGCAGCTGAATAATGCACAGCTGGCATTGTTCCGGCAATACAATCAGCATGTTCCCGCCTTCCGGCAGATGCTGAAAGAGCTGGACTACCGCTTCCGCGATTTTTACCAGGCTGTCGAGGAGCTTTCCCGACAGCCGGCGGACAGTCGCACTGCACAGCTGGAATTACTGGCAGAGCGGTTTGTAGAACACCTTTGAATTACGCTGGGTGTTATATGAGGCCAACTTTGGCCCCGGCAGATCCTGCACGGCGGTAGGCAGGAAACCGCGTTCCCGGAACCAGTGTTCGGTTTGGGTGGTCAGAACGAACAGTTTGTGGACGCCCTGGCCCCGGGCCAGCTTTTCAACCATGGCGAGAATCTCGTCACCACGGCCGGCACGGCGGTAGGAGGGATCGACCGCAAAACAGGACAACTCCCCGGCGCCCTCCTCCGGATAATGGTACAGCGCGGCGCAGCCGACAATGGTGCCGTCCCGCTCCGCCACCACAAACCGGTCGATTTCGGTTTCCAGCATTTCCCGGGAGCGGCGAACCAGCACGCCCTGCTCTTCCAGCGGCTGAATCAGCTCCAGAATACCCCCGATATCTTCTACCCGCGCCTGGCGGATCTGTTCGTAGTTATCACCACTGACCAGGGTGCCGGAACCATCGCGGGTAAACAGCTCCTCCAGCAGGGCGCCGTCTTCTACATAACTGATGATGTGGGCGCGCCGAACGCCTTTGACACAGGCATCGCAGGCGGCCTTGAGCAAGGCCGCGTCGTGACCGGTCACGGCATTGTCGTTCAAGCGCTCGGACGCCTGACGGGCGGACAGTTCGCGTATCAGGCTGCCGTCTTCTTCGAGCAGGCCTTCGTCGTCGATGAAGACAATCAGTTTCTCCGCCTGCAGCGCCGCGGCCACCTGGCTGCCGACATCCTCATAGGAAAGATTGAAGGCATCGCCGGTGGGCGAATAGCCCATCGGCGGCAGCAGGACAATATGCCCCAGCTCCAGCAATTGCTCTATGCCGCGGGTATCAACGCGGCGAACACGGCCGGTGTAGCCAAAATCTATGCCGTCCAGCACGCCAACCGGTTTGGCGGTGACGTAATTGCCGCTGCTGACCCGGATCCGGGCGTTGTGCATGGGTGAGTTCACCAGCCCCATGGAGAGCTGGCTTTCCAGGTAGGCCCTTAGCCCGCCAATGGCTTCCATAACCATCGGCAGGTGGTTATCGGGGGTAATACGCAGGCCCCGTGCGAAGGAGGATTCCAGGCCGGCGTCATCCAGCCGCGACTGAATCTGGGGGCGGCCACCGAACGCCACCACCAACTTGACGCCAAGGCTGCCGAGCAAAGCGATGTCGTGGATGATGTTGATAAAATTGCGGTGCTCGATGGCATCCCCGGGCATGGTCAGGACGACGGTTCGGCCGCGATGGGCGTTGATGTACGGAGAGGAATGGCGGAATCCGTGCAGCCAGTCGTTTGATTTCAAACCTTTATTCCTTATACCCTGATAATGCTTGCCAAGAATGGAGAATGCCGGGACGGTTTTCCGCCCGCCTTACCGTCAGTCTACTCAAAGACAGAACCTTTTGATCAATCCCTTGAGGATATCCACCGTCGGCTGCAACTGGGACAGTTCAAGAAACTCGTCCGGCTGGTGCGCCTGGTCGATCGAACCTGGCCCCATCACCAGGGTCTCCAGCCCCAGTTGCTGCAGCCAGGGTGCCTCCGTGGCAAAAGCAACGGCGTGTGCCGTGTGGCCCGTGAGTTTCTCACAGGCTTTGACCAGAGCGGCGTCGGCCGGGGTTTCAAACGGCGGTACGCCGTCAAACAGGGGGGCAAACGTGAGTTTGAGTTCCCGCCGCTCGGCCAGAGGCTGCATCCGGTCAAGAATCGCCTGGCGCAGGGTGTCCATGTTCATGCCCGGCAGCGGGCGCAGGTCGAAGTGCAATTCGCATTGGGCGCAGATGCGGTTGGGATTGTCACCACCGTGGATACAGCCCAGGTTCAGGGTGGGCACCTGTACCTCGAAGTTGGGATTGCGGTACTTTTCCTGCCATTCGCTGCGCAGGGCCAGAAGTTCGCCGAGCGCCTCGTGCATGCCTTCCAGCGCGTTGCGGCCCAGGGCCGGGTTGGAGGAATGGCCCGATTGCCCGTCAAACCGCAACCTTTCCATCATGATGCCCTTGTGCATGCGCACTGGTTTGAGATTAGTGGGCTCGCCGATCACCGCGTAACGGGCTTTCGGTTTGCCGGCTTCTGCCAGTGCCCGGGCGCCATTCATCGAGCTTTCTTCGTCAGCAGTGGCCAGGATAATCAGCGGCTGCTGCAGGGGCTCGCCGGCAAAGGCTTTGGCGGCTTCAATGGCCAGCGGGAAAAAGCCCTTCATGTCGCAGGTGCCCAGACCGTACCAGCGGTTGTCCTTTTCCGTGAGACTGAACGGATCACTTTGCCAGCGTTTGTCGTCAAACGGTACGGTGTCGGTATGGCCTGAGAGTACCAGTCCACCCGGACCGCTACCCAGAGTGGCGATCAGATTGAACTTGCCGGGCATGCCCGGCACTTCCATGATCTCGACGGTAAACCCCAAGGGTTCGAGCCACTCTGCCAGCAGGCGGACCACACCTTCGTTACTGTGATCCCACTCCGGCGAGGCACTGCTGATGGATGGCAATGAAATCAGCCGGGTCAGCATGTCCCTGATACCCGGCACCCCTGTGCTTGCGCTTGCAGTCACTTATTGCCTCCCGTCCCGGCGCTATTCCGGGCGGCCCCGGCGCCAGACTTCAAATTGTGTAATGGCACGAATCAGAATGGGGTACGCCACTTCGCCCCCGGCCACTGTGCGGGCGATTTCCATATCCCGCTCGCCAACGCTGACCAGTCGCCCCTCAACCTGGTTTTCATTCGAGAGCGTAACCCTTACGCGCCGGCCAAGCCAGGTATTGGCGTTCTCAACACTATCAGGGTACCACTGCTCAAAATCCGGGTCTTCCGGCGGTACCACAGGCTCCATTGCCTGCGCAGGCAATGCTGGTTCCACCCGTTGCATTTCGGTCAGGTACACATCCGGCACGGTGGCACCGTTATAGGATACACTCAGGCCGGCGCCGTTTTCCGAATCAGTGCGTACGGGCAGCCCAAAGGTTTCAGAGCCGGGTGCAAGCATCATGGTCAGCTCGCCCCCTTCGGTCAGCCATTGCCGATACAGTGCCAGCAACTGCGGGCTGGCTTCCAGGCCCCGAGCCTGCAACCCTTCCTCCAGCGCCGCAACGCCCCGCCCTGCCCAGTCGCTGACCTCCAGCCCGGTCTCGCGAGCACAGTAGGCAGAGAGCCGGCGCATCAAGCCCGCGTCGCGAACGGTCAGCTGCAGTGGTCCGGCACCCATCGAGGCTGGTTCGGCCAGATTGCCCATGGTCAGTCTGGCGTCTGGCCACACCAGCTCCAGGCTTCCGGTTTCACGGGTATTCAGTTCAAAACGCAGCGCATCGGGACTCTGCTCCAGCATCATGTCGCCCCGGATATCAGGAATCCCCATACGCATCAAATCCCCACTGCCCAGCTGCTGCCGGGGATCCGGCGCACAGGACAGATTGCCGAGGGGGGCCTGACTGGTTTCATCCGGTGCCGCCGTCACCCAGTTCCGGAACATGGTGGGTTCCAGCATGATGCTGGCGCGCTCAACGGACAGCCGCCAACTGGCCGGCAAACGCTCAGGGCTCATCAGTGTGGTCACCAGGGTGACCGGAGAACCGGTTTCCAGCTCCATCAGGCCCATCTGCAGTGGCTGTGTGAGCCGGAAATCCTCCCAGTGCGCCTGCCGGAGTATGACCCGACCATCCACGGAGGAGCTGATGCTACCCCGCTCAAGTACACCGTATTCCGATAATGCCGTGCGCGCCTCTGCCAGACGCTGGTCCGTCAGCCACCAGACGCCAGCTTTAAAGCCGGCGAAGGCCACTATTCCTGTGATAACGAGAAATGACAGCAGGCGTTTCATCCGGTAACTCCCGGCCAGAAGTATCAGTTACGGGAAATCAGCGTACCGACACCCTCGTCGGTGAAGATTTCCAGCAGGCAGGCGTGGGCCACACGTCCGTCGATGATGTGGGAGGTGCGCACGCCGTTTTCCACCGCACTCAGGGCACAGCGGATTTTTGGCAACATACCGCCATGGATGGTGCCGTCTTCAATCAGATCGTTCACCTGCTGGGCGGTCAGGCCGGTCAGCACTTTGTCCTCCTTGCTCTTGAGGCCGGAGACATTGGTCAGCAGAATCAGCTTTTCCGCCTTCATGGCTTCTGCCACCTTGCCGGCTACCAGGTCCGCATTGATGTTGTAGGAAGCGCCATCCGGCCCGACACCGATGGGCGCGATAACCGGGATCACGTTGCTGCGGGTCAGCATGTCGATAACATCCACGTTGACGCTTGCGACCTCGCCAACATGGCCAATATCGATGATTTCAGGTCGCTCAAGCTCCGGCGAGCGATTGACCACTTCCAGCTTCCGGGCCCGGATCAGATTGGCATCCTTACCGGTCAGGCCCACCGCGGTGCCGCCGTGGGCATTGATCAGGGAAACGATTTCTTTGTTCACCTGGCCGCCGAGCACCATTTCAACCACATCCATGGTCTCGGCATCGGTAACGCGCATGCCGTTAACGAAGCGGGACTGGATATTCAGGCGCTCCAGCAGCTCCCCGATCTGGGGGCCGCCGCCATGAACCACGATGGGGTTGATCCCCACCAGTTTCATCAGCACCACGTCCCGGGCGAAACTGCTTTTCAGGTCTTCGTTCTCCATGGCGTTGCCGCCGTATTTGATCACGACCGTTTTGCCGGTAAACCGTTGGATATAGGGCAGGCCCCGGCTCAGTACCGAGGCCACCTGCATTGCTGTTTCACGATCCAGCGCCATGATGTTGTGTTAATCCTTACGACAGTAATGGGTTTCAGAATTCCGCCACGAGGTCTGGTGCCGCTTTCTGCAGTTGCTCCCGGAACACGGATTTGATCCGTTCCAGTGCCTGTTCGGTTTCGGCTTCGAAGCGCAGAACCAGAACCGGCGTGGTATTGGACGCACGGCATAGCCCCCAGCCATCGGCATAATCTACCCGAATGCCATCAATGGTACTGATATTGCCGTCACCAAAATCCGCCTGCTGACCTAGCCGTTCAATGATGGCGAACTTGTCGCTCTCGGTCACCTCGACATTCAGCTCAGGGGTACTGATATCCTCGGGGAAGTCTTCAAAGACTTCATCGGAGTGACGATCCTCAATACCCAGGATTTCCAGCAGCCGGGCAGCCGAGTAAAGGCCATCGTCAAAGCCGTACCAGCGTTCGCCGAAGAAAATGTGTCCGCTCATTTCGCCGGCCAGCAGGGCTCCGGTTTCCTTCATTTTCGCTTTCATCAGGGAATGGCCGGTTTTCCACATGATCGGGCGCCCTCCGGCCTCCGAGATCACGCTGGCCAGCCGGCGGCTGCACTTCACGTCATAGAGCACATCCGCGCCGGGATTGCGGGACACTACATCCCTGGCAAAGAGCATCAGCAGACGATCCGGCCAGATGATCTTGCCGGTATTGGTGACCACGCCCAGGCGATCGCCGTCGCCATCAAAGGCCAGCCCGATATCGGCGCCAGTCTCCTTAACCTTGGCAATCAGATCCTGCAGGTTCGCGGGTTTGCCGGGGTCCGGGTGATGATTCGGGAAATCACCGTCCACTTCACAATACAGTGGTGTGACTTCACAGCCCAGTTCCTCAACCAGCATGGGGCCCAGCTCTCCGGCAATGCCATTACCGGCATCCACCACCACTTTCAGCGGCGCGGCCACAGCAATATCACCGACGATACGGTCCAGATAGGCGCGGCGCACGTCGTCCCGGGATTGCTCCCCCTGCCCGCTGACAAGGTCGGCGGTCTGGATGCGCTGGTGCAGCTTCTGGATAGCTTCACCAGACAGAGTCTCTCCCCCCAGCATGATCTTCAGGCCGTTATAGTTGGCCGGGTTGTGGCTACCGGTCACCATAACGCCAGAACCGGTCTGCAGGTGATGGGTTGCAAAGTACAGCACCGGCGTGGGGATGGCGCCCAGGTGAATGATGTTGCAACCGGTCGCCATGATGCCCCGCCCCAGCGCATCAGCCAGTTCCGGGCTGGAATGACGGCCATCGTAGCCAATACAGATATCTGTGACACCACGCTCGGTCGCTTCCGAGCCGATCGCGCGACCAATGACTTCAACCACCCCTGCCGAAAGGCTCTGACCAACGATGCCCCGGATGTCATAGGCGCGGAAGATTTCCGGGTTGATCTGAACCGCAGGCACCTCGGCCTCAGCCACTTCAGGAATGTCCTCGTCGAACAGGGAATCCTCGGAGCCACCAAAGCCGAGCACATCCTCGTCACCATCGAGCATGTCAATGTCCGGCATGTCCTTGTCCTGAAAGAGTGGTTCATCCTCCGCCGTCGCTGCCTTGCGGCGGGCAGGAGCCGCTTTGGGCGCAGCCGACTCCGCGGCCTTGGCCACCCGCTTCTCAACCATCTGGGACAGACGGAACAGCACTTCTCCGGTGGACGCCACCATATCCCAGCGCAGAGCCGGCAGTTTCATCCGCTCGCCTCCGAACACCTTGTGGGCCCACTGAATGAGCGCTGTCACATCCTGACGTATTCCACGCTGAGCGTTGCCAAGAAGCATCCAGACCAGAACAGCCGCCACCAGCGCAGGCACCCCCACCAGAATCGCCAGGAGAATGGTGCTTACCGGCGCCACCGGTGCCGAAGCCGGTTGGTAACGGACGGACCAGTCCGGGTTGATCAGGGTGCGAGACAGCTCAGGGCCGCCGCCGTTACCGGCGCTGGCCACCGTTCGTGAAGCGCCGGACACGGATTGGACCAGTGACAGCTGGCCCCCGAGTTGCGGGTTGCTCACGGCCAGCATTGGCCGTATGTGGGAGGCTTCAAAAACCGCCAGCACGCTACCAACCACGGCATTGCTGGTGGGATGACGCACTGCCGCGGCAAATTGCAGATACCACTGATTGTCGCGGGGGAAGGCATCCGGCAACAGGTTCTGTCCATTTTCTGCCCGCCGGGCCAGTTCCAGGCCCGCAAATCCCAGCAGGGTATCGCCGTTACCGGTCCGGGGCACTTCCCGGTAAGGGAAGACAAACACCTGAGCGGAACCGGGCAGCGCCGTTTGCAATTGTCCGGCGAGATTGGCCAGATCAGACCGCTCGGCCAGAGCAAGGGCAGCGTAACGCTGGTTCGCCACCGCCCGAACCTGTTCCTGCAGCGCCGTCAGTGACTGATTCAGGCGACGTTGCGCAGTGTCTACCTCCATGGCGCTGGCCGCCTCATAGCGGGCCTCCCCCGCGGGCACCACCACCAGAAAGTGGGCCAGCACCACCGCGACCACGCCGGCCACCAGCACCACCAGCGATTGGTTCAACCCGACCGATCCGAGTTTCTTTAAACCGGAGCCAGCGGCTTCTTTTGACGTTTTGGACGGTTTCTGTTTCTTTCCGGGTTTCTTGTCCGGCTGCTCATCACCGGAAGACGCGTTGGTTTTTTTCTTGGCGAATTTCATAATGCATCCCGCAGTTATTTTCTTTCCCGGATAGGTCTGTATCCGCTGAGTATAGACGCCGGCCAGTTATCTCGCTGCCAGGTAAAGATGCCCGACTCAGTGGCTCCCGGTGGAGCCAAAGCCACCTTCACCCCGGTCACTGGCATCAAATTCGGTCACAATCTCGAAATCCGCCTGTACCACAGGCACCAGCACCATCTGGGCAATACGTTCGCCCACCTCGATGGTGAATGGCGTCTGGCCCCGGTTCCAGCAGGACACCATCAACTCGCCCTGGTAGTCAGAATCGATCAACCCCACCAGATTTCCGAGCACGATCCCATGCTTGTGTCCGAGTCCGCTCCGGGGCAGGATCATGGCAGCCAACCCCGGGTCAGCAATATGCACAGACAGGCCGGTGGGAATCAGGTGGGTCTCACCCGGCATAACGGTCTTGGCTTCCTTTAATGCCGCCCGGAGATCAAGGCCTGCAGAGCCTTCCGTAGCGTATTCGGGAAACGGAATCGCGGTACCAATGCGATCATCCAGAACCCGTACCTCAAACTTTCTTTTACTCATGCCTGTTCAATCCTGTTGCTGTGGTCTGCAATCAACGCCACCAGACGGGCAGCGATCGCCTGTTTGCTGTCCGGCCCGATGGATTCCGAACCCTCAGGCCAGAACACCGTAACCGCATTTCGATCGCTGCTGAAGCCGAGCCCGGGCACGGACACATCGTTGGCGACAATCATATTGAGTTTCTTGCGCTGCATCTTGTCGGTCGCATAGCGCGCCACGTCCGTGGTCTCAGCGGCAAAGCCAACCGTAAACGGCGCATCGGCCCGGGCCGCGATGGTCGCCAGGGTATCGGGGTTACGGACCAGCGCCAGGCTCATGTTGTCGTTGGTTTTCTTGATTTTCTCGCTGGCGAACACCTCGGGCCGGTAATCTGCCACCGCGGCCGTGGCGATAAAGATATCGCAGCCTTCATCGACCGCCTTGCTGGCGGCTTCCAGCATCTCCTGAGCGGTGCTGACAGGCCGGACATCAACCCCCGCTGGGGCCGACAAACTGACAGGTCCACTGACAAGCACCACCTCGGCTCCGGCGGCAACGGCTGCACCGGCCAGGGCATAGCCCATCTTGCCCGAGCTGTGATTGGTAATGTAGCGCACCGGATCGATCGGCTCCCGGGTTGGCCCGGCCGTGATCACCAACCGTTTGCCTGACAGCGGCCCGGTAGTTTCAACCACGCCCTCTCCGTTTACCAGACGAGCCAGACGTTCCGGCTCAAGCATGCGCCCAGGACCGGTATCACCGCAGGCCTGTTCGCCCTGGTCCGGTCCCCAGACGGTAATCTGCGGGTCTTCCGTCAACAGCGCCAGATTCCGCTGGGTACGGAAGTTCTTCCACATGGCCTGGTTCATTGCGGGGGCCAACGCTATCGGCGCTTCGGTGGCGCAACAGACCGTGGTCAACAGGTCATCGGCCAGCCCATGGGCCAGACGGGCCATAAAATCCGCAGACGCCGGCGCTACCACAACCTGATCGGCCCACTTGGCCAGCTCGATGTGCCCCATGCCAGCCTCGGCTTCCGGGTCAAGCAGCGAGGAGCGCACCGGTTCGCCGCTCAGAGCCTGATAGGTCAGCGGCGCAACAAATGCCTCCGCGCCACGAGTCATGACAACCCGGACTTCGTGACCCGCCTTTTTCAGCAGCCGAACCAGCTCCGCACTTTTATAGGCGGCAATACCACCGGTAATTCCCAACAATATTCGCTTGGCGGTCATGCGGGCTCCGTAATCCCCTAAAATGAAAGAGTTATAAGATAGCATGCCAAGCGCAGACGGGCAGCCTGCCAGCACCCCTGTTCGTTTACCAAATGTTACCTTTTGGAGTAACCTTTGTAATTTCGAGAACCCGGTGCAGGACGCATCCCCCAAAACCAGCAAGGAAGCAAACATGACCTCCAGCCATTGGCCCGCCGATGAGCGGCCCCGTGAGCGATTGCTCACTCACGGCCCTGACTCCCTGTCTGACGCAGAACTCCTGGCCATTTTCCTGCGCACCGGCACCACCGGCATGCCGGTGATGGCCCTGGCCCGACACCTGATCACCGAATTTTCCGGACTGCGCGGCCTGATGACCGCCTCGCGCCGACAGTTCTGCGAGGTCAAAGGCCTGGGCACCGCCAAGTACGCCCAGGTGCAGGCTGCCATGGAAATGGCGAGGCGAGTGATGGACGAGCCTCTGCGCCAGGGCGACCCGCTGCGTTCACCGGAGGATACCCGGCGCTTTCTCACCAGCCGTTTAGGCACTTATCCTCATGAAGTGTTCGCTGGCCTGTTCCTGGACAATCGCCACCGGGTCATTCAGTACCGGGAACTGTTCCGGGGCACGATCGACGGCGCCGCCGTCTATCCCCGTGAGGTGGTACGCCAGGCTCTGGAGGACAATGCCGCCGCGGTCATCTTTGCCCACAACCATCCGTCCGGCGTGGCCGAGCCAAGCCAGGCTGACATTTCCCTGACCCGCCGGCTGAAAGAAGCCCTCGGGTTGGTCGATATCAGGGTTCTTGACCATATGGTTATCGGCCACGGTGAGGTAATATCCCTCGCTGAACGTGGATTGATGTAGCCCCGTAAAGGATCCCGCCCCGAAACTGGCCAAATTCCCAACAATTTTTTGCGTTGGACAGCCAGTTCTGGTATAAAAGCGTCCCTTTCTGGCGGCGTCTGGCGAGCAGCGTTCTGTTTCAGAAGCGCAAACCGGCAGCAGGTATGGCTCCGGAGCAACCAGAGACGCATTAAAAACGAATTCGTATTGATAGAGACCATTGCTCAGGTCGGAGGCAAGTATGTCCAGAGTTTGTCAGGTTACCGGTAAGCGTCCGGTTACCGGTAATAACGTTTCCCACGCGATGAACCACACTCGTCGTCGTTTTCTGCCGAATCTGCAGAACCACCGTTTCTGGGTTGAGTCCGAGAAGCGTTTCGTGAAGCTGCGCGTTTCCACCAAGGGCATGCGCATCATCGACAAAAAAGGCATTGACGCTGTGCTGGCCGATCTTCGTGCCCGCGGCGAGAAAGTTTAAGGAGCCGCATCATGCGCGAGAAAATCAAGCTGGTATCTTCAGCAGGCACTGGTCACTTCTACACGACCAAAAAGAACAAGCGTAACACCCCGGAAAAAATCGAGATCAAAAAGTACGATCCGGTTGTCCGTAAGCACGTTGCGTACAAGGAAGCCAAGATCAAGTAATTGGTCCTGCCTCCACAAAAAACCCGGCATCTGCCGGGTTTTTTATTGTCTGAACATACCAGACAAGGCTCAGAACGTTTCCAGATAGCCCTTGGGCAACGCCACATCCATGGCAATGGGAAGGTGGTCGGAGACCGGGTAGCTCACCACCTCAGAGCGCCGGATTTCCAGCGAGGGACTGACAAGAATGTGGTCCAACGCCTTTTCCGGGCGCCAGCTCGGAAAGCTGTGGGCAGTATCTGGCAACGGAATCAGATCGGTTTCTTTCAGCGGTGTTCGTGTCAGCAACTGCTCGGCATGGGCATTCATATCCCCCATCAGCACCACATGCCGATAGTTCGCGATCTGTTCGCGGATAAATCCAAGCTGCTTCTGCTGGGCCGACTTGCTGAGGGACAGATGCATCAGAACCAGCACCAGCGGGTCTTCCTCATCACCATAGCGCGCAATGATAGCGCCACGCCCGGGAATCAATCCCGGCAACTTGTGTTCGGTGACATCCAGCGGGCGAAAACGGCTCAACAGCCCATTACTGTGCTGGGCAATCTGGCCGAGATTACGGTTTAACTGCTGATACCAGTAAGGAATCCCGGCCGCCTCGGCCAGGTATTGCACCTGATTGATGTAACCACTACGGAGACTGCCACCATCACACTCCTGCAGGGCGACCACGTCATACTGGCTGAGCAGGGTGGCAATCCGATCCAGGTTTTCATAACGACGGCGATTGGGCAGGAAATGCTGCCAGCTGCGGGTCAGATAATGATGATAGGACGAGGTGTTGATACCAACCTGAATATTGAATGTGAGCAGTCGAATATGCCGGTGGGCCTCGAACGCCGGCACATGCTCGCTCCCGGAACTGGCACCCCGGGAGCTTTCCTGATTTCTGAGTATACCGTTCAGCTGGTTACGGATTCGCTTGTACATTATCAGCCGCTTCTCCGGTCAGCCCATCCAGCGCCCGGCGAACCGCATGGCGTCCTATTCAGACCCGCTGCGCTCTTTTTCCGCCAGATACTCCACCACCTTCAGGGTGTTTTCGTGACTACCCGCCATGGAGGCACTTACCACGTACTTGCCATCAACCAGCATAGTCGGTGTACCGGTAATGCGCGCGCCACGAATCTTGGCCTGGGCCTGCTGCACTCTGGCACGCACCCCGAAACTGTTGTAGTTTTCCAGAAACTTCTCGGCGTCCACGCCATACCCGGCAACAAAATCAGCCAGAGCTTCCGGGGTATTGAGGGGACGGCGCTCTCCGGCCAGGGCATCAAACAGCGCGTCATGCACCTTGTCCAGCTCGCCCATCGCCTCAAGGGCATAGAATGCGTAGGCATGCGGCTCCCAGCTGCGGCCCAGTGCCGCTGGCAGCTTCACATAGTTGATGTAGTCCGGAGCCTCCGCTTCCCAGGCTTCAGCCAGCGGCTTGAAGTTGTAGCAGTGCGGACAGCCGTACCAGAAGACTTCCGCCACTTCGACACCGTTATCCGATGCCGTTCTTACCGGATTATCCAGTACCCGGTAATGCTCTCCGGCCACCCAGGGCTGGGCATTGACCAGGGAAGCGGCAGACAACAGTGAAAGTGCCAGAACGGCGGAAGACGTCAGGGTTCTGATCATCGGGAATCTCCGAGCCATCAATGAATTTTAACGGGGATTATGACCCAGGGATGCGAAAAAGTTCCACCGGAGGGCCAAAGGAATGCGTTACCGAACGGTTAGGTATTATGAATACCGGATACCAAAAACCCCGCCGAGGCGGGGTTTTCAGTCGTAACTGACGGCTGTCGATCAGTTCAGGCCGGATACGTAGCTGGCGACCGCCTCAATCTCAGCGTCTGTCAGCTTGGAGGCAACATCCATCATGATGCCGGCATTCGCGCCTCCAGCACGCTCACCCGCCCGGTAAGCCTTCAACTGCTTGATAACATATTCTGCAGTCTGCCCGCCCAACGCAGGGTAACCTGCCGGCTCGTTGCCAATGCCGGAGGGGTTATGGCAACCGGAACAGGCCGGTACACCAGAGGCCATATTGCCGCCGCGGTACAGTGCCTGACCCTGTTCAACCAGATCCGGATTGGCCTGACCAACAACCATTTCCTGGCTGTTGAAGTAGGCAGCCAGATCCTGCAAATCCTGATCAGACATGGCGTTGAGCAGGCCCGTCATTTCAGGAATGGCACGATCCCCGGATTTGATGTCAACCAGCTGGTTGTACAGATATTTCTCGCCCAAACCGGACAGTTTCGGGTACACAGCCATTACCGGCTTGGCTCCACCCTGACCATGACAGCCCGCACACACTGCTGCGTTCTGTTCACCCGCTGCCGGATCTCCTGCCCCGTGAGCCATCGCTGTAAGGCCAACTCCGAGAACAACTCCTGCGATCAGTCTTTTCATGCTCGCTCCGCTTCTCTCATCTTTGCATCTTGAAAGTATTCTTCGTTGTGCAGCCGGCAGGCACTGGGTCGTCAGGTGCAAAACCGGGGCATACAGCGGCAACGCGAGGCGTCCCGCCGGAAATTGGTGTAGCATTATACATTAATCGCCGATAACTGAAATCCAAAGGAACACCAACCGTCGTGGACCCTGATCTGACTCAAAAAAGCCTCTCGTTCAACAGCGCCCGTTTTCTCATCAGCGCCTCCAAACTGGACGAATGCCCCCCCGACCATGGCGCTGAAGTTGCCTTTGCCGGCCGCTCCAATGCGGGCAAATCCAGCGCCCTGAACGCTATCACCGCCAACGGCAAACTGGCTCGCACCAGTAAAACCCCCGGCCGGACCCGGCTGATCAACTTTTTCAGCCTGAACCGGGAACATGCTCGTCTGGTCGACCTGCCCGGTTACGGCTATGCGAAAGTGTCCCGGGACATGAAAGACGACTGGCAACAGCATCTCGGCCATTACCTGAATGATCGCCGCTGCCTGCGTGGTCTGGTTCTGGTGATGGACATCCGGCACCCGCTCACCGATTTC
Organism: Marinobacter sp. ST-43; assembly: GCF_030541085.1. Classification (NCBI taxonomy): domain Bacteria; kingdom Pseudomonadati; phylum Pseudomonadota; class Gammaproteobacteria; order Pseudomonadales; family Marinobacteraceae; genus Marinobacter; species Marinobacter sp. ST-43. Next base: position 289,653 of record NZ_JASSVO010000003.1, read on the forward strand.
GACCAGATGATGGTCGAATGGTGTGAACATAACCACCTTCCGCTCATGATTCTGGCCACGAAGGCCGACAAACTGAAGTTTGGTCAGGCAAAAACCGCCATGCTGGGTATCGCGAAAAAACTGAAGGAATATCAATGTGTGGAGCACCTCATCATGTTCTCCGCCACCTCCAAGCGCGGAGTCGACGAGTGCCGGGAAGCGCTGACCCACTGGCTGGAAGCCTCGGAACAGGCGCCGGTTGAGGCATAAAAAGCCGGCCTGAAGAAGACAGGCCGGTGAAAACGTCAGGGTTTGCGACGTGCTATGTGCCTCTGCAACCACAGAGGCCGAAAACCTGAGAACTCACTCAGGAGACGCAGGGAGTGTCCGGTTCCCAACGTCATTAGCTGTGACTGCGCCGCATTCAAAAAGTTCAATTTCAGATCAAACTTTGACCAGGCCAGCCAGGCTCATGCCTCAACGCCAGAAACACCCTGGGCTTCAGGCAAGGTAGGACGGTATTTTTCTCGCAATGCCAGCACCCGCTCACGATACTCCGGCGTGAGATAGGGCACTTCCAGTGTCAGCACCTGATAGACCCCCTGTTTTAACTCGGTCAGGGACAGACTGGCAGGCTCCTCGGCCGCATGAGCCGTCTTCAGGAACGCCATCCAGTTGGTAATCACCAGCCAGACATTCAGTGACATGGCCGAACGCAGATCCTCCGGCTGAGGCTGGATAATGCCGGCATCCGCCAGCTTTGCGAAAATCCGGTTGATGGCCGCCAGACAGCGATTGGTAAACTCCCGGTAGTCCCGGCGCAGCCGCGGGTCACTGTCGAGCAGGTATTCCAGATCCCGGTGGAAGAAGCGATAGCTCCAGAGGCCGTCAAACACCGACTCCAGATAGAAGGTCATATCCTCCAGGGTGATCGGTCGGTCTTCCGGAATATCCAGGTAGTAGTCCACCAGCTTTTCATATTCCTGGAAAATCTCGTAGATGATGTCGGACTTGTTGCGGAAGTGGTAATACAGATTACCCGGCGATATCGCCAGGTGCGCGGCAATGTGATTGGTGGTGATGTTGCGCTCACCCTTGTCATTAAACAGCTCCAGGCTGGATAACAGTATCTTGTCTCTGGTTTTCATCGTCATGCCGGTGTTTGTTGTTATCAGTGTCACGGATGGCCTAAAGAGCCATCCGGCTTTCTTGACTGCCTAGAGTATATACTCTAATAATAGCCTCAAGCGCAAATCGCACAGATTTTGGCCAACGACAATAACCGACTGCCAGCGCCTGTCGCTCCAGGCAGTCAGGGGGAGAAAACCATGGGTGCCACCGTCGTCCAGCTCACAGAGAGCAAGAAGCAGATCCAGCACACGCATCGCGTCTTTGAGGACCAGAAGAAGGCCTTCCGCAACAACCCGATGCCGTCCCTGACCGAGCGCAAAGAGAACCTCAAGCGTCTGAAACGGGCGCTACTGGCCCATCAGGATCGCCTGGTCGAGGCCATCGATCGGGATTTCAGCTGTCGCTCCAAAGACGAATCCCTGATCGCCGAAGTCATGCCGTCTATTCAGGGCATCAATTACACGCTGAAGAATCTTGGCGACTGGATGAAGCCCTCCAAACGCCATGTTTCGGTTCTGTTCCAGCCCGCCAGCAACAAGGTTTACTACCAGCCAAAAGGAGTTGTAGGCGTCATCGTGCCCTGGAATTACCCTCTGTATCTGGCGGTCGGTCCACTGGTCGCTTCCCTGGCGGCTGGCAACCGCACCATGATCAAGATGTCGGAATTCACTCCGCACACGTCGGCCCTGTTCAAGGAGATCATCGAGTCGATGTTCCCGGAGGATCTGGTGTCGGTGATCACTGGCGAGGCCGATGTGGCGGCCGATTTCTCCCAACGGCCTTTCGATCACCTGCTGTTTACCGGTTCTACTTCGGTGGGCAAGCTGGTGATGCGCGCGGCAGCCGAAAACCTGACCCCGGTAACCCTTGAGCTCGGCGGCAAATCCCCGGCCATTGTTTCGCCGGATGTGCCGATGGAAGATGCGGCCCAGCGTATCGCCTTCGGCAAAGCCTTCAATGCCGGCCAGACCTGTGTGGCACCGGACTATGTGCTCTGCCCCGCCGACCGGGTGCAGGCGTTCGTGGATGAATTCCGGGCACGGTTCGCCGAGATGTACCCGAGCCTGCGGGATAACGACGACTACACGGCCATCATCAATGAGCGCCAGTACAATCGTTTGCAGGGCTATCTGGAAGATGCCAGGGCCAAGGGGGCTGAACTGGTGGAGATCAATCCCGCCAACGAGAACATGAAGGACGGTACCCGGAAGATTCCGCTGACACTGGTGCTGAAGACCACGCCGGACATGAAGGTGATGCAGGACGAGATTTTCGGCCCGATCCTGCCGATCATCAGTTACGGCAGTCTGGACGAGGCGATCCATTACATCAATGACCGGCCACGGCCACTGGCGCTGTATTTCTTTGGCTACGACAAGTCGCACCAGCAGCATGTGGTGGACAACACCCATTCCGGCGGCATGTGCATCAATGATGCCCTGATGCACGTGGCCCAGGACGACCTGCCGTTCGGCGGGATTGGTGATTCCGGTATGGGGCACTATCACGGTAAGGAAGGCTTCCTGACCTTCTCCCATCACCGGGCGATTTTCACCAAGCAGAAGTTCAACAGCGGCAAATACGTGTATGCGCCCCATGGTACGGCGGCGCATCGGTTGGTATATAAGCTGTTTATTCGTTAATCAGAGAACACCACTTCTCTCCAGCCCCAGCCTTCGGACTGGGTGCAGGCCGGCGGGAGGGAGGTCTTTCCGGGACACGCCGTAAATACTTCCCTGTAGGCTTGAGCAAAACATCCCTGTTTTGCACAGTCCCGGAAAGACCTCCCTCCCACCGGCGATCAAACGTTTCGCAACGCGCAAAAAAAAGATAACAAAACGGCCAACAATCAGATGACAGACCCAGTTTCGACAGACAGCTCGCCCAACGCATCCTCTCTGGACCGCCGCAGTTTCCTCAAAACCGGTTTAGGCGGCGCGGTGTTCCTGAACACCATCAGCCTCTCTGCCGGGCTAACCGGCTGCGCTACGGCCCCCGCAGGCCGGGTCAGCTCGGTCGACAGCCGCATGGACGCCCGCTACCAGTTCCAGTTTCTGAGCCGGGATGACATCGCCCTGTTCGAGGCCCTGTTGCCGGCCATGTTTGCCGGAGCTCTGCCGGAGGAACCGAACCAGCGTCGCTTTGCCATTGCCGGAACGATTGAACGGATCGACCAGGGCATTGTGAAGTTCGGCCCGGCGAACCAGCAGGAGCTGCGCAAGCTCTTTGATCTGCTTAACTTTGCCCCCACCCGGATCGCCCTGGCCCGGGTATGGTCAGACTGGCCCTCAGTCAGTACCGCCGATGCCGACGCGTTTCTGCGGCGCTGGCGCGATAGCCGGATCGGACTGCTGAACAACGGCTACATTGCCCTGACCAAGATCAGCAACGTCGCCTTCTATGGGCATGAAGACCACTGGCACCTGTCTGGTTATCCGGGGCCTCCCGCCTGGATGGTGGATGCCTTGCCACAGTTCAAACCTGCCGTTTGAGAAACCCCGGATACCCATCGTATTAAGGAGCGAAGTATGTCCATGAACGATCCCATTGCCCGGGGACTGGCTGCCGGCTGGAATGTGACCGACGCCAGCAAACTGAGCGAAAACCGCACGGTAGAGGCGGATGTTGTGGTTATCGGCACCGGTGCCGGGGGCGGCACAACCGCGGAGATCCTGGCCCGTCAGGGGCTGTCGGTTATTCTGGTGGAAGAGGGTCGACTGTATTATCAGAAAGACTTCAAGATGGACGAGCTGACGTCCTACGCCAATCTTTACCAGGAAGGCATGAGCCGGGTCACCGCCGATGGCGCCATCGCGATTTTGCAGGGCCGCTGTGTCGGCGGCTCCACCACGGTAAACTGGACCAGTAGCTTCCGCACCCCGGACGAAACGCTCACCTACTGGAGCCAGGAGCTCGGCCTCGAAGGACTGGCACCGGACGCCATGGCCCCATGGTTTGAGGGCCGTGAGCAGCGCCACAACATGGCGCCCTGGGAAACCCCACCCAACCTGAACAACGACATCCTGCGCCAGGGCTGCGAAAAACTCGGCTACTCCTGGCAGGTAATCCCAAGAAACGTCAAAGGCTGCTGGAACAGCGGTTACTGCGGCGTGGGCTGCCCTACCAACGCCAAACAGGGGGCACTACTCACCACCATCCCGGGCGCACTGGATCACAAAGCACAGCTCTTCCACGGTCTGCGGGCAGAACGCCTGGTGATGAGTCAGGACCGGATCGACCACCTGCTCGCCTCCGCCATGGGCCCGGATGGCGTCACCCCATCCGGCATTATGGTCACCCTGAAAGCCCGGCAATTCGTGGTCGCCGCCAGCGCCATTGGCTCCCCCGGCCTGCTGCTTCGCTCGCAGTTGCCCGACCCTTACCAGCGCGTGGGCAAGCGATCGTTCATCCATCCGGTCAACGCCACCGTCGCCCGCATGCCGGCGAAAATCGACCCGTTCTACGGCGCTCCCCAGTCCATCTACTCGGACGAATTCAATTTCAAAGCAGGCACCGACGGCCCGGCAGGCTACAAACTGGAAGTACCGCCCCTGCACCCGGCCATGGCAGCCGGCGTGGTACCCGGCCACGGCCAGCCACAGCGAGACAACCTGGGCCAACTGCCCTGGATGCAATCAGTCATCGCCCTGCTGCGCGACGGCTTCCACCCGGACAGCCCCGGCGGCACAGTATCACTCAGAGACGACGGCAGCCCGGTACTGGACTATCCGATTACCGACTACCTCTGGCAAGGCTTGCGCAAAGCCTACCTCACCATGGCCGAAATTCAGTTCGCCGCTGGCGCCGAAGCCGTCCAGGCCATGCACCTGGACTCTGACTGGTACACCAGCTGGAACCAGGCCAGAGACGCCATCAACAACCTGCCCATGAAACCCCACCGCGCCCGCCTGTTCACCGCGCACCAGATGGGCGGCTGCAGCATGGGCACAGACCCGGAAACCTCGGTGGTGAATGGCTTCGGTGAGCATCACCACATCGCCAACCTGAACATCCACGATGCCTCCATCTTTCCCACCAGCATCGGTGCAAACCCGCAGTTGTCGGTGTATGCGTTGGCAGCGAGGAACAGCTCGAGACTGGCGCAGAGGCTTGCCAACTCTGCCTGAACCGCGATTAAGAGGCCACCTTCCAGAGAGGCAATAAGGAGTCTGAAGTAGGAGGCCGGGGCGGCCAGCACTCCAGTTGATCACGCAGGTCGGGGGCGGGTTTCCGGGAGTCTTGAGGGCCATGGACGGCCCGAAAGAAGCGCACATGGATGTGCTTGTAGCGTCTCCCGGAAACCCGCCCCCGACCTGCGCCAGCACCAGAGTCATAAAACAGATTGTCGGCGCTCCGGACTACAGCCCCAAAGGCAATGCTGCTATCCTACGGCTCACCAACAAAAGGAGCTGTGCATGCCCAAAGTCATATATCCCGGCACCTTCGACCCCATCACCAACGGCCACACCGACCTCATCGAACGGGCCGGCCGCATGTTCGATGAAATTGTCGTCGCCGTCGCCTACAACCCCAAAAAGCAGCCACTTCTCAATCTTGAAGAACGCTGCGAACTGGTCCGCAAGGCCACCGCACACCTCCCCAACGTCAGCGTCACCGGTTTCAGCAACCTGCTCGCCGACTTCGTGCGCGAGCAAAACGCCTCCGTTATCCTGCGGGGACTGCGCGCGGTTTCTGACTTTGAATATGAATTCCAGCTTGCCGACATGAACCGCCGGCTGGCGCCGGAAGTTGAGAGCGTGTTCCTGACGCCCGCCAACCACCTCTCTTACATCTCCTCCACCCTGATTCGCGAAATTGCCTCGCTGGGCGGGGACATTTCCGAGTTTGTAGACCCGGCTGTGGCAGAAGCCCTGCAACAGAAGTTCAGCGAATCCTGAGGAAAATCTGAAGGGCGTTGATGATCACCGAAGCGCAGCTGATGGCGAAGTACCAGCAGCTGGCGGGTCGTTGAGATTCAGAGCAGCGGAGGCAGGGGGATTTCCACGTCGTTGACGGTGAGTACCAGATCCTCCATCCGGCCATCCATTACTAGGCGCTCACCGTTCTGAACCAGCAGGCCCTGTTTGATCAACGGCGCCACCTGCATACGCACGGCGGGATAGTCTTCCGCAAGGGCAACCGGCATGCTGAAATTCACACTCCCGGTCAGCGCCTGCATGACCATCAACATGTTGTCACGCTGTTGATCGGAGAGCTCCGGATGGCTGATGTCCAGTGAGCCGGTAACTTCCCCTTCAGGCGTTGCCAGACTGAGCTCCCGGATCCCCATGGAAAATCCTTCGGCAGCAAGACTGCGGAGGGCTTCGTTAAAACGCTGCATCACCGCCATCTGTTGTTCAAACGCGGCCCTCGGGTCGTCTCCGGCGGTCAAAGCCAGTGCCTGCATATCCGCCATGGCGCCACTGAAGTCATTCCAACTGGCCACATCCAGGTTCTCCAGCGCCACCTCCAGCCGATGCGGCCCAAAGGCCTGATCCGCCAGAGCGGCCGATTCCAGCGACAGGGTAACCTGCGAGTCCAGGCGCTCGCCGTTCTGGCGGGCATCACTGGCGCTTTCAAGCGACATCCCGGCCAAGGTCATTGCGGGAGCCTGAGCCCCCTGCAAGGTCAGGTTATCCACGGTCATCACGCCAGCGCCGGTCCAGATATCCCCCACCAGCCATTCCATGCTCTGTTCCATATGGACGTTATCGATCGTCACATCCATTTCCGGATCGCTGAGGCGGATAGCCGGCCAGACCACCAGCAAGTCTGCCGCTTCACCAAGACGCCCAACATCAATCCGCACCAGACCGCCACTGCTCTTGAGGGAGGTTTCCCGCTCCGGGTTATCAATGTCCATCACCGGTGCTGTCAGCTCAAGCGTGGCGCTGCCCCAGAGCCGGGTTTCCAGCGTCAGACTGGGCTCATCGTCCGGAAACCAGTCAGCACCCTCTGGCTGCCACCCCTGGCGCGGGCGAAAATCCATCAGGCTGCCGGTGACGCCATGGGACACCTGGATTTCGATGGCTATGGTGTGAGAATCACCGGTCTCAGGATCTCTCAGGGTCACGGTAGCGGATACCTCGGAACCAAGCACACCACGACGATACTGCTCGGTCTCAAGATTCAGAAAGGGCTGGGCCCGGTTTACTTCCAGTGTTGCTTCACGCCAGTGCTGCTCGGTGACATAGCCCACACCCCAGGGAGCACCGCCAGCCACCAGCAGTACGGCCAGACCGGCCAGCGTCCATTTTTTCAGTTTCAAGGTATCCGTCCTGTGATTATTTCGGTGCCGGCCCACCGGCCTCAGTTGGGTTTGCCGGTCAGACGCTCCAGCAGGACCAGCTGTGATGCCAGTCGCTCTTCGCCTTCCCCGGGCTGATTCTGAATGTAACTGCCATCGGGCTGCAACACCCAGGCCTGGCAATTGTCCGCCAGATAGGTATCCAGATCTTCCCGCAGGCGTGCAATCAGCGCGGGCTCCTCAACCGGGAACGCGGTTTCGACCCGGTGCAGAAGATTGCGCTCCATGCCATCAGCACTGGAACAATACACCTCGGGCCGGCCACTATTACCGAAATAGTACACCCGCGTGTGCTCCAGGAAGCGGCCGATCACCGAGCGCACCCGGATATTGTCCGAGAGTCCCGGCACTTCCGGACGCAGGCAGCAGATGCCACGGATGACCAGATCAATCTTGACCCCGGCCTGGGAGGCCCGATACAGGGCCTTGATCATCTGCGGCTCGGTCAGGGCATTGAACTTGAAGATAATCCGCCCCTGCTCACCATAGCTGGCCTCTCGTTCGATCAGACTGATCAGACGGTTGTGCAAGGTAAACGGCGCATGAAACAGCTTTTTGATCTTCAACGCCTTGCCCATGCCGGTTAACTGCTGGAACAGCTTGTTGACGTCGTCGCCTATGGACTCGTCACAGGTCATGAAACTGTAGTCGGTGTACAGGCGTGCGTTCCCGGCATGGTAATTACCGGTGCCCAGATGCACGTAGCGCCGCAGGCGGCCTTCTTCCCGGCGGACAATCAGGATCATCTTGGCGTGGGTTTTGTACCCGACCACACCGTAAACCACGATCACGCCGGCTTCCTGCAGCCGACTGGCCAACTCCAGGTTCTCGGCCTCGCTGAAACGGGCTCTCAGTTCGATAACCGCCGTCACTTCCTTGCCTCGACGCGCGGCATCGGCCAGGGCCTCAACAATTTCCGAGTCGGCACCGGTGCGATAGAGCGTCTGGCGAATGGCCAGCACCTGAGGGTCCTTGGCCGCCTGGCGCAGCAGGTCCACCACCGGGCTGAAGTTTTCATAGGGATGTAACAGCAGCAGGGGCCGTTTGCGAATGGCATCGAACATGGATTCCTTGCTACGAATCTGGCGAGGAATCGACGGCGAGAAGCTGGAATAGGTCAGGTCTGGCCGGTCCACCAGGCCACCCACCGCCATCAGGCGGGTCAGGTTTACCGGGCCGTGGACCTGGTAGAGATCCCGCTCGGTCAGGCCGAACTCCCGGAGCAGGAACTGCACCAGCTCTTCCGGGCAGTTATCCGCCACCTCAAGGCGAACGCCATCGCCAAACCGACGGCTTAGCAGCTCGCCGCGCAGGGCCGACGCCAGGTCTTCCAGATCGTCTTCAAGCTCAAGGTCCGCGTTCCGGGTCAGCCGGAACTGATAACAGCCCTTCACCTCCATACCCGGAAACAGCTCATCAGCATGGGCGTGAATCATGGACGACAGAAACACCAGGTTGTCACCACCCTCGCACACCTCATCCGGCAAGCGCACCAGGCGCGGCAGGGAGCGGGGCGCGGGCACAATCGCCATCCCGGTCTCACGACCAAAGGCATCCTTGCCGTCCAGCTCAACGATGAAGTTCAGGCTCTTGTTCACCAGGCGGGGGAACGGGTGTGATGGGTCCAGCCCGATCGGGCTGACCACCGGCAGAATTTCCTCGTCAAAGTAATTGCGCACCCACTCGGCCTGGGCCGGTGTCCACTCGCGGCGCCGGACAAAGTGGATGTTCTCCTGCTCCAGCTCCGGAATCAGGACATTATTGAGAATATCGTACTGTTCGTGGATATAGTCGTGGGCAACGCGGCTGATCTCCGCCAGCACCTGTTCCGGCAGCATGCCGTCGACACCCACGGTTTCACGGCCATACTTCATCTGCTGGCGCAGGCCCGCCACCCGGATTTCAAAGAACTCATCCATGTTGCTGCTGAAAATGCAGCAGAAGATCAGACGATTGATCAGAGGGTGCGTGGTATCCAGCGCCTGCTTCAACACCCGGTAATTGAACTGCAACTGGCTCAGTTCGCGGTTGAAGTAGTTTTCGCTCGCATCCAGATTCAATTCCTCACCAACGGGTGGAAGATCTACCGGCGCCGGGACGCTCTGTTCACTGCCTGTCTCTGTCACGGTTTCGCTTGTCATTGCTCTTTGTATCCATCGTTGAGGCGGGCTTCGGCCACCAGCCGCTGCCCGGTTATGATCGCTGTCGTTCCCGCATCAGCCTGGCGGCGCGCACGGCGAAATAGGTCAGAATGCCATCGGCACCGGCCCGGCGCATGGCCATCAGGCTCTCCATCATCACCGCATCGCCATCCAGCCAGCCGTTCTGAGCTGCGGCCATATGCATGGCGTATTCGCCACTGACCTGGTACACAAACGTTGGCACCTGCAGTTCGGTTTTCACCCGGCGCACGATATCCAGATAGGGCATGCCCGGCTTGATCATCACCATATCGGCGCCTTCAGCCAGATCCATGGCCACCTCATGAATGGCCTCATCACTGTTGGCCGGATCCATCTGATAGGTCGCTTTGTTTCCCTTGCCCAGGTTGGCAGCCGAGCCGACCGCATCCCGGAACGGCCCGTAATAACTGGACGCATACTTGGCAGAGTAGGCCAGAATCCGGGTATTCACATAGCCTGCCCCTTCCAGGGCTTCTCGAATAGCCGCCACCCGACCATCCATCATGTCAGAGGGTGCCACCACATCGGCACCGGCATCCGCGTGGGACAGTGCCTGATTGACCAGCGCTTCAACCGTGACATCGTTCAGCACATAGCCATCGTTGTCGATAATGCCGTCCTGCCCATGGGTGGTGAACGGATCCAGCGCCACATCGGTAATCACCCCCAGCTCCGGATGCGCCTTTTTCAGGGCACGAACCGCCCGCTGGGCCAGGCCATCAGAATCCCACGCGCCGGAGCCGGACAGATTCTTTTTCTCCGCTGGTACCACCGGGAACAGCGCCAAGGCGGGAATACCCAGCTCTACCAGTTCCGCCGCCTGCTCCACCAGCAGATCGACGCTAAGGCGCTCGACACCCGGCATGGAGGGTACGGATTCACGCTGATTCTCGCCTTCAAGCACAAACACCGGGAAAATCAGGTTATCGGGTGACAACTGGTTCTCCCGAACCAGACGACGGGAAAAATCACTGGCACGATTGCGACGCAAACGGGTGAACGGATAGGCTCGACTGGAGTGCGCAAGACGCGGCTTCGACACGGATAACCTCCTGAACATGGATGGCCTTGGAAAGTGATGACATCATACACCCCAGAAGCCGCCCGTTGCAGGCCTGAGCCGAGTGTGCCGTTGACAGATGACAAAGAGATGACAGAAAAACAGAGTTGCCGGGGCAACGGAAGCCGCTGCCCGGCGAGGAAACGCCATCAGAGGGAACGGTTGTTGAACCCGATCTCCACCTTGCGCGGGGTATCAGAACGGAAGGTGGTGTCCACCTCCTGTATCTTTCCGCCGCCTTGCAGGAAGGCCTCAATATCTGCCTGCAACTGGGCCCGAACCCGGGCACGGCCGGCAATGGAATGGTTATCGTCGCTGTCGCTGGTCCAGTTGCTGGACTGCTCCAGATTGCTTTCGTCGAATTCACTCATGGCTTATCTCCATCAACGAAAACAGCTTTACGGGTGGCCAGATGCTCTGGAAGACGCACCCCGTCTCGACTGCCGGCCATCTGACGGCCCGTCTTGGCGTCTTTATAATCTGCTTTCACGACCGACGCTATTTCCTGACAACCACTTTTTTGTAATTTTTTGTAATTGGAGATAACCCATTGTTTTAAAAGATCAGATAACAGCCCTTTAACGGCACACAGAATTGACACAAAGAATGAATATTGATTCAATGCTTGCAAGGAGCCGGCATGGCCTACCGCGAAACTGAAAAAATGCGCCAGCGCAAAGCCGAAGCGCGGAAAAAGATCATTGAATGCACCTGGGAGTGCGTATCCGAAGGCGGCTTCCGCAGCGCACGCATTACCCGCATCGCGGGGCTGGCCGGCGTTGCCACGGGCACTATCTACCGCCACTTCGAGTCACGGGAGGACCTGTTTGCAGAAATCTTTCGCCTGGCCACCCAACGTGAAGTCGACAAAGTCGCCGAAGCACTCGCGGTAGGCGGTAGTGCGGTTGAACGCCTGGACAACGCTCTGCGTCAGTTCGCCCGTCGGGCCCTGAAAGGCCCGATGAAAGCCTGGGCACTGATTGCCGAGCCGGTAGACCCGAAAGTCGAAGAAGAGCGACTGGTATACCGCAAAGCCTACGCCAACCTGTTTGAACAAGCGATCCGGAGCGGCATAACCGAGGGCTGCATACCGGATCAGGATGCCCGCCTTACCAGCACCTGCCTGGTTGGCGCCATCTCGGAATCCCTGGTGGGGCCGCTGTCACCGACCCAGACAGAAACACCACCGGGACACGACAACAACGAAGATGAGCTGGTCGACACCATCGTTTGCTTCTGCCTACGGGGGTTAACCGGCACCAGGAGCTAACCATGAACAGCCCGCAGCGCAAGACCGAGTCCAACGCCGACAGCCACTATCTGTCAGCCACTCACGAGGTCATCAACCAGCCCCGACCGCTGGAAAACTATAACCTCTACGAACAGGACAGCGCGCTCCGGGAAGCCGTATTGCGAGAAGGCGCCGGCCACGCCAGCGAAGACCTCAGCCGCTTCGGCGCCTGGGCCGGCAAGGCCGACACCATCGAGCTGGGCAACCTGGCGAACGCCAACAAACCCAGCTTCCGTACCCACGACCGCTACGGCCACCGGATAGACGAAGTCACCTTCCACCCGGCCTACCACGAACTCATGCGCGTGGCCTTGGAAAACGGCCTGCACAGCTCCCCCTGGACCAACCCGGGCAAAGGCGCCCACGTGGCCCGGGCCGCCAAGTATTACCTGCACTCCCAGGTGGAAGCCGCTCACTGTTGCCCGGTCACCATGACCTTCGCGGCGATCCCATCCATCCAGAACCAGCCAGACCTGGCCAAACTCTGGGCCCCGAAAATCCTGGCCAACGAATACGACAGCCGTAACGTGCCGGACGGCGACAAAACCTCCGTCACCATCGGCATGGCCATGACCGAAAAACAGGGTGGCAGCGACGTGCGCGCCAACACCACCGTGGCCTACCCGACAGGACGGGAAGGTCCCGGCCAGGCCTACGAACTGGTCGGCCACAAATGGTTCGTTTCCGCCCCCATGTGCGACGCCTTCCTGGTACTGGCCCAGACCACCAATGGCCTGTCCTGCTTCCTGATGCCCAGATGGCGCCCGGATGGCAGCAAGAACCCCTGGCAGGTGCAGCAACTCAAGAACAAAATGGGTAACGTTGCCAACGCCTCCAGCGAAGTGGAAATCCGCGGTGCACTGGCATGGATGGTGGGCGAGGAAGGCCGCGGCGTCAGAACCATCATCGAAATGGTCGCCATGACCCGCTTCGACTGCATGATTGGCAGCGCCGCCGGCATGCGCCAGGCCGTGGCCCAGGCGACGCACCACTGCCACAACCGCAGCGCCTTCGGCGCAACCCTCAGCGACCAGCCGCTGATGCAGAACGTCCTGGCCGACCTGATCATCGAAAACGAAGCTGCCCTCGCCTACACCATGCGCGTCGCCCGGGCCATGGACAACCAGAACAACGAACAGGAACGCCTGCTGGCCCGCCTGGCCACCCCCGTAGGCAAATACTGGATCTGCAAACGCACCCCCAACCACGCCTACGAAGCCATGGAATGCATTGGCGGCAGCGGCGTGATGGAAGACTGCATCATGCCCCGACTGTTCCGGGAATCCCCGGTTAACGCCATCTGGGAAGGCAGCGGCAACGTCCAGTGCCTGGACACCCTCCGCGCCCTGCAGAAAGAACCGGAAACCCTCGACGCCTTCTTCAAAGAAGCCGCCGAAGCCAAAGGCACCGACAGCCGCTTCGACCAGTACCTGGCACAACTGCAACACGACTTCGCCGACATCAGCGACTTCCAGTACCGCGCCCGCAACCTGGTCGACCGCATGGCCCTGACCATGCAAGGCTCATTGTTACTGCGCTTTGGCGACAAACACGTCGCCGATGCCTTCTGCGCCTCCCGCCTGCAAAGCAGCGGCGGCATGAACTACGGTAACCTGCCCTCCGGCACCAACCCGGCGGCGATTATCAAACGGGGGACGCCTGTAGTAGGCTAAAGACATTCACGGAGGCAAAACGGTTATGCAAACCGGACTCCCCCTATAAGGTTCATGAACATGCGGGGGATGCCTTTCCAAAACCTTGTGGAGCCATGGATGGCGGAACAGAGCGTACAGGGAAGTATTCACAGCGTGTTTTGGAAAGGCATCCCCCGCATGTTCCAACTCCAAGGTTAAGGCCACGATGTCGGACGCCCTTAGAAAACTGCTGAAAGAAGGCAAAACCCCACAACAGCACCAGGATATTACCCCCCACGTAGGCGTCCTCACCCTGCACTTCCAGCTCTACGGCTGCGAAGACCTCAAAGCCAAACGCAAAGCCTTCACCGCCATGAAAGCCATCTGGGGCAAAGAACCGGACCTGGCCGTGGCCGAAACCGCCGACCAGGAAGCCCTCGACTGTGCCACCTGGACCATCGCCGCCCTCGGCGCCAGCGCCCAGCAGATCACCCAGCGCCTCGATCAGGTCGAAAAAGACATCCAGGACCGCATCGACGCCGCCATTCTGGATGTGCACCGGGAAATCCTGTAGGTCCCGCTGGCCCGCCAGGCATGGCGTCATTGCCTGACAGGTCTTATACTACGCAGCCTCAGGGAACCAATGCCCCGCTTGGCGGCTGGCAGACATTTTCGCAACCGGGCCACGCCCGGCTCCATCCGACGGGTTTCCGGAACCAACCCATCGGATACCACTGAATGTGTGTGGTGCTATGACCGGAAAGAAAAAATCCGCCCAGGCCTCATTAGAGGCAATGTATCGCGTGTTCACGGTGCCCGAAGCGCCGGAGTCGACCCTGAGCCGGATCGACCAGGACATCTCCCGTAACCTGGCCGGATTCCTCCAGGAGCACATCGTCGCCATCGAACGGGACCTGTCCGAAGTCGAGAAAGACTTCTCCGACTACGTCATCCCGGAGAAACCTGTTTTCGTCTCCGAGCAGACCCAGTTCCTGCTCGACAAACTGGTGGCCAACTCCGTTCATACCGCGTCACCCGCGTTCATCGGCCACATGACCTCGGCACTGCCCTACTTCATGCTGCCGCTGTCGAAGATCATGATCGCCCTGAATCAGAACCTGGTGAAAACCGAAACCTCCAAGGCGTTCACGCCCATGGAACGCCAGGTACTGGGCCAGATACACCGGCTGGTGTACCAGGAAGACGGTTCTTTCTATCGTAAATGGATGCACGATCCCCGGCACGCCCTGGGCGCCATGTGTTCCGGCGGCACGGTCGCCAACCTCACCGCCCTGTGGGTGGCTCGCAACCGTGCCTTCCCCGCTGAAGGCAGCTTCCGCGGCCTGCACGAAGAAGGCCTGTTCCGCGCCCTGAAATACTACGGCCATGAAGGCGCCGCCATTGTCGTGTCCAAACGCGGCCACTACTCCCTGCGCAAGGCCGCCGACGTCCTCGGCCTTGGCCGGGACGCCCTGGTGCCAGTGGAAACCGACGAGTTCAACCGCATCCAGACCGACGCCCTGCGCGACAAATGCCTGGAGCTGCAGAAACAGAAAATCAAAGTCATGGCCATCTGCGGCGTGGCCGGCACCACCGAAACCGGCAACGTCGACCCGCTGGACGCCATGGCCGATATCGCCCGGGAATTCGGCGCCCACTTCCACGTCGACGCAGCCTGGGGCGGGCCAACCCTTTTCTCCCGCACCCACAAACACCTGCTGCGCGGCATCGAGAAAGCCGACTCGGTCACCTTCGACGCCCACAAACAGCTTTACGTACCCATGGGTGCCGGCCTGGTGGTCTTCAAAGACCCCAGCCTCGCCAGCGCGGTAGAGCACCACGCCCAGTACATCATCCGGAAAGGTTCCCGGGACCTCGGCAGCACCACCCTGGAGGGCTCACGGCCGGGCATGTCCATGCTGATCCACTCCGGCCTGAAAATACTCGCCCGGGAAGGCTACGAAATCCTGATCGATCAGGGCATCGAAAAAGCCCGCACCTTCGCCGAGATGATCGACGAACAACCGGATTTTGAACTGGTCACCCGCCCGGAACTGAACATCCTGACCTACCGCTATTGCCCGGAAGATGTACGCCAGGCACTGGCCATGGCCGATGAGCTGCAGGCAGAAAAGATGAACACCTGCCTGAACCGCATCACCAAGTTCATCCAGAAAACCCAACGGGAACGCGGCAAAGCATTCGTCTCCCGAACCCGACTTGAGCCCGCCCGTTACTACCACTTCCCGTGCATTGTGTTCCGGGTGGTTCTTGCCAACCCGTTAACAACGCCGGATATTCTGGAAGACATTCTCAGGGAGCAGAGGGAACTGTCGAAGGATGAAGGCATTGCCGATGAAATGGCCATCCTGCACCAGATGGCTGCGGCGGTTTTGAAACAGAACCAGAAAGAGGCCAGGCAGGCCTGAACTTAGCGAAGCCGCTTCAAAGCTTTGGGGCGGGGCTTGTGGGAGCCCCAACCTACTCCAAAGCCAGAATCAATAAAGCGCCTCTTCGTCATCCAGCACCTCGTGCAGGATCTCCAGAAACATCTTGTCGGCCTCACTCCAGTTCTCCGGAATCCGGATCGTGGTATTGGCACTGATCTCACGAGCCATCAGCTCATCGGCATTGGCCTCGCCCTTGTACTTGCGGGCAATCTCCATGGACTTCACGGCAATCGTCGGATCACTCATCACTTTCTTGATGAACACCCGCAACTCTTCAATCATCCGCGCCTGACGGCTCTCGACAGATGAACTCATGTTTTACTCCCCGAATATGGATAGCGACAGGCCACGCCTGCCGGATGCATTGCCTATAGTATGGACAAAGCGCGGGGCCATCACCAGCCCCGCACAACAGTCAGACCATCAGGCCACGCAGGGTAAAGAACAGGAACGCCGCCATAATCGCTGACGCCGGCACGGTAATGATCCAGGCCGCGGCAATCTTTACCAGATGGGAGCGCTTGACCATCTCCTCGCGGTAAATCTTCTTCAGGCGCTTGCGCTCCGACTTGGACAAAGGCACCTGCTGCTTTTTCTTCTTCGCCTGCTTCAGCAGCTTCTCCATTTCCTCCACAGAGGCATTACGGAAATCATCCAGGAACGGCTTGAGGCGCTCCTGATCGGTCGGGTCATGCTGTTCGATGATCTTGTGCAACTGGGTCGCGTAGTTGGATTTCAGGTACTCACGCAGGAAGCCGACACCGAAAACGCCGCCAATGGCAATGTGGGTGGAGCTGACCGGCAGGCCAAGCTGGGAAGCCAGAATCACCGTCAGTGCCGCAGACAGTGCAATACAGAAAGCCCGGGTCTTATCCAGCTCAGTAATCTCGGAACCCACGGTTTTAATCAGGCGCGGGCCGAACAGCATCAGCCCGACCGCCAGCCCCAGAGCACCTACCAGCATCACCCAAAGCGGGATCTGCGCTGAGGTAACCACACCACCACCGGCCTGAATGGCATCATTGATGGCCGCCAAAGGGCCAATGGCGTTGGCCACGTCGTTGGCGCCGTGGGCAAAGCTCAGCAGGGCTGCGGCGAAGATCAACGGCCAGGTGAACAGGGTATTCACACCCTTAGCACTGTTTTCCATGGTCGAGGCCTTGCGACCCACGAGGGTGCGCATCACGAAAAACACAACACCCGCCACAATCAGGCCGATCACCGAGGCTTCCACCATATCCACTTTGACAATCTTCTTGACGCCCTTGATCATCAGATAGGTGGCAAAGGCCCAGGCCATAATCGCCACCAGCCAGGGCACAAAGGTACGGGCAGAAGACACCAGATTCTGGCGGTACAGTACGGTTTTCTTGATTGCGAACAGGAACAACGCCGCCAGGGCACCGCCCAGCACCGGCGAGATCACCCAGCTTGCAGCAATTTTGCCCATCACCGCCCAATCGGCAATGGCCCAGCCCCCGGCCGCAATACCAGCCCCCAGGACACCGCCAACGATTGAGTGGGTGGTTGAAACCGGCGCACCCATCCAGGTGGCCAGGTTCAGCCACAGGGCGCCAGCAAGCAGGGCCGCCGTCATTAACCAGACAAAGGCGCGCGGATCTTCCAGGCTAGTCGGATCAATTATTCCACCCTTGATAGTCGACACTACATCGCCACCGGCGATCAGCGCGCCGGCCGCCTCGAATACCGCGGCAAGAAGAACGGCAGCCCCCAGCGACAAGGCGCCGGAGCCCACCGCCGGACCAACATTGTTGGCCACATCGTTGGCCCCGATATTGATCGCCATGTAGCCCCCGATAACGGCGGCGGCCATCAATAACATGGCGTTAGGCAGGCCCTGGCTGAAGGAGCCAACCACAAGCCAGACACAAAGAAGGAAAAGTACGCTAAGTCCGACCCTGTACCGTTCCGTGGAGGGGCTGGTGAGAAGGTTATCCAGAAAGCTGCTGGAACGGGCCATACCAATTGATTCTCTTGTCTTGTGGACAGAAGGGGTTTCGGCAGTATTCGCCGGGGCAAACTATAAATTTTTTGCCATCAAATTGAAACAAATCCCGGTTGATGGCCCCCTTCACAATCCTGATAGTTAATGCTGCAATTCAGATGGTTTTTGACGCATAATTCCGGAAAATATGTCAAAAAGAACAACAGTTAATGACGAATACCAGCCAAATCCAGTCCAGCGAGCATGAAGAGCTGCAGATCTCCCGGCTGCTCAATGGCCTGTCAGCCATGGCGGTCCTGTTCCTGGCCGGTATCGGTGCCAAGGCGTGGTATGCCGAGCATCATCTGCACGCATGGGTGCTCTGGGCATTTGTTGTTCCAATTGTCGCCAATATAGGCTGGTACGCCTGGCGCCGGGATCGAACGGTACAGAAAAGGGGACTGCTGGTCATTGTCGGCCTGCTGTTTACCTACCTGATTGCCTCCGGCGGCGAGGGCAACACGGGCCCACTCTGGTTCTATGTGTTCCCACCGTTGCTGTTCTACCTGACCAGCCTCAAGGGTGGCACCGCCATCCTGCTGTTCTGCTACCTGCTTGCCGTTCTGGTTTTTCAGTTTCCCGATATGCCCGGCGTCAGTGCCGAATACAGTACCGACTTCAAGATCCGTTTCTTCGCCACGCTTACCTTTGAGTCAATCTTCTGTTTCGTGCTGGAAGCCGGACGTTTACGGGCCCGCAACAAACTGGTGGCACTGGCTCAGGCCCACGAACACGCTGCCCGCACCGACGAACTGACCGGGCTGGCCAACCGGCGGGACATGCAGGGCCGG
Organism: Marinobacter sp. ST-43; assembly: GCF_030541085.1. NCBI lineage: Bacteria > Pseudomonadati > Pseudomonadota > Gammaproteobacteria > Pseudomonadales > Marinobacteraceae > Marinobacter > Marinobacter sp. ST-43. The sequence goes on from NZ_JASSVO010000003.1 coordinate 308,484, forward strand.
CTGAACACCGAATTCTCGCGATTCGAGCGCTCCGGCCACCATTTTTCCGTTGTACTGATCGATCTGGATCTGTTCAAACGCATTAACGATGATTTCGGCCATGATGCCGGCGACGAGGTCTTGCGCCAGTTCGCCGATCTGGTCCGGCAAATGGTCCGCCAGTCGGATGTGGCTGCCCGCTGGGGCGGCGAAGAGTTTCTGCTGCTACTGCCCGACACCACCTTGCTGCAGGCCCTCACACTGGCTGAGCGCCTGCGCGCCGAAGTGGCGGCCACCCGTTTTCACCACCGGGAACAGACCCTGCCGGTCACCATCAGTGCCGGGGTATGCTCGATTTCCAAATCCGGATCGATCAACGAATTACTCAAGCAAGCAGATGTGCAGCTCTACAACGCCAAGGAGAGCGGTCGGAATCGAATTTCACCCCGGGTAAGGAGCCAGGACACCGGGTCCAGCCCTCAGACGCCGGCTTGAGCCGAACCCGCCACGCCATTACTATCTGCTCCCGAATATTCCCACCCCACCAACACAGGCAGTGGTCATGGCAGCAATCCGCATTCTAACCGGCAGCGTTTACGGGGGCGCCCTGCTGACAGCGCGCCGTATCAAGCAGGAACTGGAACCCGAAGGGCATACCGTCACGGTTCTGGAGAATCCAACTCTGGCCGATATCAGCGACAACCACGATGCCTTGCTGGTATGCACCTCCACCACCGGCCAGGGAGAAGTCCCTGCCAACCTGTTACCGTTTTATCTGGATTTGCGCGAACAACTTCCCCAACAACCCGGCCGCCCCTTTGGCGTGATCGTGCTGGGCGACAGCTCCTACGGCGATACCTTTTGCGGTGCCGGAGATCTGATGGAAGAGGCGCTTTATGAAACCGGCGCCCGCAAGGTCGGTGACACTCTGCGGATTGATGCGTTGGAAACTCTGGAGCCGGAGGCCGAGGCCCTGCCCTGGGTACGGAACTGGATTAACGGCATTTGACCAATAATTACACAAGTTACCAAAAGTCTGCCGGTTACGGCTTGAGCCGCCTCAGACGACAGGCCATACTCAGGCCATAACGACAAGAACGGTAACCTGTGATTCTGATGCAACTGGCCCGATCCCTGGCAGCCCTGCTGATTCTTCTGGCGCTTTCGCTTCCCGCTATGGCTGCCAGTGATGGCTATATTCCAGCCATTGAGTATCTGAGACTGGCGCCGGACGACCAACGCAGCCCGCAACAGGCCCTGGAATCCGGCGACTGGCAGATCCTGAACGAACAAACGCCTAATTTTGGTTACACCCGTGACCAGGTCTGGCTGAGGTTCCCCATCACCCGTCCCCAGACCACCAATCTCCTGGAGATCACCTACCCGCATCTGGATCGAATCGATTTTTATCTGTTACGGGACGGCGAAATCCATCTGAGCTATCAGACCGGCGACCGCATGCTGTTCTCGGAGCGACCGGTGGAACATCCGCATTTCCTGTTCCCGTTCCAGCTTGAAGCCGGTCACGACTACCGCATCTTGCTGAAAATCGACACCGACGGTGCCATGCAGGTGCCGCTACGGCTGTGGAACAATCGCAGCTTTTTCGAGAAGACCTCCGTAGAAAGCCAGGTTCACGCCCTGTACTACGGCATACTGATTACCGCCATCTGCTTCAACCTGTTTGTATTCCTGGCGCTCAGGGAGTCGATCTACCTCTATTACGTACTCTCGACTCTGGGCTACCTGATCCTGATCGGCACCCTGAACGGTATTACCTACCAGTTTATCTGGCCCGCGCTTCCTGGCCTGCAAAGCAACGCCATGGTCCTGTCCATACCACTGGCCTTGCTTTTCACACTCATGTTCGCCAGATCCTTTCTGAAACTGGAGCAATGCAGCCCCCAACTCGATCGACTCATACTCGGCACTATCCTGCTAAACGGCGCCCTGGCTCTTGCTCTTGCCACAACTGTGATTGACTATGGCACGGGTATCCGACTGGCTGTCGCTCTGGCCATGCCGAGTTGCCTGCTGTTAACGGTTGTCGGGCCGATACAGTGGGCCAGAGGCAATCCACAGGCGGTTTACTACACTCTGGCCTGGGGGGCCGTCACTCTGGGCAGTGCCATTACCGCCGCCAATAAGTACGGTCTGATTGCCACCAGCTTCTTCTCTGTGTATGGCATGCAGCTGGGCTCGGCCTTCCAGGCCATACTCCTCAGCCTCGCCCTTGCCATCCGGATATATCACGAACGCCAGGAGAAAGTGCTGGCCCAGGAGGCTGAACTGAAGGCGCTTGAAGCCCGACGCGCGGCCGAACTCCGGCTGATGGACCAGGCCCTGCATCATCCGCTCACCGGCCTGCCTAACCGCAGCAGCTATGAAATGCGCCTGAACGAATTGATCCGGAGCCAGCGCGGCAAACGCTTCGGCGTGGTCATCATCCATCTGGACAACCTGTATGCGGTCACCAAGACCCTGGGCCACCGCAACACCGACCGCATACTGGAGCTGGCCTCCAAACACTACAACGCGGTGATCAAGGATGTACCTGGGGCCATCTCTCTGGAGCAGACCGACAACCGAACCTTCTTCCTGGCCAGCCTCGACCCGCAAACCTTTGCCTTTGTGGTGGATGCTGACCAGGCGCTGTCGGTACCCAGAATCGTGCTGCGCAGCATTGAAGAGATCCGCTACCCGGTAGATTTCCTTGGCATGCAGGTTCCCCTGAACCCACAGCTCGGCGTGGCTTTCTACCCGACTCACGGAAACGACGCCAACACCCTGATTCGCCGCGCGGTGATTGCCGAAGGTTCTGACCGCGCCCGAGACCGCGGAATTGCCTACTACAAATCCTCCCGGGATTCCTACAGCGCCGACCGACTGACCCTGGTCTCCGACCTGCGGCACGCCATTGATCACGACGAACTGACGCTGTTCCTGCAACCCAAGCTGTGCCTGCGTACCCGAGCCATTACCGGATTTGAGGCATTGATTCGCTGGCCAGGGCGGGAGCAGCCGGTTCGGCCCGATGAAATCATCGCAGTGGCCGAACAGACCGGGCTAATCAAACCGCTGACGCGCTGGGTACTGAAAGAGGCGCTGGAAATGCGCGGGCGGCTGCTGGAGATCGGCTGGGATGCCGGAATCGCCGTCAACATCTCGCCCAACAATTTACGGGAACCGGATTTTGCCGTGTTCGTGCAACGGTTGATGCAAAGCTACCAGATCCACTCCGGGGCCATCACCTTCGAGGTCACGGAGACCTCCATGATGCAGGACCCTACCAATTCCCTGCGGGCGCTGAATGCGCTTGATGCCGCGGGCATTCCGCTCTCCATTGACGACTTCGGGTCCGGCTATTCGTCCCTGTCCTACATCAAGCAGTTGCCGGCCGGCGAAATCAAAATCGACCGTTCACTGATTACCGATATCGCGGAACGGGAGCAGGATAGAGTGATCGTGCGCACCACCATCGACATGTGCCACAGCCTCGGCTACACCGTCGTGGCCGAGGGGGTGGAGGATGAGGAAACCTTGTCACTGCTGCACGACATGGGGTGCGATCTGGTACAAGGCTACTTCCTAACCCGACCGCTACCCTTTAACGAAATGGTTGACTGGCTCGGCAACTACAATCCTCAGGCCTTACGTTCCCGAATCAGTGCTTCCTGAGTGGTGGAGGCCACCAAAACACCATCCCGGGTAAAGAAATTGCCCCGATTGAAGCCCCTGCCCGCCGAGGCACTCGGACTGTCCTTGTCATAAAGCAGCCAGTCATCCATACGGAAATCCCGATGGAACCAGATGGCATGGTCCAGGCTGGCAACCTGCATGTTCTTGCTCATGAAGGTGCGCCCGTGAGGAGTCAGGGACGTTCCCAGAAAGGAGAAGTCAGAGGCATAAGTCAGCAGACACCGATGCAGTACCGGGTCATCCGGTAAAGGTCCGAGGGCCCGAAACCAGTTCTGGCGATGGGGCGGGCGCTTTTCCGGCTTGAATGGGTTCATCGGGTCTACCGGACGGATCTCTATGGGCCGGTCACGGGTCAGCATGTCCCGCATTTTCTCCGGCACTTTATCTGCGATCAGCTTGCCCCAGTCCTGCTCGGACTTGAGTGTATCCGGATCCGGCGCTGCCGGCATGGCAACCTGATGATCCAACCCGTCTTCTGCGACCTGGAACGACATGGAACCGGTCAGGATTTCCTTGCCGTCCTGACGGGCAATCACCCGGCGCACCGAGAACGTGCCGCCATCCCGAACCCGCTGGACTTCATAATCGATCGGCATGCTGTGATTGCCAGGGCGCAGAAAATAGGCGTGCAGGGAGTGGCAGAGGCGATTTTCGACAGTCCGGCTGGCCGCCATGAGGGCCTGCCCCAGAACCTGCCCCCCGAATACATGCGGAAAGCCCAGATCCTCGCTGTCGCCCTGAAAATGATCGTCTCCGATCGGGGAAAGATCCAGCAACTCCACCAGTTTTCGGGTTACATCCAGCATGCGCGCTCCTGTCTTTTGTTAGCTCACGAACGGGTTTTCTACCCCAGACAGGAAAATTTCGCAACGGCTGAAACTGCCAAAGACGACAAACGGCTACCAGCAAACCTCACTGGTAGCCGCAGGCTTCAGGCCCGGTGAATAGGGGGGACTTCCTTCGCCAGTGCCTGCTTCTCCAGAGCAAACCTGCCGGTCACCGCGAAGCCAAGCGTGTCGCCGTCCGGGCTCCGGAACAGGGCTTTGACGTCTGTCCCTTCCTGTTCCACCTGCCATTCGCCCTCGGCATCCATAGGCGGCGGGCAGACCGCCGTCGGGCAACAGGGGGTTTTTACCATCACCGGCATGGTGCCGTAGCTCACTTCCGTGCGCTCACCGGCCAGGGTTTTCGCCAGCGCCCGGGCACAGGCCATCAATGGCAGCACGTAAAGCAAAACGCGCCCATCCACTTCGGCGCAGTCGCCAAGGGCATAGACATCCGGTACGGAGGTTTCCAGAGCCCGATTCACCTGAATACCCCGGCCTGCAGTGATGCCGGCAGCGCGAGCCAGCTCGGTACGCGGGCGTAGACCCACTGCCGACACCACAAGGTCAGCCTGGAGTTTCTTCCCATTACCGAGTGTCAGCTCAACGCCACTGCCGTGGTGCTCTACCCGCTCAACCACCGTATCCAGGTGGAACTGAACGCCAAGTTTCTCCAGCTCTGCCTGCACCGCACCGGCAGCAGCCTTCGGCAACAGGCTGGGCATCAGAGATGAATCCGGGGCGATAACATCCACTTCGTAGCCACCATTGCGCAGATCATTGGCAAACTCACACCCGATCAGGCCCGCCCCCATAATCGCGACCCGCTTGCCCTCGGCGAGGGCCTTACGGAAGGCTCGGTAATCCATCAGGTCGTTGATGGAATGAACCCGGTCCTGCGCGTTACCATCCAGACTCAGGCGGATGACGTCGGCGCCCCAGGCCAGAACCAGCTTGGCATAGCGTATGGACTGGTCGCCCAGCTTGAGCTCATGGGCATCGGTATCAATGCCCGTAACCGTGGACCAGGGACGAATATCCACCCCCAGTTGCTCGGCCATAGCCTCAGGGTTGGCCTGGGCCAGACCATCCGCGTCCTTGTCTTTGGTAAAGCCGGTCGACAACATAGGCTTGGAATAGCTGACGCCGTCGTCGGCAGTCACCATGATGACCGGGGTTTCCTTATCCAGTTTGCGAAATTCCCGTACCAGTGAGTAACCCGACAAACCGGTACCAACGATCACAATAGGTGTCTGCTCGGTCATGACTCTGTCCTGCCTTTAGCCGATTTCGATCATTTCAAAATCTTCCTTGCCCACACCGCAGTCCGGGCAAACCCAATCCTCGGGCACATCTTCCCATTTGGTGCCAGGCTCAATACCGTCCTCCGGCCAACCCTCGGCTTCATCGTAAATCAGACCACACACCACACACTGCCACTTCTTCATAACTAACTCCCACCGATTTGTCTGCGAGGATATTATTGTCGAACAATAAAGCAATCAAGCACAAAGGTCACAAAATGCGACCGAGTTCCAGCCGACCACCACTCACCCGATCGGCTGCCATCATAACCGCGACACCGGCGTTGACCAATGCCACCACCGACAGCCTGGATCGGGGTTTTCTGCCAATAGCCACAATTACAGACCTGGCAATACCGCCGCGCCCCTCCCTTCGATCGCCCCACTTCGGTATAATCCGCCGTTTTGGACAGGACCCGATCGTTATGACCGATACCGTCGCTGAAATGAACCAGGTCATGGCAGACGCTGACTGCCTGGTTCCCGAAGAGCAGGTGCATGCCGCCATCGACACCATGGCCAGCGCCATCACCGATCGCCTCAAAGACAGCAACCCATTGTTGTTCTGCGTCATGAACGGCGGCCTGATCCTGACCGGTCAGCTCCTGCCACGACTGAAATTTCCGGTGCAGGCGGAGTATCTGCATGCCACCCGCTACCGCCAGGAGACCACCGGTGGCATTCTGGAATGGAAGCTGCAGCCGGAAGCCGACATGAAAGGCCGCACGGTTCTGATCGTCGACGACATCCTTGACGAGGGTACGACGCTGTGCGCCATTGCAGATTACTGCCTGGCTCATGGTGCCAGCGAGGTCCTGACTGCGGTACTGGTAGACAAGAAACACGATCGCAAGGCGCGCCCCGACCTGAAGGCAGACTTTACCGGCCTTTACGTTGAGGATCGATTCCTGTTCGGCTATGGCATGGACTACAAAGGCTATTGGCGCAACGCTCCGGGAATCTATGCCGTTAAAGGACTGTGACCAGCCCCCCGAGCTGAGCATACCTCCCACGTTCTGGTACCGGTCGCTGGTGGCGGCCGGCCTTTACTGTCCTGAGGTTCATGGCCCGGCCCGCTACTGGCTAACGGTGGAGGGATCGTTTACCCGGGCCCTGCAGCAAAAATGTCAGGAACGCTTTCACGTTGAGATTCTCAGGGAGGGTTTTTCGCCCCCAACCCCTGAAGAGGCCAAGCGCCTGAACCTGGCACCGCGCCAGCTCGCCTGGGTACGGGAAGTTCGCCTTTGCGGTGACGGCCGTCCGTGGGTGCTGGCCAGGACAGTGATCCCGCAGAACTGTCTGCATGGCCACGGCCGCCGCCTGCGCAATCTTGGCAACAAGCCCCTGGGTGCCTATCTGTTCAGCAGCCCGGAGTGGCAGCGGGGGCCTCTGGAAACAGGTCTCTGCAAAGTCCGCAGCAACGGCCACCCTCGTCTTGCCCGCAGATCCCTGTTCCACCGGGGTTCCTGCGCCCTTCTGGTGGGGGAATATCTTCTGCCCCGGTTATACCGGTCGCCCAGCCGGGGTTAACCCTACCGCTGTCGCTGGCTATAATCGAACGCACTCTCACGCATCGACACGCGGATACCAGTTCCTATGTTGCAGATCGCCCTGCCCACCCACGTTCATGCCCGCCTCGCTGATTACGCACGCCTGCTGCGCATCGACCGCCCGATCGGCACTTTGTTGCTGCTGTGGCCAACTTACTGGGCACTCTGGCTGGCGGCCGAGGGGGCCCCGTCATTTGCCAATCTGGTGATTTTTACCCTCGGCGTGTTCTTCATGCGGGCGGCAGGCTGTGCTATCAACGATTTTGCCGACCGGGACTGGGATCGCCATGTCAAACGCACCAAGGACCGCCCGCTCACCGCCGGCCGGGTCCGTGCCTGGGAAGCCGTCGCCCTGTTTGCCGGGCTATGCCTGGTGTCGTTTCTGATGGTGGTGCTGTTCACCAACACCCTGACCCTGTATCTGTCATTCGGTGGTGCACTACTGGCCTTTATCTACCCGTTTATGAAGCGTTACACCCATTTGCCCCAGCTGTTTCTGGGCGCTGCCTTTTCCTGGGCCATTCCCATGGCCTGGGCAGCTGAGGCCAACCAGCTCAGTCAGCTCACCTGGTTGCTGTTTACCGCCAACGTGCTCTGGACTGTCGCCTATGACACCCTCTATGCCATGGTCGACCGGGATGACGACCTGAAAGTCGGCATAAAATCGACAGCCATCCTGTTTGGTGATGCAGATCGGGCGATCATCGCTCTGCTGCAGACCATGGTGGTGGTGATTCTGGTGATGGTGGGCCAGCGGGCGGAACTGGGCTCGTTCTATTATCTCGGTGTCGTGGCCATGGCCACGCTCTTCGTCTACCACCAGTACCTGGCCAGGGAGCGGAACCGGGAAGGATGCTTCAAGGCATTTCTCAATAACAACTGGGCCGGCTTTGCAGTGTTTCTGGGGCTGGCGTTGGATCTGGCGTTCTGACTACCCGCCCATGTCATATACTTGTAACAAAGACGCGTTGTAATGACTCGGCAACATTACAAGGGAGTGTGTTCGCACCTCTGATCAGAGAACTCCCGAGGTCTGACACAGGTTGATGCATATGAGTGGAAAAACTGTCCTGATCGTCGATGACGAAGCGCCTATCCGTGAAATGATTGCGGTCGCGCTCGAAATGGCGGATTACGACTACCTGGAGGCAGCGGACGCCCGTGAAGCCCATGCCCTGATTATCGACAAGCAACCAGACATGATCCTGCTGGACTGGATGCTGCCGGGCACCAGCGGTGTCGAACTTGCGCGCCGGCTGAAGAAAGAAGAGGCCACCGCCGATATCCCTATCATCATGCTGACCGCCAAGGTGGAAGAGGATAACAAGATTCAGGGCCTGGAAGTCGGTGCCGACGATTACATCACCAAGCCGTTCAGCCCACGTGAGCTGGTAGCCCGCCTGAAAGCGGTTCTGCGTCGTGCCACACCGCCGGGTGTCGACAGCCCCATCGAAGTGGATGGTCTGACCCTGGACCCGGTCGGCCATCGTGTGACCACGGCCGACGGTGCCATTAATATGGGCCCGACCGAGTACCGCCTGCTGCAGTTCTTTATGACTCACCAGGAACGGGTCTATACTCGGTCTCAACTGCTGGATCAGGTGTGGGGCGGCAACGTGTATGTCGAGGAACGCACCGTCGACGTTCACATCCGCCGCCTGCGCAAGGCCCTGGGAGACAGCTACGATCATCTGATTCAGACCGTGCGGGGAACGGGCTACCGGTTTTCCACCAAAGTGGCCTGATTTACTTCCTGACGACAGCCCCGGACCGCCACTTATCGTCCGGCGATCACGGCATCAGCGCCGGCAACACGACAAGGCAGTAGTGGATGCAACACAACTGGTCCCGTTACCTGAGACTGATCATCACCGCGCTCGCAGGCACCACACTGGTGGGGTTCTATTTCGGCGAGCCGCTCTACGGGCTGCTGGTGGGGCTTGTTGCCTATCTCTGGTGGACCCTGGTCCAGGCCCGGCGCCTTTACCAGTGGCTGGGAAACCCCAGCGCTTCCGACGAAGCGCCCCAGAGCATCGGCTTGTGGGGTGATATCTTCGACAACCTGCACAAGCTGAACCAGAACCACCTGATGACCCAGGATCGCCTGCGGGCCCGTATCAACCGGGTTCAGGAATCCACCAACGCCATGCGCGACGGCGTAATCATGACCGATGCCCGTGGCGCCATGGAGTGGTGGAACGGCTCGGCCGAATACCTGCTGGGTTTCCGCCGCAGCACCGATCAGGGTCAGTACATCCATAACCTGATCCGCAACCCGGCATTCAAGGCCTATTTCGATACCCGGGATTACCGCGAGCCCCTGGAAATCAACTCGCCGGCCAAGCCCCACATCCATCTGCAGATCCAGATTAGCCTGTTCGGCGACGACGATCGCCTGATCGTGGCCAAGGATGTCACCCGGCTGTATCAGCTTGAACAAATGCGGCGGGACTTTGTCGGCAACGTCTCCCATGAAATGCGCACACCGCTGACCGTGATCAGTGGCTACCTTGAAACCCTGGTGGATCATGGCGAAGAGCTGCCACCCAAGTGGCGCCGGGCCATCAATACCATGGCGGCTCAGGCTTCACGGATGGAAGCCCTGATTACAGACCTGATTCTGCTGTCCCGCATCGAGACCGGCGAACATACGGTGGACGACACCCTGACCGATGTCGATGCCCTGCTGAACCAGATCTGTCATGATGCAAGGGCCCTGAGCGGCGACAAGGGCCACCAGATCAGTGTTCAGATCAGTGACCACCGCCTGCTGCAGGGCGATGAAAGCCAGCTACGCAGTGCGTTTTCCAACCTGGTGTTTAATGCGGTGAAATACACGCCGGCCGGCGGAGCCATCACAGTTGCCTGGAGCACCAATCGCGAAGGCGCCCATCTGTCCGTCAAGGATACCGGCATCGGCATTGATCCGATCCATATCCCCAGGCTGACCGAACGGTTCTATCGCGCCGATCCCAGTCGCCACAAGGACACCGGCGGAACCGGCCTGGGCCTGGCTATCGTCAAGCATGTGCTGATCAATCACGACGGCAACCTGGAAATTCGCAGCAAAGTCGGCGAAGGCAGCGAATTTATCTGCCATTTTCCAAGGGAGCGCCTGGTCGAGAGGATTCCCGAACAGGTTCCGGAGGACTGAGGCGCCCTCAGTTAGCGGTTTGAGGCCCGGAACCTGGCCACAAATCGCGACAGATCCTCCAGCTTCTTAGGGTCTTCATCGACAAAACGGATAGTGACACTGACAAAGTCGGTATCCTGGCGCTTGTCCACAGCCTGCAACTGATGCACGTAACCGTTCAGACGCGCCATCTGGCCATCGCCCATGTCGATATCCACCACCGCCTGATCGAGAATCCCCGGGAATTCCTGATCCCGCTTGGCGATCACCCGCACTTCCGTCAGATTGATATCCTTGACCACCGATTTCAGTGTACTGTCGGAAAACCTTACAGATGCCATACTCATGACACCACGAGCCTGAGGCTTGCCGGCTGCCGCTTTTGCACTACCAACATTCAGCAGCGGGTTATCAGCAACGGGCTCAGGCTTTGAGGCTTCGGGCCTGGATGCCGGCGCCTCCCGCTTCTGGGTGAGCAAGGCGGCGGATTCCTTGAACGCCTCCGCCGGTCCTTCCAGTGATTTGCCGCTGCGATCCATGGCGTCCTTCAGGCGGCGACCCATTACCTTGATGATTTTCTTGCTCAACCCCTCCGGGCTAAAAGGCTTGCCCAGGTATTCAGACACCCCTTCCTTGACCGCCTCAATAACATGATCCTTGTCGCCGCGACTGGTAATCATGATGAACGGCACCTTCTGGTACTGCGGTTGCTGGCGCATCCACTGCAGCAGTTCCAGCCCGGACATCTCCGGCATTTCCCAGTCGCACAGCACCAGGTCAAAACTGGTTCTGGACATCAGGGACTGGGCACGCCGGCCATTCTGGGCATCCGTGGTTTCAATGACGGGAAAGCGCTGTCGCACTGTCCGTTTCACCAGATCTCTCACAAAACTGGCGTCGTCGACCACCAGCGCCTTCAGTATTGCCATAGCGACATCTGCTCCGGATTCCACTCATGCTCCAACTATAGAACATCCCGGTCTTGACGTGACCGGAGTGCTACAAAAAGACGACAAAACCGGCGTTCACCGGGCCCCTTCCCAACCGAAAAAAACACGTGGCACTGTAGGCTATGGCGGTATTTCCCGACACGGAAAACGCGCTAACATGGCAGCCGATGCCCAAACGATTCTATTGCGAGGATTCCCGTGCCTGACCTGATCTCCCGGACTGCCATTCGCCGTACACTGGTGGCGATTTCCCTGAGCACGCTGGCGCTGGTTGCCAGGGCAGAAACCGAAACAACCGCCACACCGGCGTTTGAGCAATGCAAACAGGCGCTCGGAGAGAAAGCCGTCGCCGCCGGTGTGCGTGAATCCACAGTAAAGTCGGTGATGGCCGGCGTGGTGCACCTCGACAGAGTGATTGAGCTGGACCGAAGACAGCCCGAATTTACCACCACCTTTGCCGACTACCTGAACCGACGGGTTAACGACGCCCGGGTCGGCAAAGGCCGGGAATTATTGGCAGAACACCGTAAACTCCTGGACCGCGTGACCGCGGAAACCGGTGTTCCCGCCCCCTATCTGGCCGCATTCTGGGGTCTGGAAACCAACTATGGCAGCTACTTCGGCAAGATGCAGGTGCCCAGTGCCCTCGCCACCCTGGCTTGCGATGCCCGGCGCAGCAGCTTCTTCACAGAGCAATGGATCGCTGCCCTGCGGATTATTGACGAAGGCGCTATTCCCGCTGATCAGATGGAAGGCTCCTGGGCCGGCGCCATGGGCCATGTGCAGTTCATGCCGACGGTATTCCTGAAACACGCGGTCGACGCCGATGGCGATGGGCGCCGGGATCTCTGGAACAGCCTGCCTGACGCCATGATGTCTGCCGGTCGTTTTCTCGAGTCCATGGGCTGGGATGGCGACTATCGATGGGGGCGGGAGGTGCTGTTACCCGACAACTTTGATTTCAGTGTGGCCGATGGTCGTCGTCTGCCCCTGGCAGACTGGCGCAAGATGGGCATCACCGATGCCTTCGGTAACCACTTGGCCAACGAGCCCATTGAGGCGGCCATGATCGTGCCCAGCGGCCACCAGGGCCCGGCCTTCCTGGTTTACAGTAATTTCCGGGTGATCATGGGCTGGAACCGGTCCGAGTTCTACGCCATCGCCGTTGGCCATCTGGCAGACCGGATTGCCGGCGCCGGAAAGCTTCAGAACCCACCACCAGAGGATCAGCCCGCGCTGTCACGGAATCAGGTGCTGGAGCTTCAACAGGCACTGAATGACAAAGGCTACCCCAGCGGCGAACCCGATGGCATCCTGGGCTCCAACACCCGCAAGGCCATTCGCGCGTACCAGAAAGCGGAGGGCCTGGTGGCTGACGGCTTTCCCTCCGAACAGGTATTAGCGGCTCTCGGGGTTTACAGCGGCTCCTGAAAGCGTCCAGTTTTTTTACAGCCAGCGAAACACAGCGCTATAACACCTTGTATTTTATGGACAAAAATGATGGCACACATTTAGCTACACACTTTCGCAGTGCCTGGCGATTTCCGGGCAATCCTACAACTGTGAGAAGTAAGGTGTGGACAATGCTTAAATTTATGAAAGGAATCGTAGCGGCGGCAACTTTTGGATTCGCCGCAACTGCCTGGGCCTTCCCGGTCGATCTTGAATCGGTTTCAGGAACCTGGAACTCACCAAGCAATGGCAGCAACGTTACGGGCGTGGGCACTGACACCCTGCGCTGGGGAACCGGCGAAGTTACCTGCACCGGGCACTTGTGGTGGAAAACCTGCAACGAAGGCCCACAGAGTGGCTATGGTTTTCAGGGCCCTGCCAGCCTGCCACAGACCATCACCTCAGACGATCCGTTTGTGTTGGGAACCTTTACACATTTCAACAACCGGATTACCGGTGAAAGCATCACCGGCGTGAGCCTGGATGTATTCGCCACCTTCTCCACAACGGTAAGCAACAACACGGTAACCGGCCCCTATACCTTTGACTTCATTCACAACGAAACACCGAATGTCGGTCAGGAATGCTGGTGGGGGTTCTGCTGGAGCGTCGAGCAGGACGTTGATGATGTCGTTATTCTTGACAACATGATTGAGAGTTCTGAGTTCCAGTTCGGCTCCAACATCTATTCTCTGTCTCTACTTGGCTTTGCCAATGGCCTGAATGAAATTGAAACCCAGGAAGGCAAGGCAACCTCTGTCGATCTGCTGGCCAAGCTGAACGTTCGCTCCGTTCCGGAACCCGGCACTCTCGCGCTGCTGGGCCTCGGTCTGGCCGGCCTGGGACTGGCGCGCCGCCGTAAGGTCTGAGCAATCCCCTCTTCGCCGGCAGTACCCTGTGCTGCCGGCGATTCCTACCTCCCGTGATCTGAATCCCGAATCCGCGCATAATAGTGGTATCACCCAGTCACCACGAATCGGGACATTATGGACTCCATCACACAGGCTGCACTTGGCGCTTCCATTGCGGGCGCGGTTGCCGGCAAAACCCTGGGACGATCAGCCCTTCTGACCGGCGCCCTGCTCGGCACATTACCCGACCTGGACGTAGTCATTGACTATGGCACAGCCGTTGCCAACTTTACCCAGCATCGGGGGTTCAGCCATTCCCTGTTTATTCTGGCGCCACTGTCTCTGCTCATCGCCTGGGGTCTGTGGCGCTGGAAACCGCTCATCTCCTATCAGCGATGGCTGGCTCTGGTTGGCCTGATCCTGCTCACGCATCCGTTGCTGGATGCCTTTACCACCTACGGTACCCAGCTGTTCTGGCCCATTGGCCGGCCCGTGGCGATCAACAGTATCTTTATCATTGATCCGCTCTATACGTTGCCACTGCTGGCGGGTTGCCTGGCCTTTCTGTATCGACCACCGGCTTCGAGAACCGTTGCAGCCGGACTGCTTCTATCCAGTCTCTATCTCGGCTGGACCCTGGTTGCACAGCAGATCATCACCGAGCGCGTGCGACCGGCCCTGGCGAATGCCGGTATGGAGCAGGCAGCCCTGATGGTTCAGCCCATGCCATTCAACACTGTTCTGTGGCGTGCCACGGCAGTCAATGCCGAGCAAAGAATCGAAGTTGTAACCGGTTTTCTTGATGCCAGCGATGAGCTGGTGCTGGAACGCTTCCCACGGCAGCCGGAGCTTGCCCGCCTTGTCGCCGAGCTTCCGGAATCCCGGCGGCTGGAATGGTTTACCGGCGGTTTTCTGGACTACCAACAGAACGGCACTCAGATAACCGCAACGGATATCCGGCTGGGCATACCCGGCGCTCACCCCTTCACCTTCATCCTGGCTGAAACCGCCGAAGGCGGACTACAACCACTCGCCAGTGATCGCCTGCCCCGCCCGGCGCTTAACCGGGCCGCCCTGCCCCTGTTGTGGGATCGAATGACCGGCCAGGTGCCGGTACTGTGCCTGGCGACCCTATCCGTTCCCAACCAGGGGAGCTCTTGCTGATGCGGCTGGACCAGTATCTGGCGAACGCTACAGAACTTTCCCGCAAGGAGGCAAAAAAGGTGGTGTCGGCGGGGCGTGTGAAGGTGAACGGAGAAACCTGTCGGCAAGCCAATCGTCGGGTGGAGGCCGAACAATCTGTTCATCTTGACGGTACGCCGGTTACCTTACCCGGCGATATCTACCTGATGATGCATAAACCCGCCGGGGTGCTCAGTGCCACCACTGACAGCAGTCAGCCAACCGCTCTCGACCTGCTGCCCGGTAATCTGGCCAGTCGGGTTCATATGGCAGGGCGTCTGGACAAAGACACCACTGGCCTGCTGTTGCTGACCAGCGATGGCCAATGGTCCCATGCGGTCACTTCACCCCGGCGGGAATGCCGCAAAAGCTATCGGGTCTGGCTAGCTGAGGCTATCCCGGACGAGGCCCGCCGGGCGCTTGAAAAAGGCGTCATGCTAAACGGTGAAACCACGGCGACCAGGCCCGCCGAGGTCCGTGTGCACAGCGACAAGGTCATCGACCTGACCATCAGCGAGGGCCGTTACCACCAGGTTAAACGAATGCTGGCCGCCGTTGGCAATCGCGTGGAAGCCCTGCACCGCTTCCGCATCGGCAGCATTGAGCTGGACGATGCCCTGGCGCCCGGAGAATTCCGGGCACTGACAGCTCAGGAAATCCGATCAGTGACCGAGTGAACGCCACCCACCTAAGCGCGCTCAAACCTCTGGGCTTCCAGATTTTTCCGCACCGAACCCGCCTCAAACACCTCGCCATTCATGGCAATATAGACCCCCGCCGGTAACAGCGACACCGCGGCCCAGGCAAAGCCAACGTTGAAGATAGCGTCGGTGCGCCGCATACGCGCGGGTTGCATGGCGCCTGTCAGCACAATCGTGCGATCGGCTACCGATTTCAGTACCTCGGCGGTCTGCGCCATGGTATCAGTGCCATGGGTAATCAGGATACGCTGGCTGGCCGAGGCCTTGACTGCGGCCAGAATGGTTTGACGGTCCGCATCGGTCAGTTCCAGGCTGTCCTTGCGCATCAGGGGGCGAACCTCATAGCCGTCATGGATGTTGGATTCCGTCAACAGTTCCGGCAACAGGCTGTCCCCGATTTCAAACTTGCTGTTGGCATCAAAATAGACCTTATCGATGGTGCCACCGGTGGTCAGTATCTCAATCATGGTCTGAGCTGTTCCTTTATTGTGAGGACGCCGTGGTGGTTCGAGACTGTTCTGCCTCTGCCGCCATCAGAGCTGAATTTTTTTCCTGTGCATAACGCTTCGCGGCCGGCGCCACCGAACCTGGTTGACCCGTGGCAAGCCAGCGCTTGATTCGGCCGGCATCGCCCATCGGAGACCGGGTACCCAGAGAGTCCAGCAAAACCGTGATCACGGGCGTTCCGTTCATCTCAGAGACCATCACCAGACAACGCCCCGCCTCCGTCAGGTATCCGGTTTTACTCAGGCTCACGCCCCAGCTGTCCCGATGCACCAACGCATTGGTATTGCCAAACGACAGGCTGTACCGGGGTTTGCGGAACTCGGCCCGGTAGTAGCCGGTGGTCGAGGCCTCACGAATTTCGGGATGCTTGAGCGCAGCACGCGCCAGGATCACCAGATCCGCTGCCGTGGACACATTGCCGGTAGAGAGACCGGTCGGGTCAACAAATCGGGTCTGAAGCATCCCCAGGGCTTTGGCTTTGGCGTTCATCTCGGCCACAAAACCGTCAAAGCCGCCGGGATAAGTACGTGCCAGAGTGTAGGCAGCAAAGTTCTCGGATGACATCAGGGCAATCCGCAGCACGTCGCGGCGCCGAAGCTGAGAGCCCACCCGGATCCTGCTCCAGGCGTTCGCAGCAGCCTCGACATGACGCTTCTCGAAGGTCAGCCACTCGTCCATATCCTGGCCGGATTCCACCACCACAAGCGCTGTCATCAGCTTGGTAATCGACGCTACAGGCACCGGACGGTCGGCATGCTTCCCGAACAGCAAGCCCTCCTGGCCAACCTCCGCCGCAGCTGCCTGCACCGACGCCAGGTTCGGAACCCGCTCCGGACTGGCAGCACTCTGGCAGGACACCGCCAGGAGAAAGACGACAACAGTGAGAAATACGGAGTAACGCATGGTGAACTACCTGCCTCTCGGGCCTTAACTGGGAATTGATCGATAGCGCGAACTATATCAGCGCACATGGGCCGGGCGCAGGTCTCATTTTCAATCATGCGTTTTAAACAGCAAATGTAAAAAATCTTAAATTCATGTAAAATATTAGTCAAATCAATTCGTTACATCTCGTTAATTATTGTAACCAGAGTGTAACGGTGCCGCTTTTCAGTTTCAGGATGCGTTCAGGATGGACTCTCCGTCGCTCGGCCAGACTCTCTCCAGGGAAACCCGCTCGGGCAGATTACCAGCGTGGCTGCACCAGTCATTTCCGTTTGTCATCCTTCTCCTGGCCATCACGTACGGACTTGCCACCACCTTCTGGCAGGAACTGCCGACCCTGTCGGTCAGTCCTTCGGTTCAAACCGACAGCTCCGCAACCGGCCCCCGGATCACTGGCCAGATCGAATATCTGATCCATCCTCTGGGCAAGGTACTGCAAGACAAACTCTGGCAAGCCCAAGCCTGGAGCCGCACGGATACCCGCTATTCCGGAATCGGCTACCCCTACAAGCCCGCAACTTTCCGCCTGACACTTGAGAACCCGGCGTCAGAACCTGCGACCAGCCAGGTGACGGTGCCCGCACCCTACCTGGATCACCTGCAGCCGGCCCTGATTCACCCGGACGGCCAGATTGAACGCCTACCTGCGATGGGCGATCGATATCCCTTCGATCAACGCTACCTGGCGTTGCCGCAGTGGGTCTGGCCGGTCACGCTGCAACCGGGCACCACCACCCTGCTGATGGAAGTGCAGAATCACGGCTCGGTACTGTTGCCAGTCATTCTGTCAGACAGCGCCGAGGCTCTCGGTGCCGGCACCGCCATCACCGCCTGGAAGTCCTTTGTCACCGGCCTGCTGGTGTTTGCCCTCTTACTCAACCTGAGCATCGTCGCCAAGCTCCGCCGACCGGGCCTGGCCTGGCTAAGCGTGCTGATGATCAGCGTTATCTACAGTCAGCTGGTGATGGATGGCCTGGGGCTGTGGCTGATCTGGCCGGCAGTGCCAGAGCTCAATGCCCTGCTCAACATCAGTCTGCCGCTGTGTCTGATCGCGCTTTGCGAATTTACCCCGCATTTTCTCCAGCTGGCCCGCACTGAGGCCCGGATACTCCGGGCCTTCAGCCTCCTTGCCGGAGCGCACCTGCTGGCTGCGCCTCTGGGCTTTCAGTTCCTGGGACAACACGCCTTCCTGATGAGCAGCGCCATCGGCGGGCTATTCATTTTTGCCCTGAGCCTACGGCAGCTGAACAGCCATGTTTACGCCCGCTACTATGCCCTGTCGGTGCTGGCAATCGTGATCGGGGCTGTCACCTCATCACTTCGCACCGTTGGCTGGTTGCCCGTGAATGCGTTGACTGACTCTGCTTTTTTCCTGGGCGCCGCAACCGGCTCCCTGATCCTGACCAGTGGTGTGGGTAAATTACTGCTGGAAGAACGCAAGAAACGCATGAGCTCAGACATACGGGTTCAGGAGGAACAGAAACTCCGGGCCAGCATCGAGCGCGATTATGACCGTTTACTGAAAACCCACAGAGTAACCGGCAAGCCCAATCGGCCCATGCTGGAGGAAACCCTGGGCGCTCTGGACTGCCATAAAACCCCCTACACCCTGTGCATGATTCGCCTGGCCCGGTTCAATGAACTGGAACAGGCCCTGGGCTACCGTGCCGCAGAAGAGCTCCTGAAGCAGTATCTCCGACAACTCAACCGGTATCTCAAGCAAACGGTGGGCGATCAACTGGTCATGATCAACGGTTACAGCGTGGCTACCCTGGACACCGTCAACCATGCCTTTGCCCTGTTGCGCCACCCCGACGAGGCGCTGGAGAGACAACGTCTGCAAGCCATCAGCCGCTGGTTGTCCGAGAATTTCCGCGAAGGCCGTTTTTCATTTTCCTGGGCCGCCTCGGTTGGCGTCGCCCACGCCCCGGAACACGGTGCTGAACCGGCCGGCGTACTCGCCTGTGCCGGCTTTGCTTCACTGGATGAGAGCCTGCCGCTGGTGGTTTATGATCCGGCCATTGCCGAATGGCAATACCGCCAGCAAATGCTGATGCTGGATGTGGAACAAGCGCTGCGTTCCGGCGAAATGTGGCTGGAGTACCAGCCCAAGATCAACATCCGCGATGGCCGGATTGGCTCACTGGAAGCCCTGATTCGCTGGCAGCACCCGGAATTCGGCAGGATATCGCCCAGCCAGTGGATTCCCCTGGCCGAGGAAGTGGGGATCATTCACACGGTTACACTCTGGGTGCTGGACCGTGCCTGCAGGGACAGTCACCAGCTCCGTGAACAGTATGGCCGCGATATCACCGTAGCTGTGAACATTTCCGCCAAGGACCTGGCCCACAGCCTGTTCCACGAGGAAGCCGGTGCCATCGTTCGACGGCACAAGCTGGAACCGGCCAATGTCAGCCTGGAGATTACTGAAACCGCCATGATGACCGATCCGGACACGGCCCGCAGTACCATCCGAACCCTGAGCGCGATGGGCTTTCGGATTGCACTGGATGACTTCGGATCCGGCCACTCCTCACTCGGAGCCCTGGCACAGTTCGAGCTGGATGAGCTGAAAATCGACCGCAGTTTTCTGGAGGGGGTACTGGATTACCCCTCCAGACAGAAAATACTGCGTGCCGCTCTTGAGCTGGGCACAGCCCTGGATCTGGATGTGGTGGTCGAGGGCGTGGAAGACGAAACCATCGCCCTCTGGCTACACCAGTTCCCGGGCTTGCACGGGCAGGGCTACTACTGGGGCCGCCCGTTCAGCCTGGAACACAAAAACCGTTAACTGCCGATTATTACCGTTCCACTGCCAACGGTGACACCGCCGCAGGATACGGCACTACCGGTAACCGCAGCCGGCTTGCCATTGATCATCACGGTACCGGAACCGGCCGCAATGGCCCGGGGATGGGGCGGGTGCTTGGGCTTCGAATGGGGTTGCAGCGGATCGCCAACCCGGGCAACCGGTTTGCCGTCAACGAGAACATCGGGGGAACCGGCAATCACCGGTGTGGGCGGAAATCCCTGATGGTCCATACCGAGATCGCCCAGCAATACTATCGCCTTACTCATGGATTGATTCCTTTCATCATTGAGTCCTGGGTTGCCATCCTATACCGAAATCCGCACGGACCCAAGCCCCGCACCAGCTCAGTGCATGCTGAAAGATGCAGATACGACTGACCTGCATCAAGGGGGCTGCCCGCGGTCCGTTCTACACTTCTTTCACACTCATCAGCCATGGAGGCCGTCATGTCATCGCCAATTGAACAAGCTCCGGCGCCCAACGAGGCAACACCAGGCTCAGCCTTCCAGTGCTGGCAGCAGGGCTATGGCGTTATCCGGCACTCCGAACAGACCTCCGCCAGAGTCCGGGAACTCGCTGGAAAACTGGTTAGTGCCGGGCACCAACCGGATGAAGATACGGTGTACCGGAAGCTGATCGCCCTGGACCGGCTCACCAGCGCCGGCCTGTGGCTGGTGGTGCACATGACCTATTGCAACCGGGTGGACATTGCCGGCGCCCCCCTGGTCGCCCAGGATTTCAAGGCTTCGCCGGAAGGCCATACCGGAGGCGCCCTGAACATGGTGCCTGCCTACGCGGCCTACCTGGCCCTCAACAACCTGACCGGAAAAACCCGCAGCTGGCTGATGGGACAAGGGCATTGTGTGGCCGCCGTGGATGCACTCAACGTTCTGACCGGCAATCTGCATCCCGAGCAACGCGCCCGTTACCTGGCGCCTGAGGGGCTATCTCGACTGGCCTCCGACTTCTACAGCTATCGCCAGAAACCGGATGGCACGATGGCGGCGCCCCTCGGTAGCCACGTGAACCCCCATACCGCCGGGGGCATTATCGAAGGTGGCTACCTTGGGTTTGCCGAGCTGCAATACGCTCATATGCCTCTGCCCGGTGAATCCCTGGTGGCCTTCCTTTCCGACGGAGCCGCTGAAGAACAGCGCGGCAGTGACTGGATACCCCGGTGGTGGCGGGCCGAGGACTGCGGACTGGTCTTACCAGTGATGATTGCCAATGGCCGTCGCATTGAACAACGAACCGAGCTTGGTACCCGAGAGGGTCTGGAACGGTTTGAGCAGCACCTGCAACACCGGGGCTTTGACCCGGTACGATTTGACGGCCGTGATCCCGCGGCCTTCGTCTGTGCCATGTACGACATGGAGCAGGCACTAGCAGCCCATGGCACTGCTGCGCAACAAGGTGAGACCGGCTACCCGGTTCGCATACCCTACGGTATCGCAGAGACCGTGAAAGGCTATGGTTTCTATGGCGCCGGAGAAAACGCAGCTCACAATCTGCCTCTGCCCGGCAATCCTCGTATGGATGCCATATCCCGGGAGCTGTTCAATGAGTACGCAACACCGCTATGGGTAAAGCCGCAGGAGCTAAACCTGGCGGTATCCGAGCTGAATGAACACAGCCAACAGGGCCGGCCACTGGAGCGGGATCACCCGCTGGCGCTTCGCCGCCCCTCGGAACCTGCCATTCCGGTTTTGCCCTGGGCTCAGAACAAATGCTCACCCATGACTGCCGTTGATGAATTCTTCAAGGCTCTGGTCGCGGACAACCCGGAACTCCGGCCCCGGGTCGGCAACCCGGACGAACTCGCCAGCAATCGACTCAAAGGCGTGCTCGACAGCCTCAAGCACCGCGTGAACGACCCGGAGAACGAGGCCGAGTCAGTACACGGCAAGATCATTACGGCACTGAATGAAGAGGCGGTCGTCTCTGCCTGCCTGGCCAACAAAGCGGGATTGAATCTGGTGGCCAGCTACGAAGCCTTCTGCGTGAAAATGCTCGGCGCTATCCGGCAGGAGTTGATCTTCGCCCGACATCAGAAAGAAGTGGGCCGGCCACCGCAATGGCTGGGACTGCCAGTGATTGCCACCTCGCATACCTGGGAAAACGGCAAGAACGAGCAATCCCACCAGGACACCAGCTTCTGTGAGGCTTTACTGGGAGAAATGAGCGATGTCTCCCGGGTGATTTTCCCGGCTGACTACAACAGCGCTCTGGCGATTCTGCCATCGGTTTACCGGGAGCGGGGCCGCATCAGTTGCCTCGTTATCCCGAAACGGGAGCGCCCGTGCGTCTTCAACGGCAGCGAAGCCGAAGCACTGGCAAAACACGGCGCACTGGTGGTGGACGAGGATACCTCGGCTGGCGAAGAACCCCTGCTGCTGATTGCCAACGGCGCCTATCAGCTTTCCGAAGCCATACGGGCCTGCGAGCGTTTGCGCGAGACCGGCACACCGTTCCGGCTGGTCTATCTGCAGGAACCCGGGCGCTTCCGCCAACCCCGGGATCCGATGGAAGCGGCCTCCTGCCTGACCGAGTTTGAGCGGGAGCGCCTGTTCCCCCATCGCATGCACCGACGGGTTGCCCTGACCCATATGCGGCCGGAAGTGTTTCGCGGACACCTGCACACGCTGTTCCCGCAGCCCGGCCATTCCCGGGTACTGGGCTACATCAATCGGGGTGGTACCCTGAATGAAGCGGGCATGCTGTTCGCCAACCGTTGCTCATGGGGCCATGCCCTGGCGGCCTGCGCCGAGGTGATGGACAAACCTCCCGGAGAATGGCTTTCCAGCGCCGAACTGGCCGCTGTGGAGGGCCGGGGTGATCCGGGAGTGATTACCCGCGGGCTGCCTTGAGCCGGTTACGTATCGCGGTTTCCAGCTCCAGCACCACCAGGACCACGACACCGGCCACCACGGAAAATGCCAGCTGCTCCAGGCTCAGAGCAGCGGTGGTAAAGGTGCTCTGGAACCAGGGCAGATAGGTGAACAACAGCTGCAACGCCACGACCGCCGCGATCGCTGCCAGCACAACGGGCGTGCCGAGTACCCCCCGCAGGGTAATTGAGGCGCTATCAAGATAACGCACCGCAAACAGGTAAAAGACCTCCATCGCCACCAGGGTGTTGACCGCTAATGTGCTGGCCAGCACCGGATCCTGATGGCGATGCATCACCCAGAACCAGGCCGCGAAGATACCCACCAGAAACAGCAGGGAGACAAACGCTACCCGCCAGACCACAAAACCCTGCAGCAAGGATTCATCCCGTGGTCTTGGCGGTTGCCGCATGACTCCGGGCTCGGGCGGTTCAAACGCCAGAGTCATGGCCAGCAGCACTGAGCTGACCATATTCACCCAGAGAATCTGCAAGGCGGAAATAGGCAGCGTGAGGCCCAGTAACAAGGCGGTGATCAGGCTGACGGATTCACCGCCGTTAATCGGAAGCATGAAGGCGATGCCTTTGCGCAGATTAGTGTAAACCGTGCGCCCTTCCCGGACAGCCGCAGCAATGCTGGCAAAGTTGTCATCCAGCAGCACCACCGATGACGCCTGCCGGGCCGCTTCCGAACCCTTTACGCCCATGGCAATACCAACATCAGCGCGCTTCAGTGCCGGTGCATCGTTGACCCCATCACCGGTCATGGCCACCACACCGTGCAGTGCCTGCAGCGCTTTCACTAACCGAAGTTTGTGCTCGGGGCTGGTGCGGGCAAACACATCCACCTCTCCGGCCAGACTCCGGAGCTGATCTTCATCCAGGTCATCAAGCTCTTTGCCGGTCAGTACCCGGTCGGCATTACGCAGCCCGAGTTTTCGGGCAATGGCACCGGCCGTCAGGGCGTGGTCGCCGGTAATCATCTTCACCCGAATACCGGCATCGTGGCACTCTTTGATAGCGCGGATAGCCTCCTGCCGGGGCGGATCCAGCAAGCCCACCACCCCCAGCAATTCAGCGCCCTGTTCCAGCTCTTCCAGCACCAGTTCCCGGCTGCCTTTCGCCATTGGCCTGCGCGCCAGTGCCAGCACTCTCAGACCTTCGGAAGCCATCTCCGTGATGACCTGTTCCCAGTGCTCTTTGCTCAGCGATTCGGTTCCACCATCCGGGGATACCTGGTGCGCGCACATAGCCAGGATCCGTTCCGGAGCGCCTTTGAGATAGGCAATACCGTGGCCGTGGTGGTCATGGTGCAATGTGGCCATGAACCTTATGCGGGTATCGAAGGGAACCTCATCAACCCGTGGCCAGGCGGAGGCACTGTCCACATGATCAAATTCCGCCTTGCCGGCAAACACTTTCAGCGCGGCTTCCATGGGGTCACCATGAATAGAAGGCTGCCCGTCTTTGCCAATAATGCTGGCGTCGTTACACAGTGCCGCCGCCCGGGCAAGCTCAGCCAGCACCCCGTCGCCGGTGACCGGCTGACCCTCCCGGCAGACCATGCCATCGCGACCATAACCTTCGCCGGTAATCTCATAGCGCTCACCAGAGGTCACAGCTGTGGTCACCATCATTTCGTTACGGGTGAGCGTGCCGGTCTTGTCGGAGCAGATGACCGATACCGCACCCAGGGTTTCGATCACAGGCATCCGGCGAACCACCGCCTTGCGACGGGCCATCTGGCGTACACCAATGGCAAGGGTAATGGTAAGAATGGCCGGCAGGCCTTCCGGAATGGCTGCCACCGTGAGCCCCACCACCGCCATGAACAGCTCCCGGAATTCCAGGCCACTGAACGCCAGGCCGCCAAAGAAGATGACAATACCGGTGGCGATGACAATCAGAGAAAGCCCCCGCGCAAACCGGTCCATCTGTTCCAGCAGCGGAGTTTTAAGACTGGTGGTATCAGCCAGCAGGCCGGAAATGCGGCCGATTTCGGTATGCATACCGGTACGTACGACAACGCCCCGGGCGGTGCCCGTGGCCACCATGGTGCCGGAGAACGCCATGCCAGTCTGGTCGCCGAGGGCCGACTGCTCTTCCACCGGATCGGGGAACTTGTCCACCGCCTCGGATTCGCCCGTCAGGATAGCTTCCTCAATCTTGAGGTTGTTGGTTTTTTCCAGGCGAAGATCGGCGGGCACACGGTCACCAGCCTCCAACAGCACGGTATCACCAGGTACCAGCTCGCCGGCATCCACCTGATGCTGGCCGCCGGCCCTGACAATGCGGGCGCGGGGAGCCAGCATATGACGGATAGCGGACAATGCCTGCTCGGCCCGCCCCTCCTGGATGAAGCCGACCAGGGTCTGGACAATCACCACCGCCAGAATCACCCCGGCGTCGACCCAGTGTCCGAGAGCACCGGTGATGGCCGCTGCGGTCAGCAGTACATAAATCAGGAAATTACGTAACTGGCGACCGAGCCGGGCCAGGGGGCCGGACGTCCTACCCTCTGGCAACTGGTTGGGACCAAACCTCTCATACCTGGCCCGCGCACTTTCGTCGGTCAAAGGCTCCGGCGCTTCCAGAAGAACCCGCGCCTGTTCTGCGGCCAGGGCATGCCAGGGCTGAGACTGTGCGCCCCCGGCTAGTGTCCGCTGTGAACCTGGCGTGCTGACTTCTGACATATCCCTGCTCCCTGCCTAAGGTCTGGGTCAACTACACAGGATTCTGCCGATACCGCCAATGCGCCAGGTCAAACCGAAGGCTGGTATAGCCGCGCCCGGTTGGCTATACCGGATCGACCGTTCGGTTCCCGGCACCCGGCAAGGTCTTCCGCGCCGCAGACCGACTGTTATCAACCGTGTATTCCCGGCTCTTGACGGTATCCACGAAATACCAGTTAGCCAGGGCTTCGTCCTGAGTGAAAGTAACCACCATATAACCACGTTGATTGATGTTCAGATAGTCCAGGCCATCCACCAGCAGGCCAATGCCCTGCTCCGCATCGGCAATTAGGGCATCAGGCAGCCCCAGATAGTCCTCCAGTCCGGGAGAAGACACCGAGGCGGTGGCAAATTCCACACCCACCTGGTTGCCATTCATATCCTTCAGGTTATTGGCCCAGGCGTTATGGGTATCTCCGGCCAGCACCACCAGGTTTTTGTCCAATTGCCGCGCCATGCCAAGAACAACTTCTCTCTCTGCCTGATAGCCGTCCCAGGCATCGAGATTGTAGGGCGCGGCCGTGCTGATTCGGCTCAGTTCCTGCTCGGTGAGTGTGGGGTCGCCCTGCAGGGCTCGGAATTTGATAGTCGCGAGTTCCGCCAGGGCTTGCGGCAGTTCCGAAACGTTCCCCGTGGCAATACCCAGCAACAATTCCGCAGGCAAATCCATACGCCCCATCAACACCTGCTGCCCCAGCACCTGCCATCGCCCGGACGACGTGGCCAGCTTGTTCTGCAACCATAAACGCTGTTCAGCACCCAGCAGTGTCCGGTTTGGATCAGTCACATCGGCCATGAATTGCTGTGCATTCAGCCCGCTTTCACTCAGATAATTCAGGTAATCCAGCTGCTGATCGCGCCCGATAATGCGCGTATCAAGCATATGCAGATCCACCAGGTCGCCAAAATGGAAGCTGCGATAGATGGCCTCGTCATTACCTTCGATCACCGGTCGGATCGGCATCCACTCGAAGAAGGCCTGCAGCGCCGACAGCTTGCGCTGATCAAAATCGCCTTCAGAATCATCGTGATTTTCAGCACCGTTACGCCAGGTATCGTTAGCCACTTCATGGTCGTCCCACACCACAATGAACGGTAACCGCTGATGGGCCAGCTGCAGATCCGGATCCTGTCGGTAAATAGCATACCGGCGGCGATAATCGGCCAGTGTCAGCAACTCCCGGTTATTGTTTTCCGGGAAGGTACGGCCCAAAGCCTGGGCATCTTCCGAGGCATAGCTGTCCGGGTCACTGCTGTATTCATAGATATAGTCGCCCAGATGAATCACAGCATCCAGGTCCGCCTGGTTTGCCACTTCCCGGTATACGTGAAAGTAACCGGCCGGGTAGTTGGAGCAGGACACCACGGCCAGTCGCACCTGCTCTACCGATCCGTCCGGCAAGGTAGTCGCGGCACCTACGGGAGAGGTGGCACCCGAGGAGCGGAACCGGTAATAGTAACGCTGGCCCGGCATCAGCCCCTGGGCATCCACCTTGATGGTGAAATCATGGGCTTCGGTGGTTTCTGCAGTACCTGAACGCACCACCGAGGAAAATTCCGCATCGGTGGCGATTTCCCA
Organism: Marinobacter sp. ST-43; assembly: GCF_030541085.1. Taxonomy (NCBI): domain Bacteria; kingdom Pseudomonadati; phylum Pseudomonadota; class Gammaproteobacteria; order Pseudomonadales; family Marinobacteraceae; genus Marinobacter; species Marinobacter sp. ST-43. The sequence continues at coordinate 335,571 of NZ_JASSVO010000003.1, forward strand.
ACCTACTTTCACCTTGCTGCCACGCTCGGGCACGGCACGGGTCCAGAGGATAACGCTGTCCTGTAGCGGATCGCCACTGGCCACACCATGGGTAAAATCAACCCGCCGTTTGTCGTCGCTGTCCAGCACACACCCCGCCAGGCCGGTGGAAATCGCCACCGCCCCCATACCCAGTGCCGATGCTTTCAGAAAATCCCGTCTCGTCAGTCTAGCCATTGTCCACCCCTGTCATGTTCGTCATATGCTTTTTATCGTGTCCGGAAACCAAAACCGGTTGGCCTGAAAAGCTAGACCAGAGATATGAAGAACGCGTTGCCGGATTGCGACAGGGCTGTGGCAAATTCCGACAGGTGCATCGCAAGCAGACAGCAGTCACAGCGAGTAGGGTGAGGCGTTACCGCCTCATCCCTCTCACAGAACCGTACATACGGGCCACGTATACGGCTCATGCCATTAACTTACCCCGAACTCGGGGACGGTGATGCCGGTTTTGACCTTCGCAAGATCCATCAACTGCAGGTCATTGTGCAGGTAGGTGTTGGGCAGGGCCAGACTGGCCAGTGGAGATGCCGCATTGCGCCAGCTTTGCATCTTGATATGCCGGAACGGGGGTTGGTAACCCAGCTGTTTCAGCCTCCGATGCAGCCGACTCGGCTTTTTCCACTGCTTGAGCTGGATGCAGCGCAGGCGCCGCCTTAGCCAACTCATCACCTGCTTTAACACCCGCGCGCAGTTCGCCACCCGGAAGTAGCTGACAAAGCCCCGCAACACCGGATTCAGCTCACGTATAATGGCCGCGAGTCCGATGCCCCGGTTTCGCTTCGTCAGTGATTTCAGCTTCTGCTTAAGCCTGACCACCTTCTTTCCCTGTATGCGGGTGTACTTGCTATGTATCACCACGCCCAGGAACTTAACCCCTTCATCACTATGGGCGATGTGGGTTTTGGTGGTATTGACCGTCAGCTTCAACTCATTTTCCAGATAGCGCCGGGCAACCCGTAACGCATTCTCCGCGCCCGCTCGTGAGCCGCACAGGATCAGGATGTCGTCCGCGTAGCGGACGATCCGGTGACCCCGGGCTTTCATGAACTGGTCGAAGGCGTCCAGATAGACGTTCGCAATCAGCGGGCTGATCACGCCGCCCTGCGGGCTTCCCAGCTCCGTTTCTTCAAGGTGGTACCCCACCATCACGCCGCTTTCCAGGAACTGGCGCAGCAGTGACAGGACACTGCCGTCCGTGATCCGTTGGCGGAACTGGCGGATGATCAGGTCATGGTTGAGCGTGTCGAAGCATTTCGACAGGTCCATGTCCACAACCCAGTCACGCCGGTAGCGGCGGATAAACAACTCCGCCTTGCCGATGGCGTGGTGACCACTGCGTCCCGGACGATACCCGTAACTCGACGGGTGGAAATCCGGCTCGAAGATCGGTTCGATAATACGGCGCAGCGCCTGTTGTACAACCCGGTCCCGAACCGTCGGAATGCCCAGCAGACGCTCACCGCCGTCATCCTTGGCGATGGCTACGCGCCTGACTGGTTGCGCCCGATAGCGCTTTTCCTTCAGCTCGAGCAACAGGCACGACAGCTCCACCTCCAGATTCGCCTCAAACGCACTCAGGCTCTGCCCATCGATTCCGGCCGCGCCCTTGTTGCGTTTGATGTGTCTGAAGGCTTCATACAGGCGCTGTTTTGACAGCAATTGCCCGTACAGACTGTAGTATTTCCTCATGCCTGCTCATCTCTGTGGTGACGGCTTCGGGGATCGGTCTGGCTGCCGGTCTGTTTCAGGCGATCCGTCCGGGTACTAGCGCTCTGGCAATCTGCCGCCACGGTATCGCTCTACTCCCTTGTTCGGAGAACACCAGAGCACTGCGTTCCCGCAGCACCCCGATGCACGTCCCTGCCCCGTCGGGCAGCTTGTGAACGCAGCGTCCACCTGTTCGCTCGTCGTCCGTCACTCTCGTTAATGACTTCCGCCCTTCGCATCCGACCAGAGCTTTTGACCCTGACCGGTCCGCTGAACCTCCGCCAGCGGTCATTCCGGTTTTGTCCTCCACGCTGTTACCAGGCTTCTCAGGCCGGAACTTCCTCACTACTACGGCTTCATCTGCCACCTCGCACCGACTGCGGCCTCGGCTTTCACCTTGCGCCACAGCCTCCGGCATCGCCGGATTCGGTGTCAGGCTTCCCCGGTTACTGCACCGGCTCCCTGTTAACGATGCCACCCTCAAACACAGCACAGGTCTGACTGAGTATCGGGCGTCGCGCTATTTTGCACGCTAACCCACCTGAGCTGCCGAAGCAGGTTCACTTGCGTTGTGTACCGTTAACTTCCTATGGCTTCCTTCAGACCCCACCGTTGGCCAGTGACGCCCTTGCCAGTCGGATTGTCTTCCCCTCAGTCGGGGTGACGCCACCTTCTTTCAGATGGCCGGGTTTGCCGGCTTCGCCGGGCAAACAAAAAACGGGAGCCGAAGCTCCCGTTATGACAGAGTGAATAACGTGTTTGGCTAGCCGCTGACGAACACCGGCCCGAGCCCCAGATTCCAGAGAATGACCGAACCGACACGGGTGGATACCAGGATCACCAGTGCCACCGTGAGTAGAGCCCCTCCGTACATGACCGCCCGCTCCTTTTCGATGCCCATGACGATCGGTAAGCCGTCGTACATCAACCAGGCGCCGTAGCAGGCCGCCGCCAGGAACACCACAGCATTGAACCAGGGCACCGGGTACAGCAGCGCGAAACCGGCCAGGAACAGTGGCGTGCAGGAATAGGCTGCCAGGGCAATACCGTTAGACGGCACGTGCTCTTCCTTGGCGCCATAGGTTTTCGCCATCCAGTTAATGGCGTACCCGAGGGCGAAGACCCCCACCAGCATGGCGAGGTAGGTCAGAACGCTCATCTGGAGCGCACTGATTTCGGTGAGCTTGATCAGCCGTTCGCTACCGATAGACCAACCAAAATGGGCCGTCGAGATGTAGGCACAGATTGGCGCTATGGCCGCCAGAACGACGACGTACGCCACATAAAGACGAGTTGGATGTTCGTGTTCTTTCTTGATGGATACCCACTCATCTTCCGGGTGGGTGAAGAGACCAAACGCATGGGACAGAAGCATAAACCACCCCCTTTATTGCTGTTGTTGGTATGGGTGGATACGGTGCCCGAACCATTTCGGACTTAAAACCGTTCCTGTTCTTAACTATAGTCAAGAATCAGATTCGGGAAAGCCGGCATTGATTCTCTTTACTTATCAGATCCGGCCTATAAGACCGTTTTGTTCTGAGAACAGGACACACCAGTGAGTCTGGATCGATTTTCTGGCTGCCAACGTAATCATGGAAGTGTCACCAACCCTGGCAAGGAGTAACAAACGCGATGATCCGCATCAGAACCGCAGTACCCACAGCAATCCTTTCCCTTTTTATGACCAGCACACAGGCGCTTGCAGAAATGCAGACCGAAACCATTGAATACACCGTAGACGGCGAAACCTTCACCGGCTACCTGGCCTGGGACGACGAGTTTGACCAGAAACGCCCCGGCGTGCTGGTGGTACACGAATGGTGGGGCCACAATGAGTTTGCCCGGGAGCAGGCGGAAAAGCTGGCAGCCTCCGGCTACACCGCCTTCGCACTGGATATGTATGGCTCCGGCAAACAGGCCGACCATCCGGATACCGCCCAGAAGTTCATGCAGGAAGCCACGAGCAACATGGAGCAGGTTAAAACCCGCTTCCTGAAAGCCAAGGAACTTCTGCAGAACCATGACAGTGTTGATCCAGACCGTATTGCTGCCCAGGGCTATTGCTTCGGTGGTGCCGTGGTCCTGAACATGGCTCGTATGGGCGTGGATCTGGATGGCGTAGTCAGCTACCACGGTGCCTTGGGCAGCCCGCTGCAGGCCGAAGCTGGCACGGTGAAAGCAAGAGTGCAGGTTTACACAGGCGGCGCAGATGACATGGTTCCCTCGGAACAGGTAGCCGGGCTGGTTCGGGAAATGCAGAATGCCGAAGTGGATCTGACGCTGGTCAGCTTCCCTGGCGTGAAGCATTCCTTTACCAATCCCAATGCCGATAAGGTGGCGGCAGAGTTCGACATGCCAATCGCCTATGATGAAGCGGCTGCGCGGCGCTCATGGCAGGGCACCATGCGCTTTTATGAGGAAATCTTCGGGGAATAAACAGTGTCTAGTCCTGAAATAGGTTTACACCTATTTCTATTGAAACGCCCGGTGCACCGCATCGGGCGTTTTGTATTTCAAGGCAAGATGTGGTCGCCTTGTGTTATAGGTCTGCACGGACTGA